>NZ_JAHLQD010000019.1:0-183759 GCF_018918225.1 Roseburia sp. MSJ-14
CTTTGGTATGAAAACTATATGGTACTGGCATTTCCAGCGAACATGTGATAAACTTTGATTGTCCATTAAGGACCGCCTCCTTTGTTTTGAGATTGGCTTGCGATACCTTTCTCATTGTAGCACAGGAGGCTTTTTATCGTTATCCTACACGCTACTGCTTACTCCATTCACCCCAGCATAGCTGGGGGATTAGGTTTTTCATTTAAAAAATTCCACAAACTCTGTATAGCCTTCTTTGGTAAGCTGCTCTTTTTGGAACTTCTTATTCTTATTCATGCGTACCACTAATACCTGTACACCATTCTTTCTTTCTTCCTGTGCCTGTCCGATTACATCACAAAGCTTCTCTCCCGGATATCCTTTTTCGATTAAGTAAGCCTTCTTCTGTGCCTGTCCCGGAATCTGGAAACCACTTTCTAAAAGTAACAACACAATTCGCTCAAATCCAATGGAAAATCCACAAGCCGGAACGTCTTTTCCGGTAAAGTTTCCAATCATCTTGTCGTAACGTCCACCGCCACCGCAGCTTCCACCAAACTCCGGCATAGCAATTTCAAAAATTGTTCCGGTATAATAAGACATTCCACGAACCAATGTAGGATCAAATACCAGCTCAAAATCAGCGGTTTTCGTAGCAGTTACACTTGTTACTATTTCCTGTAAATTCTGTTCTACTTCTGGTTCTAAGAATCCTTCTAACTCTTTTGCTAAGTATGCAATTCCATCTTCTGCATCTTCTACTCCCTTAAATAAATCAAGGTATTTATCAATAGATTCCTTAGCAAATCCTTCTTTTTCCAACTCTTCTGCCACGCCCTCTATTCCGATTTTATCCATCTTGTCTAAAATAATAAATACGGTATCATAAGATTCTTCTGAAAATCCACTATAAGCTGCCATTGCTTTCAGAATTCTTCTCTCATTGATACGAATTTGAAAATTTTTGAAGCCTAACTTTCCAAGTGTGGTTGTAGTTGCAAGAATCAATTCAATTTCTGCTAAATTACTTGGTTCCCCTAAAATATCGATGTCACACTGCATAAACTGACGATAACGTCCTCTCTGTGGACGATCTGCACGCCATACATTTCCCATCTGTAATGCCTTAAAAGGAGAAGGTAAGTTATTTGCATTGTTAGAATAAAATCTTGACAATGGAAGTGTTAAATCATAACGCATTCCAAAATCTACTACATCTGCTTCTTCCTTCGCAGTCTCTAAATTTAACTTTTCTCCTCTTTTTAATACTTTAAAAATAAGCTTTTCATTTTCTCCACCTTGTTTACTGCTTAAGTTTGAGATATTTTCCATACAAGGTGTCTCAATCTGTGTAAAGCCAAAACTACGATATGTTTCTTTGATTACACTCATTACATAATCTCTTATTTGCATTTCCTCCGGTAAAATATCCTTCATTCCATTTACCGGCTTTTTTGCTAATGCCATAACTTTTCCTCCACTTTCTAATTTCATGTATAGCTTTTTCATCTATGTTATTTCATATATACTATCTTCATTACACTATCTTATTGTAATTTTTCATATACGTTATTTTATACATGCCTTTATTTCATATACAAGGCAAAACTTTCACGTTTTCTTTCAATCATTTCATCAATACGCTCTAAATAATTTTTGATGTCTTTTACGTTTTCTACACGTTCAATCCGTTTTCCATGGTCAAATACATACTTTGTGGATGCACCTGCACCAAGTGCCATTATAGACTGTTTTTCTTCCATAATCAAGATATTATAAATTCCTGCTTTTCCGGGCTTAGCATATCCCACATTTTCAAAATTACCAGCCATATTTTTCTGTCGATAAAGGTAATACGGTTCCATTCCCATTGTTTTCGCATATTGCGCCGTTAAATCTATGGTTTCCCAGCTATTATAAATATGCATATCTGCGTGTTCATCCCGGAACATACGAAGTCTTGCTGCACGTTTAATTGCAAGGGAATGTACTGTCAGGTTATCCGGATCTAACTCTTTTATTTTCTCCATAGTATTTTTTACATCTGAAAGCTGTTCCTCCGGAAGCCCCACAATTAAATCCATATTAATATTGTCAAATCCTAACTTTCTTGCCAACTGAAAGCTCTCAATGGTTTGCTGTACTGTATGATGTCTGCCGATAAAGTCCAATGTTTCCTGCTTCATGGTCTGTGGATTAATGGAAATCCTTGAAATATCATGTTTTCTAAGTACTGCCAGCTTTTCTTCTGTAATGCTGTCCGGTCTCCCTGCTTCTACGGTATATTCCAAAACTCCCGAAAAGTCAAAACTTTCTTCTACCTTTGTCAGCAATCTGTCCAACTGCTGGGCTGTCAGTGTAGTTGGCGTTCCCCCTCCAATATAAATGGTATTTAATACCCTGTCTTTACACGCCTCAGCGGTAAAATCAATTTCCTTTTCTAACGCATCTAAGTATGCATCTGCCTGATTCTTCCATATTCCAATAGGAAAAGAAGAAAAAGAACAATACAAACAGATACTTGGACAAAATGGAATTCCTATATAAAGACTATATCCCTTTTCGTAATCTATTTTCTTTAAAAGTTCTAATTCCCTTTTTGCAATATCAATGCTCAGGCTCGTCTTTTCCTCTGATGCATAATACGTTTCTTTCATATATTGATGTATCTCAGCTTCTGTTTTTCCTTCTTCTAGCATTGCCATGGGAATCTTGGTCGGACGAATTCCGGTTAATGTTCCCCATGGTAACTCTTTTTTAGTATATTTTACAAGCATTTGATACAAGGTCTGTTTTAATTTATTTTTCGTTTCTTTTCGATTAGAAAAGTCAACTAGAACCTCCGCCTGCGCCTGTTGTTTCTTTTCTCCTGCTTCGATTTTCCAAATTTCAAAGTGGATTTTATCTGTAGACTCCTGTGATTGTTCTTTTTCCTGAGCAGGTACAGCTTTTTCATTGCTACCTGCATAAATATAAGAAACCTCCATTTGAAACAGAGGTGTTCTTTCTTCTTCTAATTCTTTTATTTTTTCTGTATCTGCAAATACTTTTACATCCTCTTTATCATAAAATGCTTTTACCAGAGAATGAATATCGTACTCAAAATTTGCTTCACTTAACTGAACGGTTATCATAAAACTTCTCTTTTCCTAAAACTTCTATACAAATGGGTTGTACATCTTTTCTGTTCCTATGGTAGTCTGAGACATATGTCCCGGATATACTCTTACATCCTCTGGTAGACACAAAAGTTTTTCACGAACAGAACGAATTAAGCCGGACGCACTCCCTCCCGGAAAATCTGTTCTTCCAACTGATTCGCAAAACAGCGTATCTCCGCTAAATAAGATCTTCTGTTCTTCAAAATAGTAACAACAGCCTCCCGGTGTATGTCCCGGTGTAAACAATACTTTTATCTTGCATCCGATTAATTCTAATACTTCATCATCCTTCAAAAATACATCTGCGTGAAATACCTTTGGCGTTCCAAATGCCCCTGTCAGATTAATACGGGCATCTGCAAGTGTTTCTTTTTCTGCCTCATGGACATAGATTTTTATGCCATATTTTTTTGCAAGCTCTTCTGCTGCACTGGCATGGTCTAAATGTCCATGTGTTAATAAAATAGCCACCGGCTTTAACTGCTCCTTGTCGATATTGGTAGCAAGCATAGGTGCATTATCGCCCGGATCTACAATTAACATTTCCTTTGTATCTGCATTTGTCACAAAATAGCAATTTGTTCCAAAATCACTTACTACATAACTTTTTACTTTTATTTCTGCCATGCATTAACCTCTTGTTCTTTCTATATCAATGACACTTTCTACCTGACGAATTTTTTCTACCAATGAATTTAATTCTTCTTTTCCCTTGGTTCCAAATGCCAGCGTTATGGTTGCAATTCCCTGTTTACTTGTGGAAGAATGGATTGCATTAATATCAATCTGGCGTTCTGTAAATATCTTTGTAATATCTACCAAAAGTCCGGTACGGTTGTTTCCATATATCTTAATTTCTGCCATGTAACGGCTATTCTGACCTTCCGTTGTCTGCCACTCAGCTTCAATGAGTCGTGCTCTATCCATATCGGAAAGATTAATAATATTAATACAATCTGTTCTGTGAATGGAAATTCCTCGTCCTCTGGTAACAAATCCAACAATTTCGTCTCCCGGCACAGGTGCACAACAACGAGAAAAACGAACTGCCATATCATCAATTCCCTTGACCACAATTCCGCTCTTTGACTTGCCACGTTTTCCCTTTTGATTTCCTTCTGCCGGTCCTGCTACAGCACTTCCACTACCTACATTTTCCAGAATATCTTCATCTGTGACTTCCTTCTTATGGTCTAACTGGTAGTATTCCAACATTTTATTGATAATCTGACCTTCTTTTAATCCTCCGTGTCCTATGGCAGCCAATGCAGATTCCCAATCACGGAATCCATATTTTCGCATAATACGGCTTTGATACTTCGGTTGATTTAATTCCGGCCAATTAATTCCCTTTGATTTACAATACTGGGTAATAACTTCTTTTCCCTTGGAAATATTTTCTTCCTTAAATTCACTGCGGAACCACTGGTTAATCTTATTTTTTGCCTGAGTACTTTTTACAATATTTAACCAGTCTCTGCTTGGTCCCTTGGAGTTCTGGGAAGTTAATATCTCAACTCTGTCACCATTTTGAATTACATAGTCGATATTTACCAACTTACCATTTACCTTGGCACCAATCATTTTATTACCAACTGCGGAATGAATGCTATACGCAAAGTCAATGGGATTAGACCCATTTGGCAGATTCTTTACATCTCCGGATGGAGTAAAGCAAAATACAGTGTCCGAGAACAAGTCCAAATCACTTTTCAAAAGGCTCATAAATTCCTTGTTATCTGACATATCACGCTGCCATTCCAATATCTGACGCAGCCAGCTTAACTTTTCTTCTTCTGACTTTGTGGTAGAAACCACACCACCGTTATTGGCTGCTTCCTTATACTTCCAATGGGCAGCAATACCATATTCCGCGGTACGATGCATCTCTACCGTACGAATCTGTATTTCAAATGGCTGTCCGGTTGGTCCAATCAAAGTAGTATGAAGTGACTGGTACATGTTTGGCTTTGGCATAGCAATATAATCCTTGAAACGCCCCGGAATCGGCTTATACATTTCATGGATCACACCTAATGCCGCATAACAGTCCTTTACAGAATTTACGATAATACGAATCGCAAATAAATCATATATCTGGTCGATGGTCTTATCCTGATTTACCATTTTCTTGTAAATACTGAAAAAGTGTTTTGCACGACCATCTATTTTTGCTTCAATTCCCGCTCTTTCAATATGCTGTTTTACTTCCTCTACTAAACGTTCAATATATTCTTCTCGTACATTTTTACGAATAGCAACTTTTTCCACCAAGTCATAATATGCCTCAGGCTCTAAATATTTTAAAGACAAATCGTCTAATTCAATCTTAATTTTAGAAATACCAAGACGCTGTGCAATCGGCGCATAAATATCCATCGTCTCTCTTGCCTTTTCTTTTTGCTTTTCCGGCTTCATATACTTCAGAGTACGCATATTATGCAGACGGTCTGCCAATTTAATTAAAATAACACGAATATCTTTTGCCATGGCAAGAAACATTTTACGAAGATTTTCTGCCTGTACTTCTACCTTGTCCGCATCATAAGATAACTGTCCTAACTTGGTAACTCCATCTACCAAAAGTGCCACTTCTTCGCCAAATTCTGCTGCTATTTCTTCCTCGGTCATTACAGTATCTTCGACTACATCATGGAGAATACCTGCTACAATTGTCTCCTTATCCAGCTCTAATTCAGCCAGAATAATGGCAACACAAAGAGGATGAATAATATACGCTTCACCTGATTTTCGCACCTGTCCTTTATGGGCATCATCTGCTGTCTTATATGCTTTTTCAATCAAAGAAATATCCGCTGAGGGATGATATTTCTTTACACTTGCAATCAACTCATTATATAAACTCTCAGGACTTACAAACTCCTTTGTTGGTTTAATATGTTCTGTCTGCATTGCAATTTCTTCTTGTTCTTCTAACTGAATCTTATTCTTGTCTTCCATCTGCACTTCTCCATCGCACTTTCTCGTCTTACTCTATGGTTTTTCTTATTAATACTAAATTATAAGTAATTTTGTCTAAAATTGCAATGTTTTCGTGTATCTTTGCATTGTCTTTTCCTGAATCTCTACTTCTTCCTTCCATGTAAAATCCAGCTTTTCTACCACATGCACGGATTTTACATTCTCCTTTTGTATGAGACAATTTATCATTTCAAATTCGGTTGCTTCTGCTGCGTACTGCAAAATCCCATCACACACTTCGGTTGCATAGCCCTGATTTTGGTAGTTTTTTCCTATCATATATCCCATTTCCAAAGCCGGTTCTCCATGTAAGTCTATATTGTTGAGCCCTGCTCTTCCTATTATTTTTCCTGTTTCTTTTTCTATTACAAGCCACATGCCATAACCATAAAAACGATACATATTGTTAATGTAAGCTTTGGTATATTCTTCCTCTTTTTCCCTGTCTTCATACAAACCTTCCATATATTGTGTGATTTCAGGGTCTTGATATAAACGATATAAATCATCTAAATCCTCCAGTGTCATCTCACGAAGAAAGCATCGGTCGGTTTCAATGACTGTCCATGGAATCCCATGTTGTCTTTGATATATTCGTTCCAAAAAGAAAAAATCTACCTCGTCAAATCCTTCTACCAACACTTCTGCCTGAAATAATTCCTGTTTTCCACAAACAGGATTGAGATATCCAATGCTTGCAACGTTCATATTCTGTATGATTCCCAATGTTTTATCTGTGGCTGCTATCATCAAACAATTTTCTTCCTTTAAATTATGTAGTTCTAAAATCACCTTTAGCTTTTCCGGCGTATCTGCCTGAAACATATCTATGTTTATAATTTGTACATTATACCGATATAAACCATCTAACAATTCCGTAAGCCCGTCTTCCATTACAAACCGCTCTATATCCTCTTCTTTTGCAATATTTAGCTCTTGTAAAGAAATAATCAGTCCCGAAAGTTCCATTTTTTCATCCCTTCATTTTCCACTTATATACTATAAAAAGTACCCTTTACGAGTTTCTCAAATTATAACCAGCGGGTTTATTTCTGTCAACATACCCCTATATTTTTTATAAATGCATAAAAAAAATCAATTAGTTTTTATTGATTTTATTACCTATTTATGTATAATATTTTAATAAGGGAAGTAGAGATACTTCAATTTTATTGCATGGATATCGTAAACACCTGTATTTTC
Source organism: Roseburia sp. MSJ-14 (assembly GCF_018918225.1). Taxonomy (NCBI): domain Bacteria; kingdom Bacillati; phylum Bacillota; class Clostridia; order Lachnospirales; family Lachnospiraceae; genus Roseburia; species Roseburia sp. MSJ-14. The sequence continues at coordinate 7,326 of NZ_JAHLQD010000019.1, forward strand.
AGGTGATTATCATATTTACAATTATAAGGAAAAGAGGTTAAATGTAAGATGGCAAAAATCGATTTAAGCAAGTATGGCATTTCTGGAACTACTGAAGTTGTGTACAACCCTTCTTATGAAATGTTATTCGAAGAAGAAACAAAACCTGAATTAGAAGGCTTTGAAAAAGGACAAGTAAGTGAATTAGGTGCAGTTAATGTAATGACTGGTATCTACACTGGTCGTTCACCTAAAGACAAATTTATCGTTGTAGACGAAAATTCAAAAAATACTGTATGGTGGACTTCTGATGAATACAAAAACGACAACCATCCTGCTACTCAGGAAGCTTGGAAGGCAGTAAAAGACATCGCAATTAAAGAACTTTCTAATAAGAGACTTTTCGTTGTAGATGCTTTCTGCGGTGCAAACAAAGATACTCGTATGGCAATCCGTTTTATCGTTGAAGTAGCATGGCAGGCTCACTTTGTTACAAATATGTTCATCAAACCTACCGAAGAAGAACTTAAAGATTTTGAGCCAGATTTCGTTGTTTACAATGCTTCCAAAGCAAAAGTTGAAAACTACAAAGAATTAGGTTTGAACTCTGAAACTGCTGTAATGTTCAACATTACAAGCAAAGAACAGGTTATCGTTAATACATGGTACGGCGGAGAAATGAAGAAAGGTATGTTCTCTATGATGAACTACTTCTTACCATTAAAGGGTATGGCTTCTATGCACTGCTCTGCAAACACAGATTTAAATGGCGAGAACACAGCTATCTTCTTCGGACTTTCCGGAACAGGTAAAACAACACTTTCTACTGATCCAAAGCGTCTCTTAATCGGTGATGATGAACACGGTTGGGATGACAACGGTGTATTTAACTTTGAAGGTGGATGCTACGCAAAAGTTATCAATCTGGACAAAGATTCTGAACCAGATATCTACAATGCAATCAAACGCAATGCACTTCTTGAAAATGTATCTTTAGATGCAAACGGAAAGATTGATTTTGCTGATAAGAGCGTAACAGAAAATACTCGTGTATCTTATCCAATCGATCACATTAAAAACATTGTTCGTCCAATTTCCTCTGCACCAGCAGCTAAGAACGTAATCTTCTTGTCCGCAGATGCATTCGGTGTATTACCACCTGTATCTATTCTGACACCAGAACAGACACAGTACTACTTCTTATCTGGATTCACAGCAAAACTTGCCGGTACAGAACGTGGTATCACAGAACCTACACCAACTTTCTCTGCATGCTTCGGTCAGGCATTCTTGGAATTACATCCTACAAAATATGCAGAAGAACTTGTTAAGAAAATGCAAAAGAGCGGTGCTAAGGCATACTTAGTAAATACCGGATGGAACGGAACCGGAAAACGTATCTCCATCAAAGATACTCGTGGTATCATCGATGCTATCTTAAATGGTAATATCTTAAACGCACCTACAAAGAAAATTCCATTCTTCAACTTTGAAGTTCCTACTGAACTTACAGGTGTAGATACTAATATCCTTGATCCTAGAGATACATATGCAGATGCTTCTGAATGGGAAACAAAGGCAAAAGACTTAGCTGACAGATTCATCAAGAACTTTGCAAAATATGAAGGAAATGAAGCAGGAAAAGCTTTAGTTTCTGCTGGTCCTCAGAAATAATTCTGATATTGATATTTCAGAAAGTATTTACAAAAAGGAGTTGCAATTATGCAACTCCTTTTTAGTACTCTTTTCCTAATATTCAAGTTCTTATTTGCTATTTTACTAATAATATGTTACACTTTTTCTTGTACTTAAATATTCAGTTATAGAAAGGAGTTAGTTATTATGGAGTATAACAACCAGAACAACTACAATACAACACCGTCATATAACTATGACGCTGACACAAACACACAGCAACAACAAGGATTAAAAGCTATTTTATGTGAAGAGGTAGTTCTTAAATCTTTCCTTTTCATGGTAGGTGCACTGTTAATTACAGCATGTGCTGCATTAACAATTTCACCATATGCTGCACTTCGCTTACTTAGTGGCGGTTCTTTTTATGTTATTGTCGCAGCAGAACTTGGTATTGTAATCGCATCTAACTTTGCATTACGCAAAAATAATGCTATCTTAGCCGGTATATTATTTACCGCCTATTCCTATTTGACAGGTGTAACACTTTCCATTATTTTCATGGTATACACCACAGCTTCTATTGTTACTATTTTCTTAACAACCGCAGCTATTTTTGCTATTATGGCAGTATATGGACTTGTTACAAAAACAGATTTGTCCAGAGTGGGAAATATTTTACTCATGGCATTAATCGGTATTATTATTATCAGCTTTGTAAATATCTTTCTCTTACATAGCAGTATGCTTGATACCGCAATCAGTGCCATCGGCGTTTTAATCTTCGTTGGTTTAACTGCTTACGATACACAGAAAATCAAGCGTATGGTTGCTGTTTCTAACAGCCAGAATGTGAATTCCTTAGCTCTCTTTGGTGCTTTTGAATTATACCTTGACTTTATCAATCTATTCTTAAAATTGTTAAGTCTGCTTGGTAAGAGAAAATAAAAATAAGAATAAGAATAACGAATAAGCCCTCATATGAGAAACGTTTACTTAACCTTTCTCATATGAGGGTTCTTTTTATATAAATGCGATTTCTTCCACACAAAAAACACTTTTGCACCTTTCCCATATGAGGGTTCTTTTTATATCTTTAATCTTCTATGCCAACAGAGAATATTCCTCCATATTCCATATCTGGTCCACCACATCCTGATAAAATTCCGGTTCATGGCACACCAACAAAATAGCTCCCTTATACTCCTTGAGTGCTCGTTTCAACTCCTCTTTTGCATCCACATCCAAGTGGTTCGTTGGCTCGTCTAACAATAACACATTTGTCTCCACATTTAACAGCTTGCATAACCTTACTTTCGCCTGCTCACCTCCGCTTAACACCTTGACTTTACTCTCAATATGCTTTGTAGTAAGTCCGCACTTTGCCAAGGCTGAACGCACTTCATATTGATTATAGGATGGGAAAGTCTCCCAAATCTCTTCAATACAACTATTTTCACTAGCTGGCATTTCCTGTTCAAAATATCCCGGATATAAATAGTCTCCTAATTGTGCCTTTCCCGATAATGCCGGAATAATTCCAAGAACACTCTTTAAAAACGTGGACTTTCCAATTCCATTGGTTCCTACAATCGCAATCTTCTCTCCCCGTTCCATTCGCAGATTCATTGGCTTTGACAATGGTCTGTCCTTTTCATATCCAATCACAAGATCCGTAGTTTCAAAAATAACCTTTCCGGCAGCTCGTGCATTTTTAAAGAAAAACTCCGGTTTTGGACGTTCTGCTGCTAATTCGATTACATCCATTTTATCTAATTTCTTCTGTCTGGACATTGCCATATTTCTGGTTGCTACTCTTGCCTTATTTCGTGCTACGAAATCTTTCAAATCTTCGATTTCTTTCTGCTGTTTTCGATAAGCTGCTTCCATTTGTGCTTTTTTCATGGCATACACTTCCTGGAACTTATCATAGTCTCCTACATAACGAGTCAACTCCTGATTTTCCATATGATAAATAATATTTACCACACTGTTTAAAAATGGAATATCATGAGAAATCAAAATAAACGCATTCTCGTAATCCAGCAAATAACGTTTTAACCACTCAATATGATTTTCATCTAAATAGTTGGTAGGCTCGTCCAATAACAAAATATCCGGCTTTTCTAATAATAATTTTGCCAATAGAACTTTGGTTCTTTGTCCACCACTTAACTCCGTGACATCTGTATCAAGTCCCAAGTCCATTACTCCTAAGGCTCTTGCAACTTCTTCCACCTTGGTATCTATAATATAAAAATCATGTTGCTCTAACAGTTCCTGCATGGTTCCTGTTTCTTCTAATAAACGATTCATCTCCTCCTCGTCTACTTCACCCATTTTCGCAAACATACTGTTCATTTCCGCTTCCATATCATATAAGAAAGAAAAGGCACTGTGCAAAACATCTCCAATGGTCATTCCCTTTTCCAATACCGTATGCTGGTCTAAATATCCCGCACGAACATTTTTTGCCCACTCTACTTTTCCTTCATCCGGTTGCAGCTTTCCTGTTACAATATTCATAAAGGTAGATTTTCCTTCTCCGTTGGCTCCTACTAAGCCAATATGCTCTCCCTTTAACAATCGAAAGGATACATCATTAAAAATCGCTCTGTCTCCAAATCCATGGGTTAAATTTTTAACATCTAAAATCATATTGTTTCCTCATTTTCATCCTTATTGTTATGCTCTTTATTGTACAGGGTATCCGGTTTCTTTTCAACCATTGATTTATTTCCTTCACTATATATAAGTTTTTGAAATTTTTCTTGCATTTTTAATTATTTATGTTTTTTTAATTATTTATATTTTTTCTGCAATAGCTACACTTTGGGACTTTACTGTGAAAAATTATGTTTTTTGTTTGTTTATTATTGAAAAAAGATTTACACAAGTATATAATTGGATAGAGAAAAGAATAAGTTTGGGATTTTGCAATGTAATGTCCTCCTAGCGCATACGCGCTGGGAGCTTCTGATACTAGTCTATTCCATTGCAAAACCCCCACTAAATCAAGGAGCACATTATGGATCAATTAATCATACCAAAGAATTATCATTCAGAATTGGACTTACATGACACACAGATTGCCATTAAGACCGTAAAAGACTTTTTCCAAAACCTGCTTTCTTTACGTTTAAACTTACAGCGTGTATCTGCTCCACTGTTTGTTGACCCGGAATCTGGTTTAAATGACAACTTAAACGGCGTTGAACGCCCAGTTACTTTTGGCATTAAAGAACAAAATGAAAAGCCGGCTGAAATTGTTCATTCTTTAGCCAAATGGAAACGTTATGCATTGAAAAAATATGGTTTTTCCATGGGTGAAGGACTTTACACCGACATGAACGCTATCCGTCGTGATGAAGACACGGATAATACCCATTCTATTTTTGTAGACCAGTGGGATTGGGAAAAAATCATTTCCAAAAAAGATAGAAACTTAGACTACTTAAAAGAAACCGTTCGTACTGTATACAAGGTTTTACGCAAAACGGAAAAGTATATGGCTATCCAATACGACTACATAGAGGAAATTCTTCCACACGATATTTTCTTTGTTACTACACAGGAATTGGAAGATATGTTCCCTGATTATACCCCAAAAGAACGTGAATACTATATTACTCAGGCAAAGGGTGCCGTATGTATTTTACAGATTGGTGACACTTTAGAATCAGGTGAGCCTCACGATGGTCGTGCTCCAGACTATGATGATTGGACTTTAAATGCAGATATTGTTGTATACTATCCACTTCTTGACATAGCTTTGGAACTCTCTTCTATGGGAATCCGTGTAGATAAAAAAGCACTGCTTAGTCAGTTAGATAAGGCTGGTTGCCCGGAACGCGCAGAGCTTCCATTCCAGAAGGCAGTTATCAAAGAAGAGTTGCCTTATACCATCGGTGGTGGAATTGGACAATCCCGTATCTGTATGTTCTTCCTTCGTAAGGCACATATCGGTGAAGTTCAGTCTTCCCTGTGGCCGGAGGACGTTGTAAAAGAAGCTGAGGCAAACGGAATTCAACTATTATAATTATTTTTACATAAGGAACAAAACAGAGAAGCAAATCATTTCTGATTTGCTTCTCTGTTTTTCTTTTATTTACGCAAGTTTCTCATAGTTTTACATGTTCTTTTATGGCACCATTATTCTGAAATCAGCACTCGCGGTTGCACTTTCTTTATTTCCCCCGCTTTCCAATAAGAGAATAAGAAAAACACCACTGTCATCATTCCAATTGGTACAAGTACAGACATCCATACTATTTCTGTCTCTATATGACTGATTCCTACATAAGAAAGTAACCATGCGAAACACTGATTCATTAATAAAAGCGTTAAAATCACTCCTAACCCACTTCCCAGCAAGGATACTATCATAAAGCGCAGTGCAAACTGTAATCGCAAGTTTCTGGCTGTAAAGCCCATTGCCTTATAAATGCCGTAGTCTTGGCGTTCCTTTGCAAATATCTTTCCACATACCAGTGAGATTACCACTAGTGCAAAGATAATTGCTATCATATATACCAGTACAGATAATGCCTTCACTGCCGAAACGATACTAGACATCTCATTAAAGCCTCTTTCTGCCGTTACCATTAATTTTGTGCCATAGACTTCATTTAATTTTTCGGCAATCTCCTTTGCCTTTTCTCCATTTTTCAGGCAATATGCCTCTCCTAAACTTTGGCTTCCAATACGAAGATACCCCGCTTTACTCATAGCAAAATTACTTCCCATATCATTGGCACACTGATAAATACCGGAAATTATATATTCCTCACTTTTGTCATTTGCTGCAATCGTTACTGTATCCCCTATTTGGAGATTTAAATCTTTTGCAACAAACTCTGTTATCAATATTTCATTATCATATCGGCAAGTTCTACCTTGTAAAACACTTCCAATTTCTTCCGGGGCTTCACAAACAAAACACATCATCTGACATCCGTCCATCATAAGATAAACGTTCTGAATCTGATATTTTTTCTCTATCTTAGAATAACTTTGTATGGTATTTTCTACCTCCCCTTGTATTTCCTCATTATAACAGTGCACCCACAGGTCATATTCTGTTGCATCAAATATACGAGAAAATTCACTACCATCTTCTCCCATCCAGTTGTCCATATGTCCCATCATAATCATGAAAAATACCAATAAGCCTGTAATCACTCCTACGCTGATATATTTCTTTCCGTTAGAGGTCAATTGGCGAAATGCCAGCCAGAAGGATATTCCTTTTTTTCTAATAGGTAATTCCACACGGCTGGAAAAATAAATATCCTCTTTTCCACCACAAATTGCCCTTACCGGAGTAATCTCTTTCAATTTTCGCAACTTTAACCAAATAAACAACATAAGAAATACCAAAACTCCTGCCAGTGCCATAACACAAGCGCCAAGTGCCAGGTGATTTGGCGTAAGTATTCCTACTACAGGCGTTGTAATCTGATTTACTATTCTTATTACAGGAATTGCAACAGGTATACCAAGAACTGCTCCTGCCAAGGCTCCCAACAAATATTGCAACATTAATATTATTTTTAATTTTCCTTGTGTAACTCCTACTGCTTTTAAAATACCCAGGTTTGCATATTCCATTTCAATGCTGCTACCAATACTGTGATTCATAATAATTAACGTAATAATCAACAATAGTGCAATAAATACCAAAAGACTTCCACTAAAAATACGAACCAGAATCAGCATATATCCCATTGCCTGACTTGTACCCATACTAATCCATGCATAGCCGCTTACCCCTGTATCTTTATTTAGCTCCTGTTGAAATTTTAAATAACTTAAATTACTGCTTTTTTTCTGAAAAATGTTTAGCACCATTCCTTCACTTATGGAATCTGCGCTTCCCTCCTGAATACTTTTTTGCATACTTTTCATATCATCATCACTGACAAGTACGGTTTTTATCCCCATCATACTGCTTCCCATAAAAGGATCTTCAAAAAATCCTTTTACGGTGTAATTTTCTGTATGCTTCATAAGCTTAACCGTTATAGTATCTCCTACCTTACAGTGATAAGAAGTACTGTAACAAATTGGCACATACAGCTCCCCTGCTTTTAATGCTTTTGGATTCTCGATATATCCGGTTCCGTTTTCATTAAAAATACGAAATTTCAGTTTTTCCGGCTGATATTGTTCTAACATCACACTGTTTCCATTGCTCTTACCATTAATTTCTTTAAAGTTTGCACAAATTGCCGGAATTACCTGTACCTTTTCCACCTGGTTATGTTCCTGTACCTTCTGTATCAACTCTTTTCCTTCTTCTTGCCCCATATTATCCATCATTACCAACATATCCCCAAACCCAACATATTTTAATGCTTCTTCATCACTTTTTTGGGAATTGATGCTTACCGTTAATACTGCTGTCATAGACAAGGATACAATGAACATCAAAATGAAAATTCCAATAAAACTACTTTTCTGGTGACGTATATTTGCCTTTAAAATCGTAATAATATCCATGTTGCCACCTCCTACCATTCCATAGAAGCAAGCCATGCATTAATCTGTGTCTCTCGATTTCTGGCTTCTTCCGGTGTATATGGTGGCAACTTCATTTCTCCTCCTATTTTTCCGTCTTCTAAGTATAGCAGGCGGTCTGCTCGAAGTGCTGCCCGCACATCATGGGTTACCATTAAAATACTCTGCCCTTCTCGATTCATTTCGGTCATTAAATCCAATACATCTTCTGTATTCTTTCGATTTAATGCTCCGGTAGGTTCATCTGCAAACAGTAATCCCGGTTCTGCAATGACTGCTCTTGCAATAGCTGCCCTTTGCGCTTCTCCACCGGACACCTGTGCTGGAAGCCTGTCCTTGGCGTGCAATACATTTACCTTTTCTAATAACTGCAATGCACGTTCCTTCACTTCTCCTGCATTCTTCTTTTTATTCATAAAACCTGGGACTGTTACATTTTCCATTAATGTCAGATTGCTGACTAAATGAATCTGCTGGAATACAAAGCCAAATTCCTCTGTTCGAAAGCGGGACATCTCCTTTTCCCCACATCCGCTGATTCTCTTTCCCTTGTAAAAAATTTCTCCCGCCGTAATACTGTCCATTCCACTAATACTATATAGCAAAGTGGACTTTCCGGCACCGGAAGCTCCCATGATTACGGTAAAGTCTCCCTGATATAAATCAAATGACACATGATTCAATATGTGATTCTGTTCTCCGTTATTTGCAAAGCTCTTGCACACATCCTTTGCGGATAATAAAATTTCACTCATTTTCTTCCTCCATCTTACCTTGATGGTTACAGTGTATCAAAATAAATATTAAGAAGTCTTTAAGAACAAAATCACTTCTAATCCATCACTACCGTTTTTTAACTCTACCTTTCCATCCATTTGTTCCATAATGTAGGACACAATATAAAGTCCCAGTCCTGCCCCCGGCTGATTTTCTATATTTTTTCCACGATAAAATTTTTCAAAAACAAATGGCACATCCTCTGGTGGAATTCCTTTTCCGCCATCTTTTACATGTATCTGGCATTGATTTTCTTCTTGTTCTATCCACAAACGTATTGGAGTTCCCGGTGCATATTTTCGGGCATTTGTGATAAGGTTCTCCAACACCTGTCCCAGACGTTTTCGGTCTGCCCAGATATTAATTTGAGAAATTTCTCCTATCATCTGTATTTTTTCAGTCTCCGATGTGATTTTCTCCTGTTGCCCCATTCCTTCTAACACTTCTTTTAAAAACGGTTTTAATGCTATCTCTTCTGATGTAATTTGTAACTTCTCTAAATCAGATAGGGAATGAAGGAATAAATCGTTGGTAAGTTTTGTTACTTCATCACACTTTTTCATAATAACAGACAGGTAACGATTTCTCCGCTCCGGTGACCTATCCATGTTTGCTTCTAACCCTTCTGCATAAGCACGAATAGACGCAATTGGTGTTTTTATGTCATGAGATAAAGTTGCTATCACCGTCTTATTATTTTCAATTGCCTCCTTCTCACAGGCTCGAGCCTTTATAATTTCTCGGCGCATATGGTCAAATGCCCAGGTAAATGCACCAAACAGATTGGTTCTGTGATAAGGAAGTTCTACCTCCAGATTTCCCTTTGCAATTTCCGTTGCATACTTTTCCAATTCCTCAAATGGGCGTAACATTACTATATAAAGATAAATACATACGCAGGCAATAAAAAGCGCACAAATTCCAAATATCTGAAGAACCATTTTCTGTTCTTCTTCCTTTTGTCCTTCCCCTTCCATCTGTCGCAAGTTTTCCTGCATATTGGAAATTTGTTCTTTTGCCGGACTTTTTCCATCTATTTCCGTCAATTTCTCAATTTCATTAAGTTCTAATATCTGCTCCCGATAAGAATGATTTTCTTCTCTATCCTGGATTTTCACAAAATATAATCCGGTAATACTTGCTAATATAACAAGAAAAACAGCCGCAATACACGCTGTTTTCCTCTTTACGCTCTTTCTCATTCTGCCATACCTCCCACTAGCATGTAACCAATGCCCCAAACAGTCTTTATATATTTGGGATTAGATGGATTCTCTTCTAATTTTTCCCGCAACCATCGAATATGTACTGCTACTGTAGATAATTCCACCTCGCTAAAGGTTCCCCAAACTTCCTGTAATAAGGTCTCTTTTTCCATACTTTCATTCATATGGGCTGCAAGACACACTAATAGATCAAATTCTTTTAAAGAAAGTTGCACCTTGTTCCCATTTCTGGTCACACTCCTGCTTTCTGTTAAAATGCAAATCTCTCTATTTTCTCCCAAATAATAGTTTTTCCCTTCTTCTTGAAATCCATAGGTACGTCGCATAAGGGAATTAATTCTGGACAACATTTCCTTCAGGGAGTATGGCTTTGCCAAATAATCATCTGCCCCTAAGTCAAGTCCTGTCACCTTATCATCTTCACTAGTTCTAGCACTTGCAAAAATAATGGGAATTGTGGAAATCTTACGCAATTCCTGACAAACTTCAAATCCACTGCTTTGGGGCAAATTAATATCCAGCAAAATAAGATGGTAGCTATTTGCTGCCATCTCTTCATATGCCTGTTCTGCTGACAGTGCAAGCGTTGTCTCATAGCCATAGTCCTCTAACATATCCTGCACTATCATAGATAAATCTTTATCATCATCCACGATTAAAATTTTTCTTTTCATTTGTTCTCCGCACTAACGAGCTGCAATCACATCGCTCATTTCGTATCTTCCCGCCGGCTTTCCTGCAAGGAACTTTGCAGCCTCTACAGCACCCTTTGCAAATACTGCCTTAGAGTATGCTGTATGCTTAAATTCAATCACTTCGTCTGTTCCTGCAAAAATTACTTCATGCTCTCCTACAATATTTCCACCTCTGACAGCCTGAATACCGATTTCATACTTGTCACGTTTCTTTCTTTCCTGACTTCTGTCATACTTGTAATTATATGCATTATCAAGAGCTTCATTGATGGAATCTGCAAGGGCAAGCGCTGTTCCACTTGGAGCATCCAACTTCTGATTATGGTGTTTTTCTACGATTTCCATATCAAATCCTGCCGGAGCTAAAATCTTAGCAGCCTTTTGAAGTAAATCCATTAACATATTGATTCCCAATGACATATTTGCAGATTTTAAAACTGCTACTTTCTTACTTGTTTCTTCTACCTTTTGCAACTGTTCTTCTGTAAGTCCTGTGGTACAAAGAACTACCGGAATTTGTTTTTCTATACTATATGCTAACAAATCATCTACTGCCGGTGCTGCTGCAAAATCTACAATTACATCTGCTTCTACATTGCACTCTCCGATTTTTGCAAATACCGGATAATCATTTTTCAATCCGGTATATGGATCGATTCCTGCTACAATTTCAATATTTTCGTCTTCCTTACAAATCCCTGTAATAACTTGTCCCATTTTGCCGTTACATCCGTGCATTATCATTCTTACCATGATGTTTCCTCCTAAATCTCTTATGTACAACTTGAGCTGTCCGGACTCCGAACAGCTCTGTAATAATTATTTTTATGCTAATTTGATACCAAACTCCTGCATTGCCTTAGCAAGTCTCTTTACATTTTCCGGTTCCATTTCAGTTAATGGGGAACGTAAAGGTCCCACTTTCCATCCCATCAGATTCATAGCTGCTTTTACCGGAATTGGGTTTACCTCACAAAACAGTGCCTCTACTAATGGAATTGCCTTAATCTGCATTTCTAATGCCTCTTTATGATTTCCATTTAAGTAGTTCATTACCATATCATGTGTGAACTTTGGTGCAACATTGGATAATACGGAAATTACTCCAATACCACCACAAGAAAGTAATGGAATTACCTGACCGTCTTCTCCGGAATAAAGATCAATATCTCCCTGAGTCAGTTCCATAACTTTAAGACTGTATGCTATATCACCAACTGCATCTTTCATTGCAATAATATTGTCTACATCTTTTACCAGGGTTGCTGCTGTTTCTGCTGCAATTTTACATCCCGTTCTGCTTGGAACATTATATAAAATCATTGGCAAATCTACGCTTTTTGCAATCTGGGTATAATGATTAATTAATCCTTTTTGAGTTGCTTTATTATAATATGGAGTTACCACCAACAATCCATCTGCGCCTGCATCCTGAGCTTCTTTTGATAACTCAATTGCTGTCTTTGTACAGTTGGAACCTGTTCCCGCAATGACAGGAATTCTTTTCTTTGCAAAAGATACTGCTGCACGAATCGCCTCTAAATGTTCTTCTACCGTAAGTGTAGATGCTTCTCCGGTTGTTCCTGTAATAATGATACTGTCTGTACCATTCTGAATCTGGTCCTCAATAATCTCTCCCAGTTTATCAAAATCTACTTCTAAATTTCTCTTCATTGGTGTAATAATAGCAACACCGGCGCCTTTAAAAAGTGCCATTTTTCTTCCTCCTTTTATAAAGAACTCATCCTGCACGGAGTGCTCCTATATCACAGGAATTTCCTATGACATTAAAAAGCCGACTCGCGACAGTCGGCTTAAAGATTTTAATACATGTGGAACTTCTCCACACTTTGTACATAAATCCTCGATAGCGCCCCATCTGCCTCTTCAACACGATGACAGTCATACAATTCTTCATCATATGCCCAAGAATAATTCCAACAGGAAAATCATTCTTTCGGCGTTCTTCCCTTTCCATTATCTTCTTCTGTGCCTGCCACATCCGATAACTTACTTATGAATCACGCAACCTCTATCTTGTATAATATTTTCATTTAAAAGTAATATAGCATTTTCCTTATGCAAAGTCAATACATTTGCCTACTCTTCGCTTTGAATCTTATAGATTTTGCCAACATATTTCCGAAGTGCATCACTCATGACTCTTCCGGTAAACATAATCTCTGTATCTTCAGACCTTGCACTCATCAGGCTTTCCAATTCTTCTTCGGAAATCATCTGATTATCCAACAAGCCTAAAAATTCATCTAAAATCAAAAGATTACATTCTCCTGTCACCAAAACCTTCTTTGCAAAGTTAAATCCATTTCGGATATTCATACTTTCTTCCTGTCTTTCCTCTTCGGACAGTTCTGTAAAGTTTTTTTCGGAACGGGCAAAGCTGAATAACTTTATTTCCGGCTCCAGCCTTCTTAAAAATTCCAGCTCTTCTTCTTTCTTTCCCTTCAGGAACTGAATAATAATTACGTTCTTTCCCTGACTTGCACACTGTATTGCGTATCCTATTGCTGCTGTAGTCTTTCCTTTTCCATCGCCGCAATAAACAGTAACTTTTTCCTCATACATGCCTTTTTCCTCTTTCTTTTTCGAAACTTCTAATTTCAAAAAGCTATCCAGATTTTTTTAAGATACCACACTCCTTTGGAAAATGCAAACTTTTATTAATAAACGCAAGGAAAATTGGTGTAATATTAATCTATTTACTCTATATACTCTACTTTACTTACTGATATTTCATAAGCAATCCGATGCTCTGCTTCTGTTTCTGAAAGCTTTTTTACATACTCTCTGCTCTGAATTCTTCCGTAAACCTGCACATGCCCGCCAACTTCAAAGGTAGACGCAAATCGTGCATTTCTTCCCCAACAGATACATGGTATGTAATCAGACTTTCCATAGGAACGATTGACTGCGATTAACAAGTCTGCGATTTCCCGTCCTAATGGTGTTTTTCGATAAATTGGAGGTTTACAAATATATCCATCTAAGAAAATCTGATTACTTCTTTCTCCTTCTGGAATTTCTGATACAAATTCCAGCTCTCTTGCAAAGACTGACAATACTAAACGATTCTTTTTTTCCTCATGACGGTTATAAGAACGGAACTGTCCATCTACTCTGATACACTGACCTATATAAGATTGCTGTGTATCAATGAGTCGCTCTGAAACCATCACCGGTATCGTATCTGCATAATTACTAAGACGATTTACGGATACTTCTATCATATAGAATCCTTCTCCGTACACTTGATGACTGTACTGAAAGTCTGAAATGATTTCTCCTGTTACTGTTACTTGGTTGTTTTCAAAAATTTTATCTGCCATGAATGATTAATCCCCTTTCGTATATCGATGGCATATCGATGAAGTATAAATTTTTCTAAAGAATACCATCCGGTTCTTAAAAATATTCGCAGTTCGTGTCGATAGTATTTGCACTTTACGAATTAACATTTTTAGGCTAAAATAGGGTACATATAAAATGATAGAAAAGAGGTTCCTATTTATGGCACAAAATCCAATTGTTACATTTGAAATGGAAAATGGCGATATTATGAAAGCCGAATTATATCCAGAAGTTGCACCAAATACCGTAAATAACTTTATCAGCCTGATAAGCAAAGGCTATTATGACGGTTTAATCTTTCACCGCGTAATTCGTGGATTTATGATTCAAGGTGGCTGCCCGGATGGTACTGGTATGGGTGGTCCTGGTTACAGCATTAAGGGCGAATTTTCCAGCAACGGATTTGCAAATGATTTAAAACATACTCCTGGCGTTTTATCTATGGCGCGCACTATGGCTCCAAACTCTGCCGGTTCTCAGTTCTTTATCATGCATCAGAACTCTCCTCATTTAGACGGAGACTATGCTGCTTTCGGACAAATTGTTGAAGGTATGGATGTTGTAAATAAGATTGCTGAAACAGCTACTGACTATTCCGATCGTCCAATGGAACCACAGGTAATAAAAAAAGTTACTGTTGAAACCTTTGGCGAATCTTATCCGGAACCAGAAACCTGTTAATTTTTTAACACTCTAAGAAATTCCGTGTTTCTATTCCTGCCAGTTGCATGATAAGCTGTGTACTTCTTGTAAGTTCTTGCTCAAATTCTAAGCCACACTTACCTTGCAGCTGGCTTTTTACATACCCGGAAGCCCTTCCTTTCATTCCTGCTGCTTGCAGATGCACATTATATGGAATGGCTCCTATATTTTTTTCGTCAACCCGATAGATTCGCTCTAAATTTTCTCTGGTATACACGGACTCTTCAAAATAATTTCCCACCAGGAAAAACACTTCTCCCTGAAATCGCATACGTTTCCGGTAATACTCCCCGATAGTTTCTTCCTCCTGATGCATATTCATTACACAAACATCTGCCTGTTCTAACATTTTTATAGAAAAATCATCTTTTCTACATCCGCAATCAATAAATACCACATCAAAACAGTTTTCCATTTTTTGCTCAATCAGTTCCATTTTTTGAAATACTTCTTCCTTATCCCACCATTTTCCATATTGCTTCTTTCCTGCCGGCAGACAATATAGACGTTTTGGTACCACCTGTTTCATCTGTTGCTTTATATAATCATCTGTAAATTCTTCCGTTTCACTCTTACGAAGCAGTAAATCCAACCCACTTGCAACATAGTAATTACTTTCTTCGGCTACCATACATGGTTGTCTCCATATGTCTTTTGTATTTTCTGAAAATTGAAACTGATTTTCTAAGTCCTGATCCTCATATCCTCCTGCCAATACTGCTATGGAAACAGGATAAAGCATTGCTGCTGCACAGGCTATCGCTGCCATGTTAAAGGTACTTCCAGCCTGTTCCTTTTCACTCCAAAATACAATTTTCATTTACGTTTTTCTCCTCTCGTTTCCTTTCTTACCTATTTTCTGTAATTGTATATAGTTGAGAGGGATTTTCTTATTCCTGGTTTTATCCTGATTTTGGAATTTCTCACTGATTTCGTGAAGATAAATACAAAAAAGATGTTCTCATCATACTTAACTTCCCGCTAAATGTAAATATTATTTTTGCATTTTATAAAAATTTTAGATTCTTACTACTAAAGTTTCATATCCTTGTCGACGTAACTGCGTCTGCAAATTTGTTGCTGCGTCTAATGTTGGCTCTCTTCCTACTACTACCGCAAAATATGGTTCTTCTCTTCTTACAGTTACGGTATACCCCATTTCTTCCAATTCTTCCTGTAAATACTCTGCATTGGAACGATACCGAAACAATCCTACCTGAACGCCATACTGTCTTGCCTGTGGTGCAAGGGGAATGGATTCCTCAATCCCACGCACAATTGCATCTGCCATCTCATTAAACTGCTCATCAAAAATACGATTATCTGCATCATTATTAATAAATCCAAGTTCTAACAACACTGCCGGCATATTGGTTCTTCGAAGCACTACCAATCCGGGACGTTCTACCACACCTAAGTCCTTGAACCCGAGAGCTACCAGCTGTTCCATAATATTCTCTCCGATTTGAGCGGCTCTGGTATTATCTGAATAAACCAGTGCCTGTGCGCCGCTATAAGTATTTGGAACCTCACCGGAATTTCGATGAAAGGAAAAGAAATAATCTGCTCCTGCATTGTTCGCTTTCTGCGCTTTCTGAAATGGGGTATCATATACATCTGTAGTCCTTGTATACAATACATTATATCCTGCATCTTCCAGTCTTTCCCCTACTGCCAATCCAATTTTCAGATTGTCATCCTTTTCCTTTCTTCCCTTATAAGTGGCTCCATTATCCATTCCGCCATGTCCACTATCAATCATAATTGTCGGTGCCATGATTCCTCCATGCTTTTTCTTTTATCATATGAATTCTTAGAAATAAATGTTCCTGTTGTGAGCATTTCCTAAGTTCGGTGTTTGAGGTTTTTCCTTCTTCTGGCATACCCATTCGTTCTTTTATGCTACTGTAAGAAGAACACAAAGTGTTCAACATATGAAATGAGATTTTTGTATTCAGCCTCTACTATACGAAGGGAAAAACCGAGTTTCGAATTAGGAAAATTAATATCATTTATTCAAATGCAATATTTAGCCATGCTAAAAAGTGTGTCCGATTTTGCCCATTCAAGTCTGAATAAAATCAGAAATAAAAATATTCAATTTCCCATAAGCATTTATTTCCAAAGTTTCCATTGACAAATTCGGATTGCTACCTTATAGTATGAATATAATTATTTTGATTATCAAACTATTTTAGGATGGAATTACATATGAGATTAAAAATTATTGGTACTGGAAGCTATCTTCCAGAAAAAATTGCAACAAATGACCATATGGCACAACTGGTAGAAACCAATGATGAATGGATTAGTACTCGTACCGGAATCAAACAACGTCACTTAGTTTCTTCTCTAGAGGAAAACACTACTTATATGGCAATTCAGGCTGCCAAAAAAGCACTTGCAGATTCTGGATTACAGGCGGAAGATATTGATGTTATTTTGGTAGCAACTGTTTCTAGCGACTATGTTACTCCCAGTACTGCATGCATGGTGCAAAAAGAGCTTGGTGCTTCCCATGCCGTTTCTTTCGACATTAACGCTGCCTGCGCCGGCTTTTTGTTTGGTCTTAACACCGTAGATGCCTATTTTCGGTGTGGAGTATATCAGACAGCTCTTATCATCGGTGTGGAAACACTTTCTAAAATTGTAGACTGGTCAGACCGTTCTACCTGCGTACTCTTTGGTGACGGTGCCGGTGCTGTTATAGCAAAAGCAGACGAATCCGGTATGATTGCCTGTCTGCAAGGCTCTGACGGAACTCATGCGGAAGTATTATCCTGTAAGGCTCGTAGTAATAACAATCCTTACATTTCTACCGATAAAAATCTGGACTATGTTTTTATGAATGGACAGGAAGTGTTTAAATTTGCTGTCAGAAAAGTTCCTGAATGTTTAAACCTTTTATTGGAACAAGCAAATTTAACCTTAGAGGATGTGGATTATTATTTGCTTCATCAGGCAAATTACCGTATTTTAACCTCTATTGCCAAAAAGTTACATCTTCCAATGGATAAGTTTCCTTCTAATGTGGATCGTTGCGGAAATACTTCAGCTGCCAGCATTCCGATTTTGTTAGATGAGCTGAATCATGAAGGTGTTTTAAAGGAAGGTTCTATTTTATTCCTTTCCGGCTTTGGTGCCGGACTTACCTGGGGTGCTGCTCTTTTAAAATGGTAATTTAATTTGATTGCTATTTCTCTGTTTAACGTGTATACTATGGGTAATGAGCCTATAGGTTCTGCATACTACACAGGAGGAATAATATGAGTAACTATATCATTTCAACCGATAACACTACCGACCTTCCAAAGGAATATATTGAGGAACATCAGCTTCCTTTGCTATATATGCCATGTATTTTGAATGGAGAAACTTTTGATGCCGAACATGAACTTCCGATAAAGGATTTCTATCAGGCAATCCGTGATGGTGCATTACCTACAACTGCGCAAGTCAACCCGACAGTTGCCAAAAATGCATTTTTAAAACTAATGGAAACCCACGATTGTGATATTTTGCATCTTGCTTTTTCTTCTGGCTTAAGCGGTACTTACAATAGTTGCCGTCTGGCTGCTGAGGAATTAGAAGAAGAAAATGCTCCCCATAAAGTAATCGTCATTGATACTTTATGTGCTTCTATGGGAGAGGGACTTTTGGTACACAAGGCTTTGGAAAATCAAAAGAATGGCATGTCCTTAGAAGATAATGCAAAATGGGTAGAAGAACATAAATTAAATCTGGTACATGTTTTCACCGTTGATGACTTGAATCACCTTTACCGCGGTGGTAGAGTCTCTAAGACAGCTGCCGTTGTAGGAACTATGATAAGCCTAAAACCGATTCTTCATGTAGATGATGAAGGACATTTAATTCCTATTGCAAAGTCTCGCGGTAGAAAGAAATCTTTGCAGGCTTTGTTAGATTACATGGACAGTCATATGGGTAGCTATCGTGATAAAAACGATATTGTCTTTATCAGTCACAGTGATGCTTTAGAAGACGCACAGTTTATTGCATCTGAAGTAGAAAAACGTTTTGGAATTTCTAAGTCTCTCATTAATTATATCGGACCTACCATCGGCGCACACACGGGTGTAGGTACTGTAACATTATTCTTTATGGGTGATGAACGATAAACCAATGAACAATACACAAAATGAGCGATAACAAAACTGTTATCGCTCGTTCTTTATTTACGCAAATAGCAATGACGCCAGTAGCAATGAAAATCCTGCGTTTCTTATCGTTTCCTAATAAATATCTTCTGAATCAAAAATCGATTCAAACACTTCCTCTGTCATCAACTTATGTTTTTCATTCACATATCCCATTTTTTCTAACTGTGCAATGGTGTTCTTACATGCCTTTGTTAAAATAATTCCGGTATATTCCACTGTCCTTCCGTCTGCAATATCCCAGGTTGTAGTTGCATCCATTCCGTACTGCAAAAGATGTGCTCCCTTAGGTGGCGTATAACAAATTGTCAGCGTATTTACATAAGTATTTTTTACACGTTCTTTTTCTCCATATGGATAAATGCAATATGCACCTGACGCTACATCCTGTTTGAAAGCCTCTAACAGTTCTTGTGCATCCTCTGTAGAAATATCTATACTTTGAAAGTTACATTCATCATCTACCCAATCAAAACAACTACCGCTTTGAAGTTCTATATTTCCATACTGCTCGGTAAAATAGTATGTCATATAATCCTCATAATTTGCTTCCTGTTCCTGCAATTCCTTTACCGCAGAGCCTTTTTCCTTTACATAGTAATCGTCTATTGGCAGATTATAACTCCAGGTCTGCTTTTTCCCTTTTTTCGTAATATACGTCATATCTACCATCAGATAGTTGCATTCATTTTTTCCATAGTATTTTCTAAAATACTGCTGATATTCATCCTTCGATGCTATTATGTTTTTTTGCAATTTAATATTTTCTTTTATCTTTTCCGGTTCTGTGATATAACGCTGGTAGCTTCCCTGTACATACACTTCTGCCACATCTTCTGCTTTTGGCAACTGTTTTTCCAACTGAAATACATCCGTTTCTAAACTTCCCAGGAATAAAATCATTAACACTACAAGTATTCCGCTTTGTGCCACCAATCCCTTATTAAAAATCTTAAACTGCTTTTCAATAATCATTTCGATTCCAAAGAATGACAGTACTCCTACTCCAATCCAACACCCCAGTAATACCGGAAATGCCTTTCCCATTAACACCTTTTCGGTAAAAAATGTTGTCTGCACAAGCTCTCCTGTCAATCCTGCGCACAGAATCGCTCCAAACCATCTTACCACCGGTTTTATCCAAGAAATCACTATCATATCTCCTGCACATTCCAGCTGTCTTTTTCGATAAATGATAAGGGCTACTACTGCAAATATTACTCCTGCCAAAACATACCATTTTAAACAGGACATTCCCTCTATGGTTGGCAACTTCAGTCCTGCACCTTCCGGATAGACTACTCCCACTTTTTCTCTAAAATATTCAAATGGAACCAAGCCTAAACCATAGACCTCATTATTTCCGGCAAATCCATAAATCAATGCCTGTCGCACCATATTCCAAATGCTCCAGATTCCCTTGTACATATAATTGATCAATACAAAATACGCCGGTGCTGCCACTATATTTCCTGTGAGCATAACGCAAAAAACGCCCAGACTATATGCAAAAAATGTCTCTCCTGTTACAATTCCAAGCCACTGCAACAAGTACTCCAAATGATTAATTCCGTTTCCAAACCAAATAAATACAGTAATCAGGAAAGAAACTAACTGGGGAACCAACATAAACAAAATACCGGATAAATAGTTTGTCACAAATAACTCTTCCCTACGCACAGGTAATGCATGAATCATATTTACGCTTCTGCTTGTATACAAGTAGGAAAATACAGCAACCGCACTGGAAATGGAAAAAATGAAAATCACCCATGCATTCATGGACAAATCAAATCCTTCTAAGGCATTGATTACCTTCATATAACTTTGTTCCGTAGCCGTTAATCCTGCCCCATTATAATTTCTTAAATTAAAATAGGAATAAATAGGCATACTCCAAATACAAAGTATACTGTACAACACCCAAATAGGCCAAAAATGCGTTATATTTTTCCGAAATATTGTCCGATTAAAAAAGGATATCTTTGACCGCATAATCTGCTCCTCCCATTTCATATATAAAAATTTCCTCCAATGTTAATGGGAGTACATCTATAAATAATGGTTTCATTTTTTCTAATTCTACTTTTGCCTGCTCCGGATTTCCCTTCACAATTAAAGTATATACCCTTCCGGTATTACTCATATGCATAACTTCAAAATTCTCCGGTAACACCGGCATTCCCTGCTCAAACGCTACCTGAACCTTTGATACATTTCCCTGCAATTCACATAAGGAATGTTCCAGAATCACCTGTCCCTGATTCATGATTCCCACATAGTTACAGACATCTTCTAATTCACGCAAATTGTGGGATGAAATGAGAACCGTCATTTCTTTTGCTACTACTTCACTCAAAATCAAACTCCACATTTGTCTGCGCATTACCGGGTCCAGTCCATCTACCGGTTCATCCAATACCAGTAATTCCGGACCGGCACACAAGGCTAACCACAATGCCACTTGTTTTTGCATTCCTTTTGACAATTTTCGAATATGTCGCTTTACATCAATATTGGGAAAAAACTCTCTTAACCGTTCAAACAACTTTTCATTAAAATTTGGATAAATTCCCGCATAGAACCGCTTCATTTCCAAGGTGTCTGCCTGCATAAAATAAAACAATTCATCCGGAATATATGCCATTTTACTCTTTACCGTATTATTTTCATATACAGGTTCTCCTGCCACACAAACTGTTCCCGCATCCGGTCGATATACTCCTGTAATATGGCGTATCAGTGTAGATTTTCCTGCCCCGTTTGGCCCTACCAGACCATAGATAGAACCCTTGGGCACATGCATATTCGTTCCGTTCAAAGCACTGCAATCGTCAAATTTTTTCCATAAATTCTCTATTTGTACCACGCTGTTTTGCTCCTCTTTCTTCTCTTGCAATCATATCATATTTAAATCTATCGGCATTACTTCTAAATTATACAAACTTCCGTATAATTTCTCATAATCCCGCACTCGTTCTTCCATATGGTTTAATACTTCTTTGGTAAATTCCTGTGTTTCCCCGGTAATAAAATCAGCATTTAACCATTTTGCGTTTTTCTGAGCTTCTCGAAGCCCTATAGCACCAATGGTAGAAAAGTGTTGTTGAAAATCTCCAAGATATCGTTTGGTATATGGATATAACCCTTCTTCTAATAACCTTGTAATCACATCACGCTTGATTTTTAATGCCCGTGCCGCTATATCCATCATTTCATCCAGCCGATAATAGAACTCTTCCTCGTCTTGAGAAACATATGCCATTTTAGGTATATTGATATTCACAATGCCTATGGAACCTGTATTTTCATCCGTACCAAAACTTTCTTTCGACTTTTCTCTTACCTGCCGTAAGTTAATGCGCAGTCTGGCACACATGGGCTGCACGTCACCAAACTCCATGTCCTCTTGAATATCCTGCACCTGCTCTTCCATCATTATCTCTAAGAAAGCGCGATTTATCATATCCATTTCTGGTTTACATTCCTGATAGGTGAAGTCCAGTTCCTTGCCCCCTACCATGGCAGGAAGCTGTGCGAAATCCTCCGGTACTGCCCAATCCAAAATTATATTGGAAAATGACAACTGCGTTCCCCAGCCTTTCATTCGATTTGCTTCACGGATAAAGGATTCTATGCAGGTTTTCACCTGTGTATAGGTTAGTTCGTCCTTTTTTACAAAAGGGGCAAGATAGGTATCAAAGGAAAACAGAGCCTGAGGGCCTGACCATTCATTCTGCATAATTTTCAAAAACCTGATTATCTGGCTGAAAAGTGCCGGTAAATGTCTTGTAGGAGCAAACGTATTCTTGGGGTTGTCTCCCACAATTCCCTCCTGCACCAGTTTTCTTAAAGACCATCCGGTACAATAACCGGTCAGCCTAGACAGGTCATGAATATAAATCTCCTTATTGCAATGCGCCTGCACAATCTCATCATCGTAAATTTCCGATAACCAGTAATCTGCTGCAATCTTACCTGCATTGCTTAAAATCAGCCCTCCCACAGAATACATCAAGGCAGACTGTTCACTTTCCCAGCCTTCTGCCAACTTTCCATAACTCATGTTTTCCCACCTCTTTTCCTTGCCACCGCTCACATATCACTAATATTTTTATTATAGCAGACTTTCCTTCTATTTCATACTGTTTTCCAAATTCCGATATAATTCTACCGGTACAAATGCTTTTACATAAATGCCATCATCACGGTATTCTTCTTCCAAAAGCTCGCCATACTTACGAATAATGGTAAGCTGCCCACCCTCACTATAGGGAAAAGTTCCTTCCAAAAGCTTTTTATCTTCTCTTAGGATTTCCTCTAAGGTCTCTTTAAACTTTGGCAGCCCTTCTCCGGTTCTTGCAGAAATCCGCAAAGTCTTATCTGCCTTAAAGTCATGCAAAATCTCCGGTTCTTCCACCTTATCCAATTTATTGAATAAGGTAATCACCTTCTTATCTTTTACACCAAGCATTTCCAATGTTTCGTATACAGTATGCATCTGTTTATCTTTCTGCGGATTGGAGGCATCCACCACATGAATAATCATATCTGCATATTTCGCTTCTTCCAGCGTACTTTTAAATGCTTCTACCAAATGATGTGGTAATTTTCGTATAAATCCAACGGTATCTGTCAGCAATATCTCCTGTCCACTGTCTAACTTCAAACTTCGCGTAGTTGGGTCTAGGGTTGCAAATAATTTATCTTCTTCTAATACCTGGGCATTGGTTAATGTATTAAGTAATGTAGACTTTCCTGCATTGGTATATCCTACAATTGCCGCCACTTTTGTCTGATTACGGCTTCTCTGTCCTCTGGTAACTTCTCTGTGTTTTCGCACCTCTGCCAATTCACGATTTAACTGAGCAATGCGGGTCTTAATAAGACGTCTGTCCATCTCCAGTTTCTTTTCTCCCGGTCCTCTGGTTCCGATTCCACCGCCCAGTCGTGAAAGGGAAATTCCTAAGCCTGTCAATCTGCTAAGTCGGTATTTGAGCTGTGCCAGTTCTACCTGAATCTTACCTTCACTGGTGGATGCCCGTGCCGCAAAAATATCCAAAATAATCAATGTTCGATCCATAACTTTGGTATCTAACACATCTTCGATATTTCGTATCTGCGCCGGTGTCAATTCATCATCGCAGACAATTCCAGTTGCTTCAAATTCCTCTATCATTTGTCGTAATTCCTGTAACTTTCCGGTTCCCACATAAGTTCCCGGATGTATGGACTCTCTGCTTTGAATGGCAGTTCCCACTACCTGAGCACCTGCTGTTTTAACTAATTCTGCCAATTCTAATAAAGAATCTTCTGTGTCATCTCCATCATTTAAACTAACACCTACCAAAATTACTTTTTCTTCTATATCTTCTATTTTAATTGGTTCTTTCATAAATTTACGCCTTTCTTTTCTGTTTATTTATTCTGCTTATTCATTTTACTTACTCACTTTACTTACTCATTTTGCTGTTCATTTTATAAACGCACAATGTTTGTTTTTACTTTTTCCACAAAGGTTTTATCATGTTCCACCAGAATCATTGTGGGGCGATATTTCATTATCAGTTCCCCTAATTGTATTCTGGAAAAAATATCAATAAAATTAAGGGGTTCATCCCAAATATATACATGTGCATGGTCGCATAAGCTTCGTGCCAGCAGTACTTTTTTCTTCTGACCTTCCGAAAAATCTTCCATTCGTTTCTCAAAGTGTCCTCTGGCAAAGTCCATTTTTCGCAAAAATTGCTTAAATAATGTTTCATCCACCTTTTCTGCTACAATATAGTCTTGCAATTTTCCATGTAAATGGGAGGTATCCTGTGAAACATAGGAAATCTTAAGTCCGCTTGCTACTTCCAGCAATCCTGTACTTTTTAGTGGTTCTTTCCCGGTGGAAATTTCTTCTTGTTCTCTCAATTGTTTATCGGCTGCTTCTAATATTGCCTTAAGCACAGTAGACTTTCCACATCCATTTTTTCCTTCTAATACCAGACACTCTCCCTGTCGCAACTGAAAAGATATCTTTGACTGCACTTCTTCTTCCCCATAATATAAGGCAAGATTCTTTGCTTCTATCAGCAAATCCTTATGATGCTTTTCTTGTACCAGTCGAATATTTTCCCTGGTTTCCACATTTTTTAACAGTTTTGATTTTTCTTCCAGCTCCTTTTCTCTTCGGTGTTCCATGTTTTTTCTGCGTCTTTGCATTCGTCTGGACTTTTCACCCACATACGCTCTGGTATCAATGGATTTTTCATACTTCAATGACTTCTTTCCTATTTTGGTGGACTCCACTTCATCTGCCCAATTTTCTGCCTGTCTTGCCGCTACGGTGAGTCTTCGAATGTCTTTCTTTAATCTTTCGTTTTCTGCCAATTCAAAGGCATCCTGACGTTCTTTATTTTCCCACCAACTTGAAAAATTACCAGCCACAATTTCAATATTATTTTTATTGATGGACAGCACATGGTCAATACACCCATCTAAAAACGTCCGGTCATGGGATACTAAAATAAATCCTTTTTTCCGTTTTAAATAAGCGCAGACAATCGCTCTGGCTTCCATATCCAAATGGTTGGTGGGTTCATCAATTAGCAGAAAATGATTTTCCTTTAAAAATAATACCGCTAACAATACCTTTGTCTGTTCTCCATAACTTAAGGTATCAAAAGGACGAAACCACACATCTTCACTTCCTTGCAAATACGACCATTCTCTGCACAGTTCCCAGAACTCATATTGGGGATATATTTCTTCTACCACCTCTATGGTCTGTTTCGTTTTATCTTTTACTTCGTACGGAAAATAATCAAACGCTACACTTTTGGAAATAGTTCCCCGATATTCATATTTTTCCAAAAGCAAGTTCAAAAATGTGGTTTTTCCTCTTCCATTTCTTCCGATAAATCCTAACTTCCAATCTGTGTCAATCTGAAAAGACACATCCTCAAAAATATTTTCATAACTTCCTTCGTAATAAAATGTCAAATGACTTACATCTATTCTAGACATATCCATCACACTCCTTTATGATGGCTGCCCCGTATTTCGACATACGTTCTGTTCTATTTTTATCCTTTTTCATTTTATTGCACAACTTTGCCAAGTGTACTTCCTTAGCAGAGCGTTTTGTATGCACTGAAACGCAATTTCCTATTGCATGCAAAAAGAGATGTAAGAACTTCTTACATCTCTTTATTACTTCGTGATAAAAGATATTAGAATTTCCTGTCAAACGGGGCATACCAATGTACTCCAACAAAGAGGGCATACTACTGCACTCTCCGTCATTGATATGCTTCTTTTATTCGTTTTATTAACAGGAAATAATAATCATCTTTTCACGCACCTTTCTTTACTTAACTAGGTTTATCATATGCTTTTTGGTATCATATGTCAAGATTTTTTATTAGATACACTTTTTACGCATTCAAAGAATCAATAAAACGATCAAATGCTTTCTGACCTTCTTCTGTTCTCTTATAAACGCCTGCATGCTCTAATACCTTGCTAAATACCAGACCGATTTCCTTATGGAGAATCTCCATTACATTTTCTTTTGTCACTTTATCATACTTTGGCAAAAACTCTTCTACCCAGTCTGCATGTTTTTCGATGGTTTCGTCTGCACGAATATCCTTACCGTTTACCATAGCATCTGCTAAGGTTTCCATTTCACCCTTTAATCTTGCCGGAAGTACTGCTAATCCCATAACTTCGATTAGTCCAATGTTTTCCTTTTTGATATGATGAAGTTCTGCATGTGGATGATATACGCCCAGAGGATGTTCCGTGGTAGTAATATTATTACGCAATACCAAATCCAGTTCGTATTTGTCACCACGTTTTCTGGCAATCGGTGTAATGGTATTGTGAGGCTCTCCGTCGGTTTCTGCGAAAATGAACGCTGCCTCATCGGTATAACCACGCCATGCATTTAAAATGACATCCGCTAATGCAATGATGCGTTCTGTATCCTCTCCGGAAAGTCTGATAACTGACATTGGCCATTTTACAATTCCAGCCTGAATATCTTCAAATCCCTTTACGTTAAATTCGCGTTCTACCGGAGTCTTTGCCATGGCAAACTCATAGCTACCTCCCTGAAAATGGTCATGACTTAAAATAGAGCCACCTACGATTGGAAGGTCTGCATTAGAACCTACAATGTAATGCGGGAATTGTTTTACAAAATCAAATAATTTGCAGAATGTACCATGCTCTATTTTCATTGGTATATGCTTTGAATTAAACACAATACAGTGCTCATTATAATATACATATGGAGAATACTGGAATCCCCACTTACTGCCTTGAATTGTCACCGGAATAATACGATGATTCTGTCTTGCAGGATGATTGATTCTTCCTGCATATCCCTCGTTTTCCATGCATAACAGGCATTTTGGATAACCGCTTTGTTTTGCATTTTTTGCCGCTGCAATTGCCTTGGGATCTTTCTCCGGCTTAGATAAGTTAATGGTAATATCAATTTCTCCATATTCTGTCTCAGCCTTCCATTTTACATCTCTTGCAATACGATAACGGCGAATATAATCACTGTCCTGACTTAATTTGTAATACCAGTCAGTAGCTGCTTTTGCACCTTTATTATGATAAATATCCCAAAACTTTTCAATGACTTCGCTTGGTCTTGGCATTAACTGTGCCATTAGTTTTGTATCAAATAAATCTCGATACACAACCCCATTTTCTTCTAATACGCCTGTTTCATAAGCATAATCCAATAACTCTTTTAATACTGGTTCTAATTCTATGTTTTTATATTCTTCTTGTGGTTCTTCGTATTCTTCTAACTTTAATACTTCCAATAAACGATTCGTTGTAAAAATTCTATCTTCCTCTGAAATCAAATGATTTTCCAAGCCATAACATACCAACTTTTTAATTGCTTCATATACCATTTTAATCTCCGTCCCTTCTATACACTATATCACTTTTATTCCACCAACCGGTCTGACTTTTAATACATGGCAAGCCCCTTTGCCAAATACACTGTCTAACATTTCACGATAGTTCTCTACAAAATCATCCGCTACAAATGCCTGAATGGTTCCTGCAAATCCACCACCATGCACACGACTTACGCCATGATTTCCCAAAATAGTCTCACTGACTGCAAGACCAATGGAAACTCCTTGATTTTGTACATCTTTGTTGGTGTACACGTTTTGCAAATAATTAAAGGAAGAATTTCCGGATGCTTTTACTGTTTTTAAAAATTCTGCAAAATCTCCGCGTTTCAATGCATTTACTTCTTGTTCTACCCTCTTATCTTCTTCAAAGAAGTGAAGGGAACGAAGTACTGCACGGTCTCCACATGCCTGTTGCAATTTTGCAATATTTTGATAAAACTCTTTTTCATCTACTTCACGCAAAAACTCTTTTCCAAAGAAATTCGCAACTTTTTTCATTTCTTGCGGAATCAATGCATAATCATCCGTCAAATCTGCATGAGATCCCTTGGTGTCGGTAATACAAAGGCTATGATGATATGCCCCAAAATCTACATCTACTTTTTCTACAATCGGGTTCTTCGGGTCAGCAAAATCAATATGTATCAATCCACCTACAGAACATGCCATCTGATCCATCAGTCCACATGGTTTTCCAAAGAATACATTTTCTGCATATTGTGCCACCTGAGCAATCTCAACCGGACTAATTTTCATGTCGTTGTAAAGCCCTGAAATGATGGTTCCCACTAATGTTTCAAAGGCCGCAGAGCTGGACATTCCTGCACCATTTAGCACATCGCTGGTCACATATGCCTGAAATCCACCGATGTTATGTCCATTTTGTTTTAAACTATATGCCATTCCCCGAATGATTCCAACGGAAGTTCCTTCTTCTTCCTTACGCTCCTCCAAGTCAGATAAGTCTACACTTATCTTCTCATATCCTTCTGACAGCAATTCAATCACTGCTTCAGAAGTTTTTCTTACAACTGCAATTGCATCTAAGTTAATAGATGCTGCCAACACTTCTCCGTGCTGATGGTCCGTATGATTTCCCCCAACTTCGCTTCTGCCCGGTGCACTATAAATTTCTGCTTCACCCGCTCCATATAACTCTTCAAATTTTAAAATTGCCTTCTCATAACGTTCCTTCTGATAGGAAATCACCTTATCGTCTACATATATGTCTGTTAACCTTTTATCCTGCTGTCCCGCAGTGATTTCTCCCAATAACACCTTTGTCTCCTGCATCTTTAGCCCCACCCTTTCCTTTTATTATTTGATGACCTTATTATATCTTACATTTAGTAAACAGTCAATATTTTTAGTAAAATTTTACGTTGTTTTTACTACTTCTTTCTTTTCTCTGTTTTTACTTAAAACATATCTGTTTTCACTTTTTTCTCTCTACAAAAAATTTAGTAAATTTACTAAATTTTTCTTTTCTTTTTTCTTTGTTTTTGCTATACTTTATTTAGATTGAATTTTATGGAGGATACCAAATGGCTACCATTAAGGATATTGCACAAGCCGCCGGTGTTTCTTCTGCTACCGTTTCTCGTATTTTAAATAATGACAGCACTTTGAATGTAGCACCTGAAACACGCCAAAAGGTTTTAGATACGGCAAATGCTTTAAATTATAAGAAAAAATCAAGAGTCTCTAATCGTTCTGCCTATACTCTGGGAATTGTTCAATGGTTTTCCCCACAGCAGGAATTAGAGGATAATTACTATTTACTGATTCGTCAGGGAATTGAAGACTTTTGCATGCAAAACTGCATTCACGTTGTCCGCACTTATAAAGCTGATGTGAACTATATGGATGCTTTAAAATCTGTAGATGCTTTGGTCTGTGTCGGAAAGTTCAGTGCCGGTGAAATCAAGCATTTCCGGGAATTAACAAGCAGTATTATTTTTCTGGACATGCCTGTAAATGATACCTCTGTTTCTACTATCACCCTGGATTTTGAACACGCAGTAACTACCGGTATGGATTATCTTACTTCTCTTGGACATACTAAAATCGGTTTTTTGGGCGGAAAAGAATATCTGGCTGACCGTCAGCTCTTTCCTGACATGCGTAAAAAATTATTTGTAAAATATTGCAAAAATCATGATATTACTTACGAACCTTATGTACTGGAAGATGCTTTCACTACGGAATCCGGTTACCAAATGATGACTCAATTAATAAAAACAGGCGATTTGCCAACTGCAGTTGTGGCATCTAGCGATCCTATTGCAATTGGAGCTTTGCGCGCCCTTAATGATAATGGCATAAAGGTACCGGAAGATATTTCTCTTATGGGATTTGACGACACCAGTCTTTCTTCTTTTACCTCGCCACCTTTAACTACTATTCATGCACCGGCTTATGATATGGGAAACTTTGGTGCTAATATTGTATTTAATATCCTAAAACTACATCCAGCCACTGCCATGAAGATTCAACTTCCTTGCCAGTTGGTAAAACGTCAGTCTTGTAAAGAGCTGGATTTCTAAGTCGAAACTGATAGAAAAAGGTGCACACTGCATCAATCGAGTATCTTGTGATGTTCGATTGGTACAATGCGCACCTTTTCTTTATCTGGTCTGTAAAAATACAAATTCCCGCTGTGCCTGTGCATCCTCCGGATAATCCTGTACATAAGCTGCCATTTTTTCTCTGGCAGATGCAAAATCTTTTAACTGTTCATAGGCAATAATTTCATATTTTTGAAGCTCCTGCTTATTAATCACATTATCGGTTGCAAGTGCCTTCTGGAAGAACTCCAACGCCCGCTGATAATTGCCCATTTCCATTTGCATTTTTCCTAAGGTAGTAAGTGCCTCTGAATCGGAGCCGTTACGAGCAGAATAACTCTCATATAAAGCCTGTGCCTGAGAGGTGTTTCCCTGTGCATCATATACCTCTGCCATATAAAGCAACGCTTTCATATCTTCCTTATTGATTGCCTTATCCAATTCTTTTCTGGCGCTTTCATAATCACCTTTCAACAAATAGATATGTCCACGTTCCCGATAATCTTCGGCATTTTCTCCACCTTGTTTCAACGCTTTGTCTAAAATCTTTCCGGCTTCTTCTGTATCTCCTACGCCATTCAGATTTTCATAAATAGAAACATACAGCTCGTAATCACCGGAATTTAGCTCCAATGCCTTATCAAAATCCTTTTTTGCCTTTGCGGTGTCTCCTTCTTTCAGATAAATACACCCACGCAGATAATAGGGATTTCCATTTTTCTTATCATAATTCATCAATGCCTGATATGTCTCTATGGCACCATCTATATCACCGCTTTTATACTGAGCAGCAGCCTTATAGTAACAGATATCAATCTCTAAATCTCCCACTACTGCAAGGGATTGATCCAGTGCTTTTTGAAATGATTTTACTGCACCTTCATAATCGCCTTCTTCCATTTTAGTGATTCCTGCCTTACGATATTCTTTTTCTTTTTTTAGGGATTCTTCACTCTTACATCCGGCTAATACAGACATTCCAAGTACCAGTAACATTATCCCTAAGACAAATTTTTGTTTTTTTCTATTCTTCCGGTTCTTCATATCCTTGCTCTACTTTCTCTTTTTTCTGTGGCAACTGTGCCAAAATAATTGCACAAAACATCAACACGCAACCTGCCACTTCTCTTTTACTTAACTGTTGATGTAACACAACCAATCCTGCTAATACAGAAATCACAGATTCCATACTTAAGATTAAGGATGCTACCGTCGGATTGATTCCTTTTTGTCCCACAATTTGTAACGTATATGCTACTCCGCAGGACAATACACCACCATACAATATGGGTTGCCATGCCGATAATATCTGTGTCATCTGTGGTTTTTCAACAAGAAACATAGGAATTGCCGATAATATTCCACATACCAAAAACTGTATACAGGACATTTTCACACCATCCACATATTCCGTAAAATAATCAATCACTAAAATATGAATTGCAAATAAAAATGCACATATGAGTACCAGCATGTCACCTTTTCCCACAGAAAACTCTTTTGTTATGCACAAAAAATACAATCCTGCCAACGCCAATCCAACACCAATCCAGACAAACGGTGTACATTTCTTTTTTAAAAACAATCCTAAAACGGGCACAATAATAATATAAAATGCCGTAATAAATCCTGCCTTACCTACCGTAGTATAGGCAATTCCCATCTGTTGAAAATTACTTCCCAGACACAAACAGATTCCACATAAAATTCCGCCTAACAACAACTGTTTTTTATCTTTCGGACTTTCTTTCTTTTTAGAATCAGAAGGAGCAACCCTTCTCAAAAACCAAATGCATGGAATGAGAACAGCTCCTCCTATCAAACTTCTCACACAGTTATAGGTAAATGGCCCTAAATATTCATTTCCTACACTCTGTGCTACAAAGGCAGTACCCCAGATAAATGCTGTCAAGAACAACAGTATGGTATTTCTTATCTGTAACTTACTCATAAAACTACTTTTGTACTCCTGCTACTCCATTTCAACCGTTACTTTATCTAAATGCCAAATATCATCTACATATTCCTGAATGGTTCGGTCAGAAGTAAACTTACCGGAATGAGCCACATTTAACATTGCCATCTTTGCCCAACGTTTTTCATCGCGATATGCTTCTTCTACCCGCTCCTGCGCCTGTGCATAAGAACGGAAATCCTTCAGGATAAAGTATGTATCTGCATACTGTGTTTCCTGTGTATTTAACAGGGAATTGTATAACGGTCTAAACAACTCAGAATCATTACCGGAATAAAATCCGTTAATCAACTGCATTAATACCTGACGAATTTCCTGATCATTGTTAAATATCTGCATTGGGTCATAGTCTCTTTTTGCTTCATGCTCGATAACTTCCTGAGCACTCATACCAAAAATAAACTCATTTTCTTCCCCTGCTTCTTCTACAATCTCAACATTTGCGCCATCCATGGTTCCAAGTGTTACTGCTCCGTTTAACATAAACTTCATGTTTCCGGTTCCGGATGCTTCCTTACTTGCAGTAGAAATCTGTTCTGACACATCTGCGGCTGCAAAAATCCACTCTGCATTAGATACTTTATAATCTTCAATAAATACCACTTTTATTTTTCCATTGATACTTCTGTCGTTGTTGATTACTTCCGCTACATTGTTAATCAGCTTAATGGTAAGTTTTGCATTTCGATAACCGGCTGCTGCTTTTGCACCGAAAATAAATGTTCTTGGATAAAAATCCATATCCGGATGTTCTTTTATCTTGTTATACAAATACATAACATGCAGAATATTTAACAACTGACGTTTGTATTCATGAAGTCTTTTTACCTGTACATCAAAGATAGAACGTGGATTTACTTCGATTCCATTATGCTTCAAAATATAATCTGCCAAACGCAGCTTATTCTGATACTTGATATTCATAAATTCCTGCTGCGCTTTTTCATCCTCTGCATAAATTGCTAATTTTTCGATGTGTGGTAAATTTGTAACCCATTCGTTTCCGATTTTATCATTAATCCAATCTGCCAATAACGGATTACCGTGATATAAGAATCTTCGTTGTGTAATACCATTAGTTTTATTATTGAATTTTTCCGGGAACATCTCATAGAACTCATGCAATTCACGTTCTTTTAAAATTTCTGTATGAAGTCTGGCTACACCATTGACGGAATATCCTGCTGCAATAGCAAGATTTGCCATACGCACCTGTCCATCATAGATAATTGCCATCTTCTGTACCTTTCCGTCATCCCCCGGAAAACGCTTCTGAATGTCTAAAATAAATCTGCGGTTTATTTCTTCTACAATCTGGTAAATTCTCGGTAACAATCGTGAAAAAATTTCAATCGGCCATTTTTCCAAAGCTTCTGACATAATGGTATGGTTGGTATATGCACAGGTCTTTCCTGTAATCTCCCATGCCTCATCCCATTCCATGCCTTCTTCATCCAGCAAAATACGCATCAGTTCTGCTACTGCCACTGTAGGATGTGTATCATTCATCTGAATTGCAACCTTTTCCGGTAATTTACGCAAATCCGGATGATCCTTCTTATATCGTGCTATAGCACGCTGCACACTGGCTGAAACAAAGAAGTACTGCTGTTTTAAACGCAATTCTTTTCCCGCAATGTGATTATCATTTGGATATAATACTTCCACCAGATTCTTGGCAAGATTTTCCTGCTCTACTGCTTTTTTGTAATCTCCTTTATCAAAGGAATTCAGTTCAAAGCACTGTACCGGCTCTGCATCCCAAATCATCAAAGTATTTACCATATTATTGTTATATCCGATGATTGGCATATCGTAAGGAACTGCCTTTACCGACTGGTATCCATCATGGATAAATTTTACTTTTCCCTGTTCATTCATTTCTGAACGCACATATCCGCCGAATTTTACTTCATAGGTATGTTCCGGACGACGCAGTTCAAATGGATATCCATCCTGTAACCAGTTATCCGGTTCCTCAATCTGATATCCATCCTGTATCTTTTGACGGAACATTCCATAGCGGTAACGAATACCACATCCGTATGCAGGATATCCTAATGTAGCTAAGGACTCCATAAAACATGCTGCCAGTCTTCCCAATCCACCATTTCCAAGTGCCGGATCCGGCTCCTCATCTTCAATGGCATTAATATCAAATCCGATTTCTTTTAGTGCCTCACTAACTTCTTTATAAGCGGTCAGATTAATCAGGTTGTTTCCCAATGCTCTTCCCATAAGGAATTCCATAGACATATAATAAAGAATCTTTGGATCTTCTTTTTCAAAAGTCTTCTGTGTTGCAAGCCACTGGTCGATAATAACATCTTTTACCGTATATGCAACTGCCTGATATACTTCCTGTACCGATGCTTCCTCTAATGTCTTTCGATATAGATTCTTTACATTTCCCTTGACTTCTCGTATAAACTGCTCTTTTTCAAACATTCTGTTTTCCATAATACCCTCTCTCCTGTCTTGTGTAATGACACTTTTAGAAAAAGGAGAGTAGTCACCGATAAAAAGTGTTACTCTCCTTTTTAGTTTATTGTATTTTCTCTACGCCAAGTGTTACTTTCTCACCGTTGATATTCCATTCTTTTTCATATCCGGTTACTGCACCTGCGGTAATCTTCTCACCCAGTACCTCTGACTGAATCTGTGCTCCGAACTTTTCAAAGATTTGACTGATTTTATCGCCTGCCTGATAAGAAATGGCAATTTTATCCATTACTTCAAATCCTGCTTCTTTACGCATTGTCTGAATCTTACTAATCAATTCACGCACAAATCCTTCCTCTAATAACTCTTCTGTCAGGTTGGTATCTAATACAACAGTTACTTCATTGTCACCTTCAGTTACATAACCTTCTTGCTGAGTCATGGTAATCAATAAATCCTCTTCACATAATACAACTTCTTCACTCACGCTGTCAAGTGTCAGACTACCCTTTGCCTTCAATTCTGCCATAGCCTTATTTCCGTCAAGCTCTGCTAATGCTTTCTGAATCTGACCTAAGAACTTACCGTATTTTGGTCCTACGGTACGCAACTGTGGCTTAAAGGTATAATCTGTAAAGCTGCTTACGTCATCTGTAAAGGTTACTTTCTTTACATTTAACTCTTCTTCGATAATCTCACAGAAGAACTTGGATAACTGATACGGAGCCTTTACAAACATGTTTCCGATTGGCTGACGGTTTTTGATATTTGCTGCATTTCTGCATGCACGACCCATTACTACAATTTTCAGAACAGCATCCATATTTTTCTCTAATTCTTTATCTACAAATGCTTCGTCTGCCACTGGGAAGTCACATAAATGAATACTTTCCGGTGCATCCTTATCAATGCTGCGAACCAGGTTTTGATAAATTTCCTCAGTTAAAAACGGAACCATTGGTGCTGCTGTTTTGCATACGGTTACTAATGCAGTATACAATGTCATGTATGCGTTGATTTTATCCTGTTCCATTCCCTTTGCCCAGAAACGTTCACGACATCTTCTGACATACCAGTTACTCATATCATCTACGAAATCCTGTAATGCTCTTGCTGCTTCTGGAATCTTATAACTTCCAAGATTGTTATCTACTTCTGTAATTAAGGTGTTTAACTTAGATAACAGCCATTTATCCATTACGGATAATTTATCATATTCCAAAGTATACTTTGTAGCATCAAATTCATCTATATTCGCATACAGTACAAAGAATGCATAAGTGTTCCACAAAGTACCCATGAACTTACGCTGTCCTTCCTGTACTGCCTTGCCATGGAAACGGTTTGGTAACCATGGTGCAGAGTTAATATAGAAGTACCAGCGAATTGCATCTGCGCCATAAGTCTGCAATGCATCAAATGGATCTACTGCATTTCCCTTGGACTTACTCATCTTCTGTCCATTTTCATCCTGAACGTGTCCTAATACAATAACGTTCTGGTAAGGTGCTTTATTAAATAACAAGGTTGACTCTGCCAACAGGGAATAGAACCATCCACGGGTCTGATCCACTGCCTCTGAAATAAACTGTGCAGGGAACTGTTTTTCAAATACTTCCTTATTTTCAAATGGATAATGATGCTGTGCAAATGGCATTGCTCCTGAATCGAACCAGCAGTCAATTACTTCCGGTACACGATGCATCTGCTTTCCACATTTTGGACACTTAATAGTAACTGCATCAATATAAGGACGGTGTAACTCTATTTCATCCGGGCAATTGTCAGACATCTCTTTTAATTCTGCAATACTTCCTACAGAATGCATATGTCCACATTCACATTCCCAGATATTAAGTGGTGTTCCCCAGTAACGGTTACGGGAAATTCCCCAGTCCTGTACATTCTGTAACCAGTCTCCGAAACGTCCTTTTCCGATACTTTCCGGAATCCAGTTAATAGTATTATTATTGCGAATCAAATCCTCTTTTACTTCTGTCATCTTAATAAACCAGGATTCTCTTGCGTAATAGATGAGTGGTGTATCACATCTCCAGCAATGTGGATACTCATGTTCAAACTTAGGTGCATCAAATAACAACTTCTGATCTTCTAAGTCCTGCAATACCATTGGGTCTGCTTTCTTACAAAATACGCCTGCATATGGAGTTTCTTCTGTTAATTCACCTTTTCCATTTACAAACTGAACGAAAGGTAATTCATACTTTCTTCCAACCTTAGAATCGTCTTCACCAAATGCCGGTGCAATGTGTACAATACCAGTACCATCTGTCATGGTTACATAACTGTCACAGGTTACAAAATGTGCTTTTTTATGCTGTTTCGCTGCTGCATCTGCGGCACACTGGAATAATGGTTCATATTCCTTGTATTCCAAATCTGTTCCTTTGAATGTTTCTAATACTTCATATGCCTTTTCACCAGCTTCTTTTTGTTCCTTACTTAATAAAGAACCAAGTACCTTATCCAGTAAAGCTTCTGCCATATAATAAGTATATCCATCGATTGCTTTTACTTTACAGTAAGTCTCATCCGGATTTACACAAAGTGCCAGGTTAGATGGTAAGGTCCATGGTGTTGTGGTCCATGCTAAGAAGTATGCATCTTCACCCTTTACTTTAAAGCGCACGATAGCAGAACGCTCTTTGACTGTCTTATATCCCTGTGCAACTTCCTGTGCAGACAATGGTGTTCCACAACGAGGGCAATATGGTACAATCTTAAATCCTTTGTATAATAACTTTTTATCCCAGATTTCTTTTAATGCCCACCATTCGGACTCGATAAAGTTATTGTCATAAGTAACGTAAGGGTTTTCCATGTCTGCCCAGAATCCAACAGTACCGGAAAAATCTTCCCACATCCCTTTGTATTTCCAAACGCTTTCCTTACATTTTTTGATAAATGGTTCTACACCATATTCTTCAATCTGTTCTTTTCCGTCCAGACCTAACATTTTTTCTACTTCCAATTCTACCGGAAGTCCGTGGGTATCCCATCCTGCTTTACGAGGAACCATTTTGCCCTTCATGGTTTGGTATCTTGGAATCATATCCTTAATAACACGAGTTAATACATGTCCGATATGTGGCTTTCCATTTGCTGTTGGCGGTCCATCATAGAAGGTGTAAGTTTCTCCTTCTTTTCGGTTTTCCATACTTTTCTTAAAAATATCATTCTCTTTCCAAAATTCTTCTACCTGTTTTTCTCTTTCTACAAAGTTTAAATTGGTATCGACTTTGTTATACATACTCTGTATGTGCTCCTTTCCTATTGCATTATATAAAAGAATCCGCTTGTCGGGCTCTTTCGCGCCCGAGCGGTGTCGTTTACGACAATTTCCTATTGCATAAAAAAAACTCTGCCCTGTAAAAGGACAAAGCTTATAAATGCATTGTTACCACCTGTTACATTGTACTTAAGGTCACCCTTGCATACACGATTCCCATAACGGAGGAATTTCCGTCCGTACCTACTTGTGCCATATGGCAGGTTCAGCCGGCAACTTGGAAGTGATGTTCCGATATTCTCTACTAGTACCGGTTTCCACCCTCCCGGCTCTCTGAAACGTTTGATAACAGGAACCTTATCTGTTCCTGAATACCGTACTGTCTTCGTCATCGTCTTTTCAAAAATCTTTTTACATTATAAAACCTGCAATATCTCTTGTCAAGACATTGCAGGCTGTTTTTAAAAGTGTATTTTACACTCCACTATAATACTGATTTAATATTCTATCATAATATCCACTATTAATAGCCCACAATCCGATTAGAATTAAGGCTACAAATATAAGCACTCCTACTGCTCCACACACAATTCCTGCAATAGCCATTCCCTTGCTCTCATTTTTTACAATTTGAACAATTCCAAGTACAATCGCTACGATACCACAAACCGGTGCTGCATATGTCAAAATCGGAAGTCCTACATATGTGCTGCATATCAGTACGATAGATAAAATTCCGCAAACCATAGATGCGATTCCAAGTCCAGTTCCCTGTCCCTTTCCGGAACCATAATTCTGTTCCCAGGACGGCTGATTTCCATTTGCGTAAGAATATTGATTGTTTGGTTGCTGATAGTTTGTCTGCTGATTATTCGGTTGCTGATTTCCATAAGAATAATTTGGGTTCTGCTGCCCCTCATTTATCTGCTGGTCATTGTTATCAAAAGTATTGTTAACATCACTCATGATATATCCTCCTCAATTATAGTATAGTAAAAATTATATCAGACACTTTTTTACTTTACAAGTCAAAATTTAGGATTCCACTTTATTATCTATAAAAATAAATAAAGCAAAATCGCAACATTTTTCCCTATTTTATGCAGAAAAACCTTGCCAAATCACTATTTTGTGGTAAAATACAAAGGTCGGTCACTTCCCTATTATAAAGTGGCTGTAAAAAATTAAGGATACTATTGGTTTTCCCGAATCATTTTACGGGATAGATGGAAGAAAGAAGGATTATTTTATGAAAATGAAACGAGAGGACATTCGTAACATTGCCATTATCGCCCACGTTGACCATGGTAAAACTACTCTGGTAGACGAATTATTGAAGCAAAGTGGTGTGTTCCGTGCCAATCAGGAAGTACAGGAACGTGTTATGGACTCCAATGATATTGAACGTGAAAGAGGTATTACTATCCTTTCCAAAAACACTGCCATTACTTATAAGGATGTAAAAATCAATATTATTGATACTCCCGGACATGCAGACTTCGGTGGTGAAGTAGAGCGTGTACTGAAAATGGTAAACGGTGTTGTTTTGGTAGTAGATGCTTTTGAAGGTGTTATGCCACAGACCAAATTCGTTTTGATGAAGGCTCTCTCTTTAGACTTGCCTGTTATTGTATGTATTAACAAAATCGACCGTCCGGAAGCACGTCCTGACGAAGTAATCGATGAAGTATTAGAGTTATTTATGGATTTGGATGCTTCTGACGAACAGCTTGACTGTCCATTTATTTATGCTTCTGCAAGAGATGGATATGCCATGAAGAGTTTAGATGATGAACCGGACAACATGGTTCCATTATTTGAAACCATTCTTGACTATATTCCTGCACCGGAAGGTGACCCGGATGCCAGCACACAGGTTTTAATCAGTACCATTGACTACAATGAATATGTAGGACGTATCGGTGTTGGTAAAGTAGACAATGGTGTATTGAAGGTAAATCAAGAAGCTATTGTAGTAAACCATCACGAGCCAGACAAACAACAGAAGGTGCGTATCAGCAAGCTTTATGAATATGATGGATTAAACAAGGTTGATGTTACAGAAGCAAAGATTGGTTCTATCGTAGCAATCTCCGGTATTGCAGACATTCACATTGGTGATACTATCTGCTCCCCAGAGAATCCGGTAGCAATTCCTTTCCAAAAGATTTCCGAACCTACCATTTCCATGAACTTCATTGTAAATGATAGCCCGCTTGCCGGACAGGAAGGAAAATTTGTTACTTCCCGTCATTTGCGTGACAGATTATTCCGTGAATTAAATACAGATGTTTCTCTTCGTGTAGAAGAAACCGACAGCCCGGATAGCTATAAAGTTTCCGGTCGTGGAGAACTTCACTTATCTGTATTAATTGAAAATATGCGTCGTGAAGGTTATGAATTTGCAGTAAGTAAAGCTGAAGTTTTATACCATACAGATGAAAATGGCAAAAAATTAGAGCCTATGGAAATTGCTTATGTAGATGTTCCGGATGAATTTACCGGAAGTGTTATTGAAAAGTTAAGCCAGCGAAAAGGAAGCCTTTTAAACATGGGACCTATCGCAGGTGGATACACCAGATTAGAGTTCAACATTCCTTCCCGTGGATTAATCGGTTATCGTAGCGAATTTATGACTGATACCAAGGGAAATGGTATCATCAATACTATTTTCAACGGCTATGAGCCATACAAAGGCGAAATTGCTTACCGTAAGACCGGTTCTCTGATTGCTTTTGAAAGCGGCGAATCTGTAACATACGGTCTGTTCAGTGCTCAGGAACGTGGTACTCTCTTTATCGGACCTGGTGCAAAAGTATATGCCGGTATGGTTATCGGACAAAGCTCCAGAGCAGAAGACATTGAGTTAAATGTATGTAAGAAAAAACATTTAACCAATACCCGTTCTTCCAGTGCAGATGAAGCTCTGACCCTGACTCCACCTAAGATTTTAAGTTTGGAACAGGCATTGGAATTCATCGAAACAGACGAACTCTTAGAGGTTACACCGGAAAGTCTTCGTATCAGAAAGAGAATCTTAGATCCTACCCTTAGAAAAAGAGCCGGATTTAAAAAACAATAAGTTTTGCATTTTAAAAGGCGGTACCTGTTCTTCCCAACAGATACCGCCTTCTTTTATAAATCATTTTTACGATTTTCTTGCTTTTAAACGATTTATCATTAATGTAAATGCAAATATCGTTACTGCAAATGCAAGCATTACCAGCCAATTTCGATAAATATCTCCTGCCTCTGATAAACTTTTTATTTTCCAGATGTTATTATTAGAGTTTACATACCAATATGATGGAACAAACTTCGCAACCTTTTGCATTCCCTGGTTCATTAAGTCTATGGGTACAAATACGCCTCCTAAGAAACTAAATGCCAAACCTATAACATTGGCAACCATGTTAAGTTGGGCATCATCCTTTGCCTGTCTTCCTGCCAAAAATGCAATGCTTAAGCACACCAGCATAAATGCTAATGCATTTCCCATGCTTAAAAAGCCGCGTATACTTTTCATATAACCCGGATAAATTATCCATGCTACCAACATAAATATGCCATACTCCAGTAACATGATTCCCGCACTTCCCAAAATCATTTGGATATTTCGTTTAAAAAAACTCATAGCCGAGCAACGATTTCTGGCATCCAGATTTTTTTCATTAAATACCATTAAAACGCTACTAAGGCTTACTACCATTATACATAGGAAAATATATGGTATATAGTCAAAATAATATGCAGCAGCAGGTTTTTCCTCCCCATCCTCTACATTCAGGAAATTCACCTTGCTTTCTTTACTCATCGTATCTAATGATTTTTTTGCCGCTTCTTCCGCTTCATATCCACTATCAACATACATACCAAGATTTTCTAAAAATTCATCAATTTCCATTTTTGCCAAATATGCAGTATTATTTCCCGGAACCATCGTTCCATCCAATACTCCCTCTCGCTGCCCTGCTAAAAACTTTTCTGTAAAGTCTTCGGGAATAATCAAAACATATTGGATATTTCGATAATACATGGCATCCAGAAGTTTTTCCCGCTCCTTTGGAATCTCTTTTATATCATTTTTCTTTTCCAAATATGATACCAGGGCTTCTCCTAATTCACCTTTATCCCGGTTATCCACTCCAATTTCCATACAAACCTGTGAAAAGTCAGATGTATCATCTTTTTGTCCATTAAAGGAAAACATAAAGGTCAATGCTAAATAAATTATCATATAGACTATCATTGCAGTCTTATTTTTATTTAAAATCTTAAAAAACGCCTTAAATACTTGCATAACGTTCCCTCCTTACCATAAGATAAGAACCAATGCACAATATCACTGTAATTGCTAACAGCCCTAACATACACTGATTATATCTGGTATATGTGTCGTAAATATTTAAACTATACATTGCCTTTACAATCAGCGATGCCGGATTAATACGATTTATTACCGGTGC
This sequence comes from Roseburia sp. MSJ-14, assembly GCF_018918225.1. Classification (NCBI taxonomy): domain Bacteria; kingdom Bacillati; phylum Bacillota; class Clostridia; order Lachnospirales; family Lachnospiraceae; genus Roseburia; species Roseburia sp. MSJ-14. The sequence continues at coordinate 50,045 of NZ_JAHLQD010000019.1, forward strand.
ATAAGTTTCCACTAACTGATACATTCCACTTGCCATAAGTCCTGCCAAAAAGCATTCAATCATGGTAACTCCAATACATAAACCTTCTCTTACACTTTCTTTTATTTTTCCAATACTTCCAACAAATACCCCAGTCATAACACCTATGGCACTTCCAATTAGTATCATCAATAAAATTCTTACAGTTTCATCCCCTAAATTTACCTTTAAGGCATATTTTAAATACATAGCTCCAAATACCGTACAGAAGAATTGCGCTGTAATTTTTGCACAGATATCTGCCAATAAAATCACAAATCGATTGGTACTTGCCACAACTCTTCTTGCTCCAAGAGCGGATAAATTTGCTTTAAATGCTACTGCACAGTTCACACCGGAAAAGCAGCCATAAAGACAGTTCATAGCAATCAATGCATAGAAAAAATCTGACATCATATCCATATTTCGATTTGTAATGCTGTTTTCTTTCAAATAATTCCACTGTTTTGCAATATTGCCAGCTACTATTTGGAGATTTTCCGGATGCTCTGCTGCAATTTCAGAAAATGCTCCTACGGTCTTTTCATATTGTTCCTGAACACTTTTTAAAATACTCTGATCCATTCCTTCTTCTGTTACGGTAAGCGTGATACTGCTTCCATTCCAGAAAATCCCCTTTACTTCTTCCTCACGCAACAACTTCTTTGCTTCTTCTCCAGAAACTTTCTGCACTTTTACTAACTGATTTTCTTCTTCTAATTCCGTCAATAATGTTTCGAATTCCTGTTGTGATTGTTCCTCTTCCACATAAGCCACCGGTATCTGTTGAAACATAAATTCCCGTTCATTCATATCTCCAAAGCTGACTTTAAAAAGAGTTCCCAGTATAATCGGAAATAAAATATTCCAAAACATCAGATATTTTTCTCTTGCACACCGCTTTAACCCATATCCATATGCTCTAAAAAACATTCTGCTGCACCTCCTAGCCTTCTGCCAAATCCCGCAGTTCTTTTCCTGTAATTTCCAAAAATACATCATTTAAGGTTGGAAGTTCTGTGTAAACACGTCCAAAACTGATTTCTTTCTGCTGGAAATAGTCCAAAATACGCACCAGATTATGTTTTCCACCACTGCATCGTATTTCTAACATTCCCTTGTCATATGTTAGCTGATATACATGTTGCAAAGACTGAATCTCTTCTAATTGCTCCGGTGTTAATTCCATCACTTCCATATGAATCTTCTCTCCGGTCTTAATCATTGCCTTTAATTCTTCCTTCGTTCCAGAAGCAACACAGCGACCTTTATCCAAAATAGCAATTCTGCTGCAAATCTGCTCTACCTCTTCCATATAATGGGAAGTATAGATAATTGTTGCTCCTTCCCTGTTTAACTTCTGTATTCCCTCTAAAATACGATTTCGGCTTTGGGGGTCTACTGCTACTGTAGGCTCATCTAAAATAATCAATTTAGGTTTATGTGCGATGCCACAGGCAATGTTCAAACGTCTCAACAATCCTCCGGAAAGTTTTTTAGGTAAAAACTTACGAAAATCCTCTAACCCCGCAAATGTAATTGCCTCTTCCACACATTTTTTACGTTCTGCCTTATCTTTGATATAAAGTCCGCAAAAATAATCAATATTTTCCTGTACAGTCAATTCCTCAAATACTGCTACATTTTGAAGCACTACTCCAATCTGTTGCTTGATGCGGTAACTGTCCGGTTGAATCTCTTCTCCAAATACCTTTACACTACCTTTGTCAAAATTCAACAACGCCAGAATGCAACTAATGGCTGTTGTTTTTCCGCTTCCGTTTGGTCCTAACAGTCCAAAAATTTCTCCTTTTTCTACCGTAAGATTCAAATGATCCAATGCCACCAGTTCTTTATATCTTTTTACCAGATTTTCTATTTCCACAACTTTTTCTGCCATGGTACTCCTCCTTTTTTTCCTTTTGATAGTATCATCTTAGCAAATGAATTTATTTTCTCCTAGTGTGTTCTGTCATTTTTCAATGTGACAAATGTCATATTCTGTATTATACTATAACTAAAAGTTTGAACGGAGGACTTCTATGCGCGTTTTTATGGATAAGTTAGCACTCCTCATCAGTTGCTTTCTTTTTCAACTCTATTATTATAAAAATCTCGGTACCATGCATGTATTGGCATTGCTTGCTGCTCTTACTTTTATTTGTCTTTGTACTTACTGCAATCCGGATTTGTTATCTATACAAGACTTTTCCCCACACTTTCGTTATTTAGAAATCGGACTTTGTCTTTTCTTTTTGGTACCGGCTCTCACCGTGCCACTGTTTACCTGCTTTTTGCCACTATTGTTTTATGAATTGACACTTCCACAGATATGGTGTTTGATTCCTGCGGGAATTGTTGTGTTTCTCCTATCCGATTTTCATACACTTTCCTTTTCTTTACTGCTTTTTCTTTTGATGTTACTTGCCTTTTGGCTCAAGCAAAAAACAGTGAACCTTTTGCAGTTGGAACAGGAATTCAAACGCCTGCGTGATACCTCTACGGAATATAATTTGTTACTGCGTGAAAAAAATCAAGAGCTTTTAAAGCAACAGGATTATGAAATTCATGTGGCAACCTTAAAGGAACGAAACCGTATTGCAAGAGAAATCCACGATAATGTAGGACATATACTTTCTCGCTCTATTTTACAATCCGGTGCTCTTATTGCCATCAATAAAGATCCTGTTCTAAAAGAACCTCTTTCGGCACTAAAGGACACCTTATCTCTTGCTATGAATTCTATCCGGGAATCTGTTCATGATTTGCATGATGACTCGGTAGATTTAAAGTCTACTTTGCAAACTATGCTGAAAGACTTTTCTGACTATGAGATACATTTAGAATATGACATGGGAGCGTTAGTTCCCAAAAACATTAAATACTGCTTTATTGCCATTGCAAAAGAAGCTCTTTCTAATGTTACCAAGCACAGTAATGCTACACGCATTACAATTACTGTTCGTGAACACCCAAGCCTCTATCAATTAATTATACAAGATAATGGTACAGATATTCGGATTTCTGATTCCGGAATCGGGTTGGAAAATATGAAAGAACGTATTGAGCAGCTTCATGGGCGCATAGAATTTACAACGGAACAAGGATTTCGTATCTTTATTTCTGTTCCGAAACACACACACTAATTTGGGAGGTTGTTATGAAAATTGTAATTGTAGATGACGATAATCTCGTTTCTTTATCTTTAAAAACTATCTTAGAAGCATCCGGAAAGGTTACCGTAGCTGAAATAGGCAAAAACGGACAGGAGGCAATTTCTCTATACGAAAAGCATCTTCCGGACGTTTTATTAATGGATATTCGCATGGACACCATGACAGGTCTTGAAGCTGCAGAAGCAATTCTCAGAAAACACCCCGATGCTAAAATCCTATTTCTCACCACCTTTTCGGATGATGAATACATTGTCCGCGCCTTACGTCTGGGTGCCAAGGGATACATACTAAAACAAGACTTTGAAAGTCTCCTGCCTGCACTCACTTCTGTTCTTAATGGGCAAAGTGTATTTGGAAGTGAAGTGGTTGGAAAGCTCCCCGGCTTTTTGGATAAAACCAATCGCTTTGACTATTCTGCCTTTGATATTACTGCAAAGGAAATGGAATTAATTGAATTGATTGCAGATGGGCTTAGCAATAAAGAAATTGCAGAACGATTATTTTTAAGTGAAGGAACTGTGCGTAACTACTTAAGCTCTGTTTTGGAAAAACTGGAATTAAGAGATCGAACACAATTGGCAGTATTCTATTATAAGAACTTGAAGTAAAAACATTTTGGTTTCCTATATATAATCAAAAATCCCTTGTATTGCATCTGTTATGTTAATGATATCTGGCATTGATATTTTACCAATTTTTGAAAATCCTCGCACATTTAGATCTAATAATGCGAGTTTTTCACATTGAACATAACCTTTTATCCATTCTGTTTCAATGATTATATGAAGTGCTCCCGGTTCCCCACCGGCAAAAATAGGACACCCAATAATTTCTCCCGTTTGATTGAAAAAATCCTTACTTACCACAAGTACCAAATGTTTTACTTTTTCTATCTTTATAATATCTCCCGGATGCAATACTTCTTTCACTCCCAAACCTCTCTTCCTACTGCTTCTCCCCAATCATATTCGCCATCCAATTCTAATTTTCCATTAAATTCAGCAGTTCTTTCCTCCAAGGTTTTATGTCTAAACGGCTTCACTAACGTAATCATACCATTTGCCACCTTTACATCAAGCACATCATCAATGGAAATATTTGCTTCCTGCAAAATATCTTTTGAAATACGAATTCCCTGACTATTTCCCCATGCTTTCACTTGTGCCTGCATAAAAATTCCTCCTTCTCTTTGTATATACATAGTATATACTTTTGCATATAAAAAATCAATGTAGTTTTTAAATTCTGCTAAGAACTCTATCTTTGGTTTCATAAAAAGAGACTGTAAACACATATTCTGTGTTACAATCCCTTTTCAGATTCTTATATTTTCTATTTTCTTACAGATTCTTGATTCTTTCAATTGCTGCTACGGTGTTCTCATAAGTACCGAATGCAGTCAGTCTGAAATATCCTTCTCCATGTGGTCCAAATCCGGAACCTGGTGTTCCTACGATATTTGCATTCTCTAATAAGTAATCAAAGAACTCCCAAGATGTCATCTTGTCCGGTGTCTTTAACCAGATATAAGGTGCATTTACACCACCAAATACAGTAAATCCTGCATTCTGAAGTCCTGTTTTAATCGTTGCTGCATTCTTCATATAGTAAGCAACTTGTTCTTTTAACTGTGCTTTTCCTTCTGGAGAATAAGTTGCTTCTCCTGCTCTTTGCACGATATAAGGTGCTCCGTTGAACTTGGTTCCATGACGACGTGCCCACATAGCATTTAAGGAAGCATCTCCGCATTTTAAGTCCTTTGGAACAACGGTATATCCAAGACGTACTCCGGTAAATCCGGCATTCTTAGAATAACTCTTTAACTCGATTGCACAAGTTCTTGCACCTTCACATTCGTAAATAGAATGGGCTACATTACTTTCTGAAATATATGCTTCATATGCTGCATCGTAAAGGATAATTGCTCCTACTTTATTTGCATAATCTACCCATTCCTGTAACTGTGCTTTTGTGATTGTAGTTCCGGTAGGGTTATTTGGCAGACACAGATAAATCAAATCCGGTGTTTCCTTTGGAAATTCCGGTACAAAATTATTTTCCATGGTACATGGCATATAAATTACATTGCTCCATGTCTCTGTGTTGGTATCATATACACCGGTTCTTCCTGCCATTACGTTAGAATCTACATATACAGGGTAAACAGGATCACAAACTGCAATTTTATTGTCTATGGCGAAGATTTCCTGAATATTTGCAGAATCACTCTTTGCTCCATCAGAAACAAAAATTTCATCTGCTGAAATATCACATCCTCTGGACTTATAATCATTTTCTACAATTGCATTTCTTAAGAATTCATATCCTAAGTCCGGTGCATATCCATGGAATGTTTCAGCATGTCCCATTTCATCTACTGCTTTATGCATTGCTTCGATTACTGCCGGTGCGATTGGCTGTGTTACATCACCAATTCCCAAACGAATAATATTCTTATCTGGATTTGCTTCTGTAAAAGCACTTACTTTTTTTGCAATGGTACTAAATAAATAGCTACCTGGCAACTTCTGATAATTGTCGTTAATTTTATACATCTTGCTCCTCTTTCTGCCTCTTGGCTGTTTATTTTACTCTATTCCTTCCGGCAATGTAATAATACCGTCAAATACGGTTGTTGCCGGTCCGGTCATATAAACCGGCGCATCACTGCCATTCCACTGTATTTTCAGGTCACCACCTAACAGTTTTACGGTAACCTCTTTTTGAACCAAACCATTTAAAATGGCTGCTACGGCAGTCGCACAGGCTCCGGTTCCACATGCAAGGGTTTCTCCGCTTCCGCGTTCCCATACACGCATTCTTAATGTGTTTTCATCTAATACATTTACAAACTCTGTGTTAATTCTTTTGGGAAAACGTTTGTGATTTTCAAAATCCGGTCCCATTGATTCTAAGTCCAGTTCCCGTACATCCTCTTCCATAAAAATAACACAGTGTGGATTTCCCATAGATACACCATTCATCTGATAAGTCTTTCCTTTTACTTCTAATGGCACATCAATGGCACGTTCTCCCTCTGCTACTACCGGAATCTTCTCTGGTACCAACTCCGGAGAGCCCATGTTTACCTTTACCAAGGCAACCTTTCCGTTTTCAATAGTTAAGTCCAAATGCTTGATTCCCGCAAGTGTTTCTACGCTGATATTGGTTTTATCCGTAAGTCCGTAATCGTACACATACTTCGCCACACAACGGATTCCATTTCCACACATTTCTCCCTGAGAACCATCTGCATTATACATATCCATTTGAAAATCTGCCACCTTGGATGGCTTTATCAATATCAATCCGTCTGAGCCAACTCCAAAATGTCTGTCACTTACATACTTTGAAACTGCTGATGGATCTTTTATTGTCTCATTAAAACAATTTACATAGACATAATCATTTCCAATTCCATGCATTTTTGTAAACTTCACGCAATCACCTTCCCTTCTTTTTCTGCTCTTCAACTAAGCATACTTAAAATCATTTGCGCTGTATCTGTTAGTCCCGTTCCGCTATCCATACTTGTCTTTTGCATATAACGATGGGCTTCTTCTTCTGTCATATTATTTCTTATCATCAACAATTCTTTGGCTTGTTGAATCAATTGTTTTTCTTCCTGGCTCCGCTCTTTTGGAACTGCTTTGCGCTTCTTACGCTGCCGTTCCATAGCATATACCATCATTTCCATTGTACTTACTAATTCGTGTACCTTAAGCGGCATAGACAGACACATAACATCTTCTATTTCTCTTTCTTCACACAAATTTGGTGATGCCACCATCAGCATTTGAAAATGTGGCGGCAAATATTCATGTAATTCCGTATATATCATGTCCTGCAGGCGATACCCGCATACAACAATACCATCCCCCAGCATATCGGCATTTTGTAAAACCTGAGCACCTGTTACACATACTGAACCAACCTGAAATCCGCTTTTTATCAGAATGTTTTTTATGCTTTTCCCATTTTCGATTTTCGGGAATGCTACTATTACGTTTATCAAGACAATTCCTCCATGGAATTATATTTTGTAAAGATACTCATTGATTTCCCAGTCAGTAATCTGCTGACGGTATGCTGCCCACTCTTCTCGTTTGGCTTCGGCATACTTTTTAGAAACATGATCTCCTAATATTCCCTGAATAAATTCATCTTTTTCCATTTCTTCGATTGCTTCATTCAAATCTGACGGAAGTGCCTCAATATGCAATGCTTCCATCTCTTCTTCTGTCATATCGAAAATATTACCGTTTACTGCTTCCGGAGGCATAATCTTATTTTTGATTCCGTCTAATCCTGCGGAAAGGCATACTGCCAATGCAAGATATGGATTTGCTGCTGAGTCCGGACTACGCAGCTCTACTCGTGTTCCCTCACCTCTTGCTGCCGGAATACGGATTAACGGACTTCTATTGGTACCTGACCATGCAATATGCACCGGTGCTTCAAATCCCGGTATCAAACGTTTATAGGAATTTATCAGTGGATTGGTGATTGCTGTCATACCCTTCATATGTTTCATAATTCCGCCAATGAAGTAATATGCTTCTTTACTTAATCCCAGTTCATCTGATGGGTCTGCAAAAATATTTTTTCCATCCTTAGAAACAGAAATATTGATATGCATCCCGGAACCATTGATTTCCTGTTTTGGCTTTGGCATAAAGCTTGCAAACAATCCAAAACGTTTTGCAATGGTCTTTACTGCCAGCTTAAATGTCATAATATTATCTGCGGTGTGCAGTGCCTCATCATATTTAAAATCTATCTCATGCTGAGCCGGAGCCGCTTCATGATGAGATGCTTCTATTTCAAATCCCATGTCTTCCAGTGTCAATACCATATCACGTCTGGCATTCTCGCCCAAATCCACCGGACCCAAATCAAAATATCCTGCACGTTCATGAGAAATTGTAGTAGGTCTTCCTTCATCATCTGTATGAAACAGGAAAAACTCACATTCCGGACCTACGTTGAACTGGTATCCCAGTTCTGCCGCCTGAGCAACTGTTTTTCTTAAAATATATCTTGGGTCACCCTCGAAAGGTTTTCCGTCCGGACGATAAATGTCACAAATAATTCTTGCAACCTTTCCCTGCTGTGGACGCCATGGAAAAATTACAAAAGTATCTAAATCCGGATATAAATACATATCCGATTCTTCTATTCTTACAAATCCTTCTATGGATGAACCATCAAACATACATTGATTATTTAATGCTTTTTCTAACTGACTCTTTGTGATTGCTACATTTTTCAATGTACCAAACATATCGGTAAATTGAAGTCGAATAAATTCTACATCTTCGTCTTCTACCATCTGTATGATGTCCTGCTTCGTATACTTACTCATGACGTAACACTCCTTTTCTTTCTTCTGTTTCTGATAATAGCAGTGGTTGTATTGTTTGTCAAATTACTTTCCGCAAAGTGATAATACTTTCTCAAATTTCATTTTCCCTCCAAATAAATCAAGGGCACTTCCAACGGTTACATTCAGGTTATTTTTCCCTAACTCCTTCAACTCCCGCAGGTCTTCCATAGATCCTACTCCTCCTGCATAAGTAATGGGAATCTTGCTCCAGCCTCCAAGCAATATCGCCAGTTCTTTTTCAATTCCGGCGGCTTTTCCTTCTACATCTACCGCATGCACCAAAAACTCATCTGCATACTGAGATAATCGCTCTAACAATTCTATTGTAACCTTTTCATCTGTAAACTTCTGCCACCGGTCAGTTACAATGTAATAACCGTCTTCCCGCTTGCGACAGCTTAAATCCAGTACCAAATGCTCTTTTCCTGGCACCTGCACCAGTTTTTCCAGATTCTCATAATTAATATTTCCGTCTTTAAATACATAGGACGTAACAATCACATGGCTGGCACCTGCCTCTAAAAATTCTGCGGCATTCTCTGCTGTGATTCCGCCCCCGATTTGCATGCCCCCCGGATATGCCTGCAAAGCATTCAACGCCTGCTTTCTGGTCTCATTATAATATTCGCTCCCCTTTGGATTTAGAAGTATAATATGTCCTCCCTTTATGCCATGCTTTTGGTATAATTTTGCAAAAAAGGCTGCATCCTGTTCCGATACAAAATTTTCTTCTGCCTGATTTCCTTCATCTTTGAGGCTTCCACCTACAATTTGTTTTACTTTTCCATTATGAATATCTATGCATGGTCGAAATTCCATTTTTTACTCCTTTTTTCCTGATGCCTATTGTTTCCTTATTAAAATACCACATTTGAAAAAAAATGAAAATATAAAATCTCTTTTCTATTTGAATATTTTATCATTATTTGCATATCATAAGTAATTCTTTACTTATTTAGTAGTAAAAACGATAAATATTTTCGTCTCTAAATGCCAATGAGTCATTGACAGTTTGTTTACTTTTTGTTAAAATCGAGGGAATAACAGCATTAACAATTATAAAGAAAGTGAGGAAAAAAAATGGGTAAAATTATCGGCGAAGGAATTACATTTGACGATGTCTTATTAGTTCCTGCATACTCAGAAGTTACACCGAATATGGTAGACCTTTCTACCAATTTAACAAAGAAAATCAAGTTAAATATTCCTATGATGAGTGCCAGCATGGACACAGTTACAGAACACAGAATGGCAATTGCAATGGCACGTCAGGGTGGTATTGGAATTATTCATAAAAATATGTCCATCGAGGCACAGGCTGAGGAAGTTGATAAGGTAAAACGTTCTGAAAATGGCGTTATCACAGATCCATTTTCCCTTTCTCCGGAACATACATTACAGGATGCCGATGATTTAATGGGCAAATTCCGTATCTCCGGTGTGCCAATTACCGAAAACGGAAAATTAGTCGGCATTATTACAAACCGTGACCTGAAGTTTGAGGAAGATTACTCTAAGCAAATTAAGGAATGCATGACTTCCGAAGGACTGGTAACTGCAAAAGAAGGAATTACTTTAGAAGACGCAAAGAGAATTCTTGCAAAAGCAAGAGTTGAAAAATTACCAATCGTAGATGATAACTTTAATTTAAAGGGATTAATTACCATCAAAGATATTGAAAAACAGATTAAATATCCACAGTCCGCAAAGGATGCACAGGGAAGACTTCTCTGTGGTGCCGGTGTTGGTATTACTGCGAACATGATGGAACGTGTAGATGCTTTAGTAAAGGCAAAAGTTGACGTTATCGTTGTTGACTCTGCACATGGACATTCTAAGAACATCTTAGAAGCTGTAAAGAAAATCAAAGCAACTTATCCTGATTTACAGGTAATCGCAGGAAACATTGCTACCGGTGCTGCTACTAAGGCATTAATCGAAGCCGGTGCAGACGCAGTAAAGGTTGGTATCGGACCTGGATCTATCTGTACTACCCGTATCGTTGCAGGTATCGGTGTTCCACAGATTTCTGCAATTATGGATTGTTACTCCGTTGCTCAGGAATACGGTATTCCTATTATCGCTGACGGTGGTATCAAATACTCTGGAGATATGACAAAGGCAATCGCTGCCGGTGCTAACGTATGTATGATGGGAAGCATCTTTGCAGGATGTGACGAAAGCCCGGGAACTTTTGAATTATACCAGGGAAGAAAATACAAAGTATATCGTGGTATGGGATCTCTTGCAGCTATGGAAAATGGTTCTAAAGACCGTTATTTCCAGCAGGATGCAAAGAAATTAGTACCTGAAGGTGTAGAAGGTCGTGTTGCTTACAAGGGAAGCGTAGAAGATACTGTATTCCAGTTAATCGGTGGTCTTCGTTCCGGTATGGGTTACTGTGGTGCTCCTACCATAGAAGCATTAAAGGAAAACGGACAGTTTGTTAAGATTTCCGCTGCTTCTTTAAAGGAAAGTCATCCACATGATATTCATATCACCAAAGAAGCTCCAAACTACAGCATTGACGAATAATTTAAGATTATGATATGCAAAGCATTTTTAATGCAATAGGACGCAATTTCCTATTGCAAAAAAGGGGTTGTCCAAATAGGACAATCCCCTTTTTTGCAAGTAGCAATGAAAATACTGTGCTTGCACAGGCATTTGAAAACCCAGCATTGTTTTCTTTATGGATTTACTCTGTTATTGTTATTCATAGTGTCATTATTTTCATTTCCATTGGTACCGTTTTCTGTACCATTTGTCACATTGTTGTTGCTGTTTCCATTTTCATTGGTAATATCATTCAGCCCATTTTCCACATCGTTTCCAATATCTTCTACGCCATCAATAATATCGTTTCCTACATCATTTACCACGCCGTTATTGTTTTCTCTGTTTCCGTTATTATTGTTTCCGTTTTTACTGTTTCTGTCATTTTCTGTTCCGTTATTATCCGTTGTGTTGGTATCCGTTCCATTTGTATTTGTTCCATTGGAATTGTTATTATCCTCGGTAACATTGTTGTCATCCGCAGTATTATTTCCACATGCAGTTGTGGCTGTCAACACCAACACCATTGTAGATAATGCCAGAAGCTTTTTAAACTGTTTCATAATAAAATCTCCTTTTTTATAATTTTTTCTCTATTAATATGAACTCTTTCACCATTATTTATGCATTATTACATTTTTTTCTTTTATTTTTTCATTTTAGGCTGAAATACAAGACTTGCCAAATATGCAAATACCAATGCGGCTGAAATCCCCACTGCACTGGCTGTAAAACCACCCATGAAAATTCCGATAAATCCATCGGAATCTACTGCCTTTTGCACTCCCTTCCAAAGGACATTACCAAATCCCAAGAGTGGTACGCTTGCACCTGCTCCTGCATATTTCTGAAACGGCTCATATAATTGAATCGCTCCTAATACTGCCCCGGTACACACCAGTAATACCATAATTCTTCCTGGCAACAGCTTTGTTTTTTCCATTAAAATTTGAACCAACGCACATATTAATCCGCCAACCCAAAATGCATTAATATAATCCATATTTTTCCCTCCTAAATACAATGAGACTTCGTTTCATGCGTTTCTCCTAACCTGCATATTCTATAACTACACCATGTGCAATTCCCGGCACACTTTGTCCCTCGTTAAAACTTACCGTAGACAACAATGCTCCCGTAGGTACAAATAACACACGTTTATACGTTCCCTTTTGTAATTTCGGCAAAATAAGCGCACTTAACGTAACTGCCGAGCAACCACATCCGCTACCTCCCGCATTGGTATTTTGCGTTTCACTGTCAAAAATCTCAATTCCACAATCCATATGAACTCCGGATATATCAAATCCTTTTTCTTTTAATAAATCAATGAGTATTTCCTGCCCTACTTTTCCTAAATCTCCGGTAATAATTTTGTCATAATCCTCCGGTGTTCTCTGAAAGTCCACAAAATTCTGATAAATCGTATCACAAGCAGCCGGTGCCATTGCCGCTCCCATATTCATCGAATCCTTGACTCCATAATCTACGATTTTTCCTGTGGTAATTCCGGTAATTCGCATATGACTTCGTTTCGTTCCAAGTACAAAGGCACCACTTCCTGTAACCGTCCAGGTAGCTGATAAGGGTCTTTGATTGGCATATTCCAAGGGAAAGCGAAATTGCTTTTCTGCGCTGGCAAAATGGCTGGATGTGACTGCTATTACCTGTTCTCCGTATCCGGCTGCCACTGCCATAGCAGCTAAAGATAAAGACTCTCCTGCGGTAGAACAAGCTCCATATAAGCCAAATACCGGAATATTTAACTCCATGATTCCGAAGGTGGTGGCAATATTTTGTCCCAGCAAATCTCCGCCAAAAATATAACGAATATCTTCTTTTTTTAAATCTGCCTTACCAAGTGCCAATGTTACTGCTTCTTTTTGCAAAGTACTTTCTGCTTCTTCCCATGTCTCTTCTCCGAACTTGTCATCCTCGCCCACCACATCAAACAGTTTTCCCAACGGTCCCTCTCCTTCTTTGGAACCTACAATACTTGCACTGCTTTGTATATACGGTGCATGGTCAAACTGGATGCTTTGTGTTCCAATCATCTGTGACATAATCATTCCTCCTGATTCTCATATTCTTTCCATAGTCTTTGCAAAAATCAAAATTTTATGTCATTTATAACTAATTTCAGCTCCGCGAGGTACGCTTCCTTAGCGGAGCGTTTTTAATGTAATAGGACGCAATTTCCTCTTACATTAAAAAGCTCACAGAAATGTATGTTTCATTTCTGTGAGCTTCCTGTTTTCTTTTATATTCACTTATCCCAATGGCAATACCGGCGGTCTTTTTGAATCTATAATGTCTGCTGCATTGAACAAATCCGATAAATTATTTTCTTTTCCAATGGCATTCTGATAGAGACGATATCCATCGATATTTCTTCTGGTCTGACGTACATAATTATCTCTAATCTGTACACCATACTCTCTGGAGTCAACATTGCAGAAGAAATTATATCCCTGAGATTTCAAATACTGAAACTTGGGATTATTCTGATCATAATCATTCCAGTCACCTAAGTCTTCTCCATGGGCAAAAATAATTACATCTGTATTTCCTACCAATGGTTCTACATTTTCTTTCCAACGAGTGGTATCTGCCTGTAACTGTTCCAGAGAAATGGATGCTACTTTTAAATGTCCCCAGGTATGGCTGGCAAAAGACCATCCTTCTGCCTTCATGGCATCGGCTACTTTCTTCGCTTCGCTACGTTCCTGATCCAGATTAAATTCCGGATGATTTTCTAACCATTTTACCTTATCCTTGTACAAGTCTGCCGGGCGCGTCTGGTAGCTAATATCTGTACGATATCCTAAGATTCCGTTGTATCCGGTCAGTGCTATGGTTCCTCTTGCTCCATGATATGCTCCATCCGGATGTTCTTCCATAAATTTGTCCAATAATGGAACTACATCATAATCTCCTACAACCGTGGTTCCGTCTGCCTGTATGTATTCACACTTTGGTTTTCCATTTTCATCTAATACAATCTTAGATGCAAATCCGTAGTTCTCATAACAATGATAATAAGACAAATCATCAATAGATAATACATATGCCTTTTTCCCCGGTGGGAGTAAAATTGTTCCCGGCGAAAAATGAACTACTCCATTCTCGTCTACTGTTTCTTGCGCAATATCGTGTAAATTTACCAACACATATCCTTCATCATACATTGCCTGTGTAATCTTATTAAATTCATCTATCGTAGTCATCCATTGGTTGTTTCCCTTTGCCTGATGATCACTGTCTTGATTTGCAAAGGCACGATCCGGATCCACTACCAGAGAATGATAGAATATATGTGTAACTTCTTCTACGTTAATCGGTACACACGCTGCTTTCTGCTCATTATAGCTTGCTATGGCATCTGTCAGCTCTGTATAATTCTCATATCCGTCATAGGATTGCAGCAATGCAACAGCACTATCATAATCATATCCGGCGGCTATTTGATTCGCCTGTGCCAAAAGTTGCTGTCGCTGGTTTTCTTTCTCCTTGGTATTATCCTCTTTTTTCTTTGGATTTGCTGCTGTTTCTACAGTATTGGTATTCTTTGTATTTTCTTTCTTTCCTGTTGTACAACTTTTTATTATTAAGCTCGTTCCAATAACGGCTAAAACTACTAAAATCATACATGCAATTTTTATCTGTCGTTCCCTCTGCTGTCTCTTTCGTCTTCTTTTATAATTCCTTTTTTCTTCCACGATTCCTTCTCCTACTCATTCCTTTTCTCTACTATCATACTATGAACGTTTCAGAAAAGCAATCACTCTTTTGGGAATACTTTCTTAAGAAAACTTAAGAATTTATGCAAATTCTTCCACTTGTTTTTTTCCTAATACCTTTTCTAATTTTCTTATCACATAACAATATGCCGGTATGAGGAATAAGTCTGCAAATATCCATGCCATCGGACTTGCAAAACAAGCTGCCGCATAGCCAAAAACCGGAACAAATCCAAGTGCCACAATACTTCTTGCAAACATTTCTGCCACCCCTGCTAAAATAGCAAGGCGACTAAATCCCAGCCCTTGAATGGTAAATCTTACGATATTTACCAATGCAAGCGGAAAATAAAAAGCACTATTTACAGCAAGGAATAATCCTGCATTTTTCAATATTTCTGTTTCCCCTGCATCCAAAAACAACATAGAAATGTCGCTGCCAAATAACACCAATACCACGCATGCAATAATGGCATAAATCAATCCTAATAGACAACAGGACTTCATTCCTTTCGATACACGATTCAATTTTCCCGCTCCTACATTCTGCCCTGCATAAGTTGCCATTGTAGAGCCCATAGCATCAAATGGACAACAGAAAAACATACTTACCTTACTTCCTGCCGTAACTGCCGCTACGGACATAGAGCCTAACGTATTTACAGCCGTCTGCAAAATTACACTTCCAATGGCAGTAATGGAATATTGTAGTCCCATGGGAATTCCCATATTACACAAAGTTCCTACACAATCTCTTTCAAGTTTCCATTCGTCCCTGGTTATTTTTAAAATCTCAAATCGCTTCATCATATAGAGCAAACATCCCACTCCTGAGATTCCCTGTGAAATTACAGTAGCCCATGCTGCACCTGCAACTCCCATACGAAATACCAGAATCATCACTAAATCCAGTATAATATTTAATACGGAAGAAATAATCAAAAACACCAGTGGACTTTTGCTATCTCCCAGGGAACGAATAATTGCAGAAGTTAAGTTGTACAGATAGATTACCGGTATTCCCAGAAAAATAACAAAAATGTAACTATATGCCCCATCGATAATGTCAGTTGGTGTATTCATCCATTGCAGAATCTGACGGCATAATATACATACTGTTACCGTTGTTACTGCCGCAAATGCAACGGAAAGCCAGACACTATTCGCCACAAACTTTCGTAATGAATGATAATCACCTGCACCAAATTTCTGTGCTACCGGAATTGCAAACCCATTGCAGACACCCATACAAAAACCAATAATCATAAAGTTAATAGAACCTGTGGTTCCTACCGCTGCCAGTGCATGCACTCCCAGAAACTTTCCTACAATCATGGTATCCATCATATTATAAAATTGCTGAAACAGCATTCCGAAAAATAGTGGTATACAAAATTGCAAAATCAGCTTCATAGGAGACCCCACTGTCATGTCCTTTGTTGCACTTTTTGCCATATTGTTCAACCTCTCTCCCTTTCTATTTCTTTTGTATCTTTTGCCACTATATGAAATCTTTTTTCAAAAGTCAAGAGAGAATTTTACATGATTTTGTATTTTTTTCAGGCATAATACTGTGCCTGGGCATTCCACAGTTTTGCATAATTCCCATTTGCTTTTAATAACTGTTCGTGACTTCCCCTTTCCACAATCTGTCCCTGCCAAAATACCATAATATCGTCGCAAAAACGACAACTGCTCATACGATGTGAGATATAAATACTGGTTTTATCTTCTACCATTTCATCAAACCGTTTATAAATCTCATATTCGCTGATGGGGTCTAATGCCGCTGTTGGTTCATCTAAAATTACAAATGGTGCATCCTTATAAAGTGCCCGTGCAATTGCAACTTTTTGTGCCTCCCCTCCACTTAATTCCACACCGTCTTCTTCGTAATGATACAGCGGTGTTTCCAATCCTTTAGGCATCTTTTGTATTACTTCTTTTACTCCTGCCTTTTCCACACAATTCCATGCCTTTTCTTTGGCTACTGCTTCACCAACTGCTACATTTTCTCCGATTGGAAAAGAAAATAAGCTATAATCCTGAAATACCACACCGAAAATACTAAGGTACTCGTCATAATCATACTTTCGAATATCTACACCATTTAACGTAATATAGCCTTCTGTAGGATCATACAAACGACACAGCAATTTAATAAATGTGGTTTTTCCTGCACCGTTTTCCCCTACAACTGCCATCTTTCCTTTTAATTTAAGTTTACAACTCACATGTTTTAGAATCATTTCTTCCGTTCCCGGATAGGAAAAACTTACATCATGGAATTCTAATTCATATTCGTGATCAATTCGCTTTTCTATTGGAATACTTCCTGTCTCCCGTAAGTTAGGCAGCTGTAAAAATTCTAAGATTTCTTTCATATCCAAACTAATCTGCCTGATTTTGGGTTCTAATTCTAAAACTTGTGATACATTCTCCCCAAACTGTACCAATGCTCCTGCATATCGTGCAAAAGCTCCCACACTGATAGCTCCTGCCAGAACTTTTATACTTACCAGCAAATAAGAAAAAATACGAAAAAGACTTCCGGTTCCTCCTTGTAATACCTTTTGTCGCAAATACCAATTCACCATGTTTTCAAAAAAGTTTCGATTTTCTTTGTCTAATGAATCTAGATTTCTTATAATCATAGGTTCCATATCAAACAAACGAATTACTTTTGCTGTTTCGTATTTTGCCAATACTTTTTCCATCACATACATTAATTTTTGTTCTACCCTTGGATGTCCCTCCTGCATATTTTGGAACTCCAGGTTCAGCTTTCCCATGACACTGCTTAAGATTACACCAATCCCCAGAATTACCATTACAAAGAGCAACAAAGACACCGGTACCTGACTAAAGAATCTTAATGTCTGACTTCCCTTATTGGGTGCTGAACAGCACAATATGATAACTAACACCACAGAAGTTGCAACATTTAAAACTGCGGTAAATTCTTCCTGATAATAGGTAACTAACGTTGACAAATCTCCCTGGAATCTGGCACGCAATTCATAATTTGTAAGTTTTCCCATTTTTTTTGCATCTTCCATTGACTCATAATCTAATTTTAGCACTTTTTCTCTTAGCATCTGCTTAAAGGAAAGACTCAGCTTTACATTTCTTTCTTTTTGTGCCATAGCAAGTCTTGCCCTTCCGATGCCCAACAGGAAATTAGTTCCTACCAGGATACCTGCCAATACCATTCCTTTTTGATACTGTTCTCGCAACAATGTATCAATGATTTCAGAAGAAAGAAATAATCCCAAATAAATTTGCAATACCCCAGCAATACTAAGTAACATTCCAATGGGAAGTACCGAACGGTCTAGTCTCCATGCAATTTTTAAACACGCTATCCCATACTCATGATAGGAAAAGGATGTTTTCCATTTTTCTTTGATTTTTCTCATGCCAATACCTCCTCTTCCTGATAATAATGTGCCTGTACCTGAAACATTTCGGCATATGCCCCCTGCTGTTTCATAAGACTTTCGTGGCTTCCTTCTTCCACAATCCGTCCATCCTGCAAAAATAAAATTCTATCGCAAAATCTCGTAGAGCTTAATCGATGGGAAATAAAAATGCTCATTTTATCCTTGGTAAAGGAATAATATTTTTCATACATCCTGCTCTCTGCAATAGGATCCAGTGCTGCTGTAGGCTCGTCTAATATTACAATCGGAGCATTGCGGTAAAGTGCTCTTGCCAACATAAGCTTTTGCATCTCACCGCCGGATAAAAGGACTCCTTTCCGGCTCAATTCTTTTCCCAATACTGTTTCCAGTCCTTTCGGCATTCTTTCTACTCGTTCCATTAACCCTGCCTGTTTCAAACACGTTATCATTCTGTCCTTTTCCTGTTCTTCCGGCACCTGACAAGTCACATTATCTGCCAACGAAAAAGCAAAGGAAAAAACTTCCTGAAATACTACTGAAAATTCTTCAAAATAATGTTCTTTCGGTATGGTAGTAACATCCACACCATCCATATAAATTTTGCCTTTTTGCGGCTGATACAAACCACAGATTAATTTAATCAGCGTACTTTTTCCTGCACCATTCATACCTACCAATGCTATTTTTTCCTGAGGGGATATAGTAAGGCTCACATCATCAATGGAAGGTTCTTCTTTTCCCGGATATGTAAAACTTACATGCTCTAAACGTATCTCATGCTTACTGCCTGATGCAATCTTTCCTGTTTTTCCTGTGGTATCTTCCATTCCAAATTCAATAAAATCTCGGTAATTATCCATAATGGGCTTATTTTCCATCATGGTTCTGATACTTTCAAATATCTGCTCCATCCATCCGGAAAATCCTGCCACCACACCAAGATACAGTAAAAGCTCCGGCAATGTTATATTTCCATGCATCATCTGAAGAATAAAATATCCATATGCCACACCATCTCTTATCCCTGCAAATAATAGCTGGCAGATATCCACACCAAAATATCCAATTCGAGCTTTATGCACAAAATACATGATTTCGCCCTGAAGTTTCTTCATGGAATTTATAAACCAATCAGAAGCATGATACATATGTATGTCTTTTTCGTTTTTCACATTTGTAATTTCTTCGCATAAATAGCTATACTTTTTCCACTTCTTATTTTCCTCTTCTAAGATTCTTGTATGCCGTTTTGCATTTTTTCCTGTCAAAAAGCACATAACCAATGCTGTTACAAAAAGATACACCAAAAGATAGATATTCTGACTTCCGACCAATGTTCCGTACAATACTAAACCAATTACATTTTTTAACAATATGGGAATATTCCGAAGCACCGGTTCCATTCCATCCTCATTTCCGCTCCAGATATTCCTACGGGCTGCCTCCTGTTTCTTTTGCCCCTCTACGCTCTCCATTGCCTGATAATCCATAGTCAGACAATGCTTAGCGAATTCTCTGGAAAAGCTTACACGATATAAGAAAAATTTTCCATATATCTTCTCCATTCCTAAGCTTTCTCCCATTTCCACCACTTGAAGTAAGAGTACATAGCCTAAAATAATCGTCAACGCTTTTCCTGCCTTCTCAATGGTAAGCCATTTTACTGCCGCACTGGCAAACGCCATTCCCAAAAAGGAATTTAGTACACTGCATACAATATACAAAATTGCAACCGGATATATCATATATCCTTCATATTTATGAAAATATCCCATAAAGTATCGGATATGATTCCACAAGGAATAGGTCTTTTTTTCCATTTTTGTTCCTCCTGTTTCCTTCCTGTGTCTCTTTTTTGTTTCTTACCTATATAATAATGCAGGAACTCCCACTTGTGGAAATTCCTGCACGAAATGTCGTTTTTTTACACGGATTGCACTTTTTTTAACGGCAATGTTACTTCTGCGGCAAAAATACCCGGCTCATTTTGTAAATTCAAGTAACCCTGATATTTATCCACCAACAATTTTACACGCCGCATTCCAAATCCATGCTCACCTATTTTATTTGTAATATAACTCTGCTCATTAAAATCTAATTCTTCCTTCGCGGAATTTTGTATGGATAGGTAAAGCTGGCCTCCGTTTACTATGCCATATATACGCAAAAATCGCTCTTCTCTTGGAATTTTATCGCATGCCTCTAGGGCATTTTCTAAAAGATTCCCCAATATTACACATAAATCTACATCTGCTATCTCTAACTGTTCCGGCATCTGTACCTTGCAATTTACTGCAATGCCTTTATGTTCTGCAAGGGTCAGTTTGCTATTTAAAATTGCATCCATCATAAGATTTCCTGACTTTATATAGGTATCTACCCGCTCTAAATCCTGCTCTAATTCATCTAAATATTGCTTTGCCTCTTCCCATTCTTCTAATGCCATCTGCGCCTTTATAACCTGAATATGATTATGATAATCATGCCGCCAGCCACGCATATTCATGTAAATATTTTTTATTTCATCATATTGTTGCAGTAATACGTTTTGCTGAAAATCTACGGTCTGTATTTCATAACTTTTCTGATAACTGACTAATGCCGTCTCTAACATCAAAAAAATCAAAATAGCTACTGCAAAAAATATTCCCTGCATACTTGGCTGTTTCCATATCATCCAGGATATGCAACCGTAAATTCCTGCTGTGAGCACTGCCGATATCCAGTTTAAATATCCACGATATCCTGCCAATAGTAAAAAGCTTATCCACAAGATAATGTTTGCTACTATAAATTCTTCTCCGCTTTTTATCCGAACATTAAAAAATTCTAATATCAATATAAGACCGCCAAACCCCACAGCCCTTTTCCAAATATGCCGAAATGCCTCTTCTCCATAAAACAGTAAATAAAAAAGAAGTATTCCTGTGATGAGTCCCCAGCCGATTTCCGGTAAACGCAGCCACGAAAATATCCCCAGAATACTTCCTGTTATTCCTACTAAAACGATAAATTTTGTTTTTCCTTTTTCAATCGGTTCTAATTGATAACAATAATAAAGATATAATACCAAACATCCGATTTGA
This sequence comes from Roseburia sp. MSJ-14, assembly GCF_018918225.1. Classification (NCBI taxonomy): domain Bacteria; kingdom Bacillati; phylum Bacillota; class Clostridia; order Lachnospirales; family Lachnospiraceae; genus Roseburia; species Roseburia sp. MSJ-14. The sequence goes on from NZ_JAHLQD010000019.1 coordinate 71,411, forward strand.
AATATCAGGTTACTCATTCAGACTTTGCTCCATTTCTCTCCGATAATATGCCAAATAGGTCTGATTTACCATTGCCCACTTTCCTCTGGCAATCGGCAGCTTTTCATGGTTATATAACTCTACTTCTTTACGGGATATACGAAGAATTTGAGCAGTGGATACCAAATAGGAACGATGAATTTTACAAAAGGCTTCCTCTCTTACCATTTCTAAAATTATCTGCTCCATCTCCTGCATTCCTTTTTTACTGCGAATCGTACCTACTTCTGTTTTTATAAGGGTATCATGCCCTTCGCTTTCTAAATACAGAATCTCTTTTATCGGAACCCGCACTATTCCGCCTGCTTCTTCCACCAGCAGTACCGGAGATTTCTTTCCGCTTCGTTCTACGGCTCTGTCTAATGCAGTCCAAAGCTTTTCTTCCTTAACAGGCTTCATTAAATAGGTTACGGGTTCCACCTCATATCCTTCTAGCGCATACTGTGGATTCCCCGTAACAAAAATAATCTGTATACCATCCTGCCCTTCCCGAAGCTTTTTAGCCATCTCCATTCCATTCATTCCCGGCATTTCAATATCTAACAATAATATATCTATATCACCTTGTTCTTCCCACTGAAACAGAAAATGCTCCGCTCGTTGGTATTGATATACTTCTGCTATTTCATTCTTATTTTTTGCCCATGCTTTCACATAGGACTCCATCAGTTTTAACTGCGATATTTCATCATCACAGATTGCAACCTTCATGAGCAATTCCATCCATTTCTGCCTGTTTTATATGTTTTTCATAAAATACGTCATATGGGCAAGGCTTTCCAAAGAAATATCCTTGAATATAATCCGGTCCCAAATGATTGATTTTATTTAATTCTTCGTCCGTCTCGATTCCTTCTATACATATGCGCAGCTCAATACTATGAATCATCTGTATGATATGCTCCAGTAAACCATGCTCATATTCATTCCGCAATGCTTTCACAGTAAATGAGCGATCTATCTTAATGATATTTGGATTCAGGTCATAGAGATAATGGAAGTTAGAATATCCGGTTCCAAAATCATCTAATGCAAGAGCAATTCCTGCCTCTTTTAACCCTGCACACAGTTTACGGAAATTAGCATCTGACTCTAAAAATCCGCTTTCTGTCAATTCGATAATCAACTTATGCGGGTCTAACTGATATTTTTCCACCATTTTGATAATATCTTTTAAAACATTGCTCTTTTTCACCTGAACATAAGACAGATTGACACTTACGCGAAAATCGGGTATATACTTATGAATTTCACTACACTTGGCACAAGCCTGTTCTAACACCCATTTTCCTACCGGTATAATAAGCCCCGTTTCTTCTAACAGTGGGATAAACTCTGCCGGAGATAAAAATCCTGTCTGTTCCGACTGAAATCGCAGTAATGTTTCTGCACTTGCCAGCTTTCCTGTTTCCGCATTTACGATTGGCTGAAAATATACCTCAAATCCCTGACAATCATTATAAATTGCATATCGTAAGCTACGCAATAATTCTTTTTTTCGCAAGAACTCCTGATAGTCCTTTTCTTCAAACACATATACCTGATTTTTTCCTCTTCGCTTCGCCTCATTTAATGCAAATTCGGATAATTTCATGGCAGATAAAAAGGACTGTTCCTGTATCTGATTACAATTTAATATGCCCCCTGAAATGGTATAAACTGCTTCATAGCGATTTTGTTCAATAAATTCTTCGATTTTTTGACAAATCTTTTTATACTGTTTCTGGGCACTCTTAATGCTGTTTCCCTGAAAATCCACAATTGCAAACTCATCGGCAACTACACGATAAAGTTTCTGCTCCGGTAACATAACTGCTTCTATACATTCTGCCGTCTTTTTTAAGATAATATCACCATATTCGATACCCTTATTTTCATTAATTTCTTTAAAGTTATCAATTCCAAGACGAAGAATATAACCATTTCGTACTTCCATATCTGCCTCATGCAAATACGCTTTCAGACTGGACTCTCCTAACAATCCACTGGTATTATCAGCCTTTTGTTTTGCACCTATCTCATTGATACATCCTACTAAAAACTCCGGTTTTCCTTCGCTGTCTTTAATAACTCTGCCTCGACAATTAATCCATATTGGTTTCCCTTCCGGGTCTTTCCAACGATACTGAAGATTATGAAAATCTTTTTTCCCTGATATTACCTGCTGCAAATCCTCTAATATCAAATCAATATCATCTTCATACACGAACGCCCGATGTCCTTCTACTACATTATGAAATCGATTTGATGATATTTGAAACCGTTCCAAAGCTCCGGGTGATATTTCATAAAAATCCTCTTTTATATCATATATATACAGATAATCATCCATACATGGATTTAATACCTCTATAAATTTGCAAAACTTACTCCAATTTGTAGCATGCGAATTTTCTGCCATCCTTCTCCTCCTTTTGCCTTCTAAAACAACCCACCATTTTCATTATAGATGTTTGTTTTCAGAAATGTCAATAAGAAGGTACTCGCTTTTTGAGGATTCTTGTCACTTTACCTCTTAATGATACCATTTTCCCCCTACTTTTAAATAACCATCTGTCCACACTTCTACTTCAATTGTAGTATCGCCCTCTACAATGTAAGAATTTTGTTTCTCTCCCTCTGTTGGAGCTTCTGCTTCTGTTGCGTTTTTTAAAAGTTCATATAAACTCTGCTGCTGGTCTTGTGATACTTCATTGCCATCTTCATCATGAATCACAGCTCCTTGTTTTATCTGTGCTAAAACATCTCCAAGTTCTGACTCTTCTTGCGTACTATTTCCACGAATTTCGCCCTCTGCTACCGTACTGTTTTCAGAAGTTTCTCCTTTCTGTTCTTCGGATTCCTGCTTTCCTGCCTGAAGTCCTGTCTGGAATTCTACTTTTTCCCCTTTTCCTTCTGAATCTACACTCTGATTACGCCACACTGCACTTCCAAGGCCAACACATAGCACAAAAGATGCTGCTATTGCTACATATTTTATCATCGGGATTGGAGTTTTCTTTTTTTCTTCTTGCACTGCCATCTGTTTTAACTGCTGTACAAAGTGTTCATCCGGCTTAACTTTTTCAGACTCTTCTACATAATCTTCAAAAAATTTCTTTTCATCCCACATTATGCATCTGCCTCCATCATTTCTTTTAATTTTTCACGTCCACGATGTAAATAGGAACGCACTGTTGCCGGCTTGGTCTTCATAACCTGCGCGATTTGTTCTGTTGAAAGTTCTTCATAATAAAACAAATCTATGGCAATTCTATATTTTTCCGGCAAACGACTTACATATTCATATGCATATCCTGTCTCCGTTTCCGGAGTTGCCACCTCTTTGATATTCTCCATACCCTCGGTACGTTTATTCCATGCCAAAGTCAGTATGGATTTTCCTCGATTCACGGCTACTGTTAACAGCCATGCTTTTAAATGTTCTTCATCATTAAAGGTATGCCCCTTTTTTACATAAGTTATTAAGCGAAGGAATGTATCCTGTACTACTTCTTCTGCATTTTCCTTATGCTGCATTCGAGACATTGCCAGGCGAAAAAGCATCTCACTATATTGTTCAATTACTTCTTCTGCCTGGTATCTTCTTGTTCCACATATTATTTCCACTATATTCTCCCATCTGTCAATTCTAATTTATTCTTTCATTCTGACACCTAATAAGGATAATGGAAATTTGTGGTATTTGCAATATAATTTTGCAAATCGAATCACTCTTTTTATTCTGTTGCAATGATAATTCCTACTACTCTACCAAACTGCACATAACTTACTTGTTCTACATCTGCCTCATTTACAACCTGCTGTACTAATTCTTCTAATGCATCGGTACTTAAGCTCTCTTCCATTCGAACTGACGTATTTCCATCTTTTTTCAATCCGTCAATTAAAACTTTCTTAGCTTGTTCTGTATCCTCTGCAGCTAAACCATTGACTGTATAATACTCATATTTCATATCATCTGCTTTATACTCGCCGGCATAATCATCCAATATACATACATCACTTTCTTTTAATATTTCTGTTGCTACTTCATCTGATATGTTAAACAGTGCATTTGCTGCTACTTCTTTATCATTATTGGTTACATCTAATGTATACCATTTTCCATTTAACAAGACCCTGTTCCATTCATGTCCACCACCTTCTAAAGTACCTACTACCATAATAGATTGAAGTCCTGCCTCGTTTGCAACTAAGTGAAAAGCTTCTGCATAAGATTCACATACTCCAAAGTTTTCTACTAAGATTCCATAAGGAGTAAAGGAATTTGGATATTTTTCTACTGCTTCATCACCAATAGAACCATCTTCCGCTTCATAATTCATAACATCATAATTATATTCTGCATTGTCACATAAATATTGATTAATTGCCTGCTCTTTTTCATAATCACTCATGCCATCCTGAATAATTTCACCTGCAACATCTTTTGCCTTTTTCAAACATTCCTGCTGCATATTTTGAGTTTCTTCTTTGGTTTGTGCATATTCTACCACTAATTCATTCTTATCATAGTCATATTCAAGGTTATTTATAATTCCACATAACGGATTTTGTCTATACGCCTCGATAAATGCATCTCCCAATTTTTCGGAATCGGAAGCTTCTTTAAATCCATCCAATGAAATTGTTTCATTTTGGGCAAGAAAGTTCAATGCAAGCCATTCACTTAAGGAACTATTGGCATAAACAGTTTTGGCAACATTTTCAGGTAATTCAACTCCTGCCACATTCACTGTCTCGCCACCCACATCGTCTCCGGACTCGTCCTCTACATCGGTATCATCATTAATGTTTTCTTCGTCCACATCTGCATCATCGTCTCCGTACTCGTCCTCCGGTGTTTCCTGACTATCAGGTACAAATGGAATATCTATATTCTCATTGGCACTTCCTGTTCTTCCTGCCAATTCGTCTCCCCTTTGTATCAGATTTTTTGTCTGTGCCATAAATGTATCATAATCTACTCCTGTCAATCTTACCCGGTACATGGCAATTGGAAGATTTTTAATGCTTGCATCTACTGCAATGGTTCCATCGTCATATAATGTTGCTGTTCCTCCCCGATATTCAATTACATATTTTCCAATAGAACCATCCATCATTTCTATATCTACATATGCCGGTAATGCTAACGCATCTGTTCCTGTATAGTCCGTCTGAAAATCCCAACTCTGTGAAATCGGAATCTGATTTGCAATTTCTTGCGGGTCGCATTCATTACTCATACCGGAATGTTTCCCATCATTTGTTTTGGCTACCACGAAAAAACTATCTCCTGAATCCAGAAAATGATTCATTGTCATCTGAGTATCCACATCAATTTCCGTATCTCTATATTCTTCTTTAAACTCTTCTTCATATTTTTTTACATGTGCAAAGTCTGCATTAGAGCATTCCAAATTTTCTGTTGTTACTGCAAGAGATGCATAATCTAATCCCTTATCATACTCATATACCTCATAGTAATCTGCGCCATCTACCTTAGACCAAGACAATTTATAATAGCCGTCTCCCCCTACGGACTGCTTCATTGTGGGCGTATTTAACTCCTGCGCGATAGAGAATACCGTAACAATTGGTTTATCTAATTCTTTTCCTGTTTTCGTATCCATATACTGAACCAGCCAGAACTTACTTCTACTTCCCCATGTTCCATCTGTTCTACTATCTTCCTCATTTTCATAACTAAATACTAAACTCGGTGAAATTGTAATCTTATCATCATCATAGTTGTCTTCAATCTTAATATTTACCGTATTTTGAAAATTACTGTCGCTGTATACCTTAAATCCCTCATACTCCTCTGACTTAAAAAAAGCCTCTCCTACATCATAGGTAAATACATGATTTTTTTCCAGGTTATACATTGGGTCGGTGTATTCATACTTTTCCTGGTCTTCATACTTTGCCTTTAATTCTATGATAGAATTAAGTTCTGACATATCATCTTCCTGACTATTTCCTGCCAGATTTCCCACCTCTATATTTTTTTTACCGGTACCGGTCTTCGATGTATCTGTACTTGTTCCACATCCTACTAACATGGTTACGCAAAGTCCACATACCATCAATCGTTTCATTACATTTTTCATACTTATGCTTCCTCTTTTTCTTCTTATTTTTATCGTTTCTATTTCAAATACTTCCCTTTTATTTAAAACAACTTTTTAAAACTCAAAGAATCCTCGTATTTCATCAAAATCGGCTTTCTGACCGCTTCTTCCGTCTGTTTCCACCGTTAACATATGATCATCTCCCACTTCACACATTGCTTTTACGGTTTCATAACCTACATGTCCATTATACTCATCATACTCATATGCAATATGTTTATAATAAACGGTGTGTCCGTTGATTTCTTCTGTCATTACCTCTGATTCTGTTCCGGTAGCATAATAAGGAATTGTCAAATCAGAATCGCAAAATTCCTCGTCTACATCCAATAATCTGTCGGAAAACATAACAAACACGGTTTCTTTTCCATCCTCGCGCTCAAAAGCACATCCTCCCTGGTCATCAGCATCCTGTATATACCAATCATATCCTTCCGGAACATTTAATGTGATACTCTTTCCTTCATAACTTGTTACTTCTACCTGACCTAATCTTTTGGTAAATTCCTGTGTTTCCTCAGTATCATTTGTTTCTTCGGCTTCTCCTACCTTTTTCTCACTTACCTGCTTTACATTTTTTTCTATATTTCCCTTTGCTTCTTTCTTTTCTACATGTTCCTGTTTGGTAACTGTATGTTGTCCTGCTTCCTTCTTTTCATTTCCACAAGCTGTTACACTTGTAATTACAGTTAATGCTAACATCATTCCAATTAATTTTCTCTTCATAATTCATTGTCTCCTACTATTTAAACTTATTTTATTTCGTTTACAGTAAAGACTGGCGCCACCCTTATTACTTAACTCTTACATTTATAACACTTTTGGTTTCACACAAATGTTGCAAAAAAATAAAAAAAATTTCCTATTGCATAAAAAAAGCCGGAAACACAAGGCTTCCCGCTCTTTTTATCAAAACCATCCAAAACATTTTCCTATCCAATAAATGAAACCTAATACCCAGCTTGTAAATATTCCATACAGTATTACCGGGCCCGCAATGGTAAAAATCTTGCATCCGATTCCGAATACCTGTCCTTCTTTTTGAAACTCAATTGCCGGTGCCGCTACGGAATTGGCAAATCCGGTAATAGGAACTAATGCGCCTGCGCCACCCCAGTTTGCCAAGGATGGATATATATTGCATCCGGTAAGAATGACACTAAGCAGTATCAGTATCATACTGCACCACCCGCCTGCCACTTCTTGTTCCAGTCCAAACCGATTCATTGCCATATTCAAAATAAACTGTCCTATCACACAAATAATTCCACCCATAACAAATGCTTTTGCCATATTTTTCGGTAAGGAATGGGTAGGGGTTACCTGCTTTACATATTCATTATATTGCTGATTCTTTTTTTCTTTTTGCTTCATGGTTTCCTGTGCCATATGATTTTCTCACTTTCTCTGTCAAAATTTTTGCATATGATTCATATAAAAATATAAAGAACCAAAGGTTTTTCCCATTGCCATAAAAAACAACATCCATCCAAGTCCTTCTTTAATCCGCAGCCTTCGAAACATAATGGGAAATGAGTTTAAAATCTCTGCCAATGCCACTGCCAAACAGCCGGTGAATACTCCTGCTGACACACCAAACAGTACTAAAAGCGGTACTCCCAGCGGCACTTTCCATTGAAACAGCGAGAATAGATTTCCGAAGGTTCCTCCCAGTAAAATAATCGTTTCATAAATAAGTACTTCTTTTACCGTTCTGGTCTTTCCTATCATTCTTGGAATTACCCCTACCGATATGATAAATGCAAACACGCCTGCGGATACCGCAAAGCCGGATGCCAGCCCTACCAATCCCAAAAATAATTCTTTAATCCACATCATTACTTGTTCCTTTTCTTCCACAGTTTTCAATAAAGGTGGTATCAATATCTTTTTCATAAGTGCGCATTTCCACCTGAAGCGGCGTTGGGTCATGGGTAATCTTCTTTCTTCCTATATGGTTAAAAAATATAAGAATACCTAAGGATAATCCAATGGCATAGCTTATTTCCAGAACGGTAAAACCATTGGAAGATTTGCCCATCACCTGCTGATAAAAGTCTAAAAACACTTCTCCCACGCCCACATCGTTATTGAATGTCATAATGGTAAATGCGGAACCAAAAAAGGTAAAAATACATAAAATAGCAACTTTTAAGTACTGTATCCACTTTACTTCCTGTTGTGGCTCGTATTCAATAATGAAATCTTTTTCTCCCATATTTTGAATATCTACATTAGAATATTCTTTTCCGATAAGTTCAATTATCTTTAAAATAGAAAAAACTTGGCTCTGCCTTTTCTTTTTATCCTGATTTGCCGGTGTATGAAATTGATATACTTTTAATGTTTTTAATTTATTTACCAGCTCCCGATTGGTAGAGGTAAGCTTTGCAATGTCCTTTAACACCACAGAGGGTTCTTTTACCAACACATTCTGTTCAATTTTTATATATAATGTATCTGAATTAGATGCCATATTCCAACCACTCCTGCTTCTTTACTAAGGTTCCTTCTGTAACTTCTGTTTCATTTTTTGCATATTCCACATAATAGAAAATGCCTCCTATAATGGTGAGTATCACCACGGATAGAAGGCATAATCGATAAATTTTGGTATGGCTCATTTACTCACTTCCTTTTCCTTCTTTGAAAGTAGTATGCCATGCTTTTTTTCATTTATACATTTATTCTAATGGTTTTATAGTTTTTTTCGCATAGATAATAAAATTTTTTTCTCCATACGACTTACCTGCACCTGACTGATTCCCAGCTTTTCTGCCACTTGCATCTGTGTACATTCTTCAAAATAACGCATCTGAATGAGTTGACGTTCTTCCTCTTTTAATTCCTTTAATAACTGTTCCAGTAACATGTGGTTAATGAGCACTTCATGGCTGTCTTTTTCCTGTGGTAATCGGTCTGCCAGGCAGGTTTCTTTTCCGTTTTCCGGTGCATATGTCTTATAAATAGACTCTACTTCTCCGTTTGCTTCAAGTGCCATAACAATTTCCGTTCTTTCCATTCCTGTCTCGTCCGATAATTCCTGCAATGTAATATCTCGTCCTCGTTCCGCCTGCAAACGCTCTCTCGCCTGTTTTATTTTGGCTCCGTTTTCTTTGATACTCCTGCTTACTTTAATTAACCCGTCATCTCGTAAAAAACGCTTGATTTCTCCGGTTATCATAGGAACTGCATAGGTAGAAAATTTTACTTCAAAGGAAGTATCGAATTTATCAATGGCTTTCATGAGCCCAATACTTCCAATCTGAAATAAATCTTCTAATTCATAACCTCGATTGTTAAATCTCCGAACAATACTCCAGATTAGTCCCATATTTTCTTTTACCATTGTATCTCTTGCCGCTTTATCTCCGTCATGTGCCAGTTCCAGCAGTTTTTTTACTTTTTCATCTTTCGTCCGTACTTGCTCTGGCTTTTCTATCAGCAGCTCCACTCCTTCACCCCTATCCTATGGTTTTTCTCATCGTTACGCAAGTGCCTTCTCCCACTTTCGATACTACCTCCAGCTCATCCATAAATGCCTCCATAAATGCAAATCCCATGCCGGAACGTTCCAACTCCGGCTTGGTGGTAAACAATGGCTCCCTCGCCTGTTCTACATTACGAATTCCCCTTCCACTATCGGTAATGGCGATTTCTACTTGATTTCCTTCTATCTTACATTGAATCCAAATGCTGCCTTCCTGTTGTTCATATCCATGAATAATACAATTAGTTACCGCCTCACTCACTGCGGTCTTAATATCCGCAAGCTCGTCCACCGTTGGATTTAATACCGCAATAAATGCCCCCACTGCTACTCTGGCAAATCCTTCGTTTTCAGATATTGCCTGAAATTCCATCTTCATCTCACTTTTTAAATATTCCATATAATCCTCCTTGTGTTCCCTCTATTAATCGATTTCTATAATTTTCATTAAGCCGGATATCTTAAAAATACGTTGTATCTGCTGATTTAAGTGAATTGCCTTCACATAACCTCCGGAAAACCGAACATTTTTGCATCTTCCAATAATCACACCGATTCCAGAGCTATCCATAAACTGTGTATCCGAAAAATCAAATATTAGATTTCGTACCGGATATTTTACCAGTAATCCATCTGCCTCCTCTTTTAAGAATTCTGCCTGATGATGATCCAATTCCCTTGGCATTTTTAAAATCAAACATCCATATTCTCTTTCATACTTATGTTCCATCTTTTTCTTCCTTTCTTATGATATAAAAAGACGCCATGAATTCTTATTCATGACGTCTTTTGTAAGTTTCTGTTCTTATTGTTATTCTTGTGGTGTCGTGGTATCTCCCATCTCGTCTAAGTAAGACTGTGATGTTCTTGCCCGCTCTGTTTTCGGATGAAGTTCTACCACTCTTTGATAGTACTTCTTGGCATTTTCTGTATCTTCCAGCTTTCGATAGGACTGTGCCAGATAGTAAATGGCATTACCATCATCATAATCTTCATCCATCTGCACAACCTTTTCTAATTCGGTTACTGCTTCTTCATAATTATAACTATTGTAAGCACTGGAACCCTTTTCGTATACACTTGCCAAATACTGTTCGTTTACTTTTCCATTCACTTCATTATAAACAGTCTTGGCACTCTCGGATAATAGCTCCGGATTGATTTCTGCCAGCATATTTCCTGCACTCTCAATATCATTCTGGGTATAAGCGTGATATCCTGCCAACAGCTTATCATACATATCTGTTACCTGTTGTGCTGATTCCTGCTTCTGATTTAAGTCTGTAATCTGATTATTCAAATCATCAATCTGACTTTCTAACTTCTTAATCTCCTGATTCTTAGTGGTCAGGTTGTTGTTTGCCTCTACTTCTGATTTTTTTGCATCTGAGGTTGCGTTCTGTCGTATTCCCGGCATGATTAAGAATAATGCAATTGCTACACCAATTGCCATACCGATGACAATATTAATAATTGTCATAATTCCTGAATTATCTTTGAAGTTTGCCGGCTGAATAATAGTCTCATTCCCACTTTGGTATGCAATCTGTTCCTCTTTTTCTTTGCGGCTGTTTTTCTGAGACGGCTGTTCTCCATGCAACTGCAAATTTACTTCCTTTAAATAACGTAAGGTAAGTGTATTATTTGCATCAATTCTTCCTGCTGCACGAAGTTCCTTCTTCGCCTGTTCATATCTGCCCTCTTGCATATAAAGCAGTGCTAACAACTGATGTCCTTTTATTAAATTAGGATTTAAGGAAAGGACTTTCTTCAACTGTATAATAGCTAAATCCTGACTATCCTGTTTGCAATACAGCAATGCCTGGTTATATTTCTTAATCGTCTGATTAATGGTATTCAGTTTCGCCCGATTGGATTGGATTGACTCTAAATATTGCTCTGCAATATTATCCTCCGGCTGAAGGCTTCTACTAATTACCCACTCGCTTAAGGCATCCACTGTTTCGCCCATCTCAAAATATACTAATCCCAATAAATTTCTTGCCTGTGTATTGGCTTTATAAAAACGCAGACTTTTTCGCAGACACTCTGCTGCTCCTGATAAGTCTCGTACCTTTGCTTTCTCTAGTCCAATGTTATATAACGTATTGGATATACGAATAATTTTATTATAAGAATCCATCTTTACCTTCCTCACCGTCTTGTCTATCTTTGTTCTCTTGCTTCTTTCATAATTTCCTGCATAATATCTGTCATATCGGTAAGGTCTCTATCATATATGGCATCCTCAGCCTCTTCTACTTCAAGGCTTGGTTTAAACTTTTTCAATTCTTCTTCAAAATTAATCATCTTTCATTCCTCCTGCGATCTTTTCTAATTCTCCAACGAGATACAAGGACCCTGCACAGAACAACTTCTGTCCCTTTTTCTTCACTTTCGTTGCTTCTGCGAAAGCCTTTTCTACCTGATCTATTTCTGTTATCTTTATTCTCTGATTCATCGCCTGTGCTTCCTGTTCAAACACCTGCTTTAAAGTTGCTGCCGGAATCCCTCTGGCATCGGAAATCCTAGTTACAAAAATCTGCTCCCACTTTCCGTCTGTTAATAATTCTCTTATAGCTTTCACATAATTCTTTTCCTGAACCATGGAAAAAAGCAATATAGACGGAGTTGTTGCAATTTTATTTACTGCCTGTAAAAAGCACCGAATACCATCTGCATTATGGGCTCCGTCAAAATATATGTCTTCTCGGACTTCCTGCATTCTTCCCTTCCATTGTACCGTACGCATTCCTTCTCGGATTGCTTCCCGGGAAATTTGCTCTGTCTCTCCAAGATAATTTGCTGCCATTAATGCTACTGCTGCATTCTGCGCCTGATATGGAGCACCAAATGGGATTTCCACTTCAGTAACATCATACCGAGATTCATAAGAAAAATCAATCTTTTTCCCGGTGTTTAATAAAATTTTAATTTTCTCTAAATATACCGGAAACATTCTGCAATGCAACTGCTTTCCACGTTCTTCAATCACCTGTGCTGCTTCTATATTAGAGACATCATATACCACCGGAACCTGTTCTTTTAGTATACCTGCTTTTTCCCCTGCAATTTCAGCAATGGTATTTCCTAAAATTTCGGTATGTTCCAGACTGATAGAGGTAATAATAGTAAGTAACGGATGTTCTACCACATTGGTTGCATCCAGTCTTCCACCTAATCCCGTCTCTAACACGGCGTATTTCACATTTCGCTTTTGAAAAATCACCATTCCAACTGCAAACAAATATTCAAAATAGGATGGATGGGAAATTCCCTCTTTTTCCATCTCCTCCACTACTGACTGTACTTGTTCTACTGCCTGCACAAATTCTTCCTGAGTGCATTGTTCTCCATCTATCACAAAACGTTCTTCAATATCTACTAAATGGGGCGATGTAAATAACCCGGTACTTTTACCACTCTTTTTTAAAATATTGGCAAGGCAGGCACAAACGCTCCCCTTCCCATTACTTCCTGCTACATGTATTACTTTAAACTGATTTTGCGGATTTCCCAAGCGTTCCAAAAATGCCTTGGTATGTGACAAAGGATGTTTGGTTGTAAACTTTGGGATTCCTGCTATATAATCTATTATTTCTTCATATGTTTTCATAAAAAAATCACCACTTTCCATTATAATAAAGTGGTGATTTTATGCAAGCACATTTTGTATTGTTTTTTCGACATTTTCTTAAGATTCTAACTGACACATTACTATTTTATCCGGATTCTTTACAAACTCCAATCGTTCCTGCTCTTCTTTTACACTGATTCGTAAGTCATCCATTTCCACCCAGACTCCCGGATATACCTTTCCTTTTACGGAAATACTTCCGCCTTTTGCCCGTTGAATCTGATTTTCCAGTTTTTCAAGTTCTGCCGTATCGTTGGCAAGTAATGCACTGTCCCGAATCTTCACTCGCAACAATTCCGTTCTTCGAGGGTCATTCTTTACATCATTCAGTATTTTTAACCCTTCTTCGATTTTATATAAATTTTCCTGTTCTACCTCTATTTTGCTTCGTAAGATAGTGATACGTCTCATAACATTTGCATCATTTCCGATACGAACCTTTGTCTTTACTTCTCCGTCACTACCGATTGTCTGAACAGAAATGCTTTCAATTGCCCACACTTCTCCGCCTACAATACTTGCCTTTCTGCCATCCAAAATAATACTTCCACCACAAGAAACCTTGCAATTTAAAAATACATCTGCCTGTATGGAACCGTTTGCATGCACCTTGGTATACTCAAAGAACTTTGCTGTAATGTTTCCCCGGCTGGTAACACTTGCCCGGGACGCTCCCATTACACCACTTCTTAATACCACATCTTTACCGGCTTCTATCTGTGCACCCTCCACAATGCCATCAATGGTAATCGTTCCGGTGGCCTTAATGCTTACTCCAGAACATACTCCACCATGAATAATTACATCGCCTCTAAAATCAATATTTCCCACAGATAAATCTACGTCACCGCTTATCTCATATACCGGAAGTATGGTGATTCTTCCGTTCATCATCTCTATTTTTCCGTCAATCACCGCTGTATAAGTACTTCCATCCTCGGAACGTTCAAATCCTCTGCCTCGTAAAGGTACCTGATCTCTACCACGTTTTGCAAGGATTATCTTTCCTTTTACATTCATACCATCCTGCCCCTGATATGCTTTATGGTATTCTGCTATTACCTGACCTTTTTCCACTGTTTCTACCATTTTGATACTCCAGTAATCTACCGTTCCATCTGGTCGTATCTTAGGCTTTTTGCTAAAATCAAGATTAAATTTATAGTCATAATAGCCATCTGTACCATCCTGTGACTGACTTCCTTCGGCAATGAGAATTTCACGATCACATAGTTGTTTTTCCAGAAGCTCTTTCAAATTCTCTTCTATGATTCCAAAATTTACTCCCTTTTGCTTTAAAAACAGTTGTACCGTCTCCATATCTTTATAATTGTCCATTAACTCATACGGTATATATAGAAAGGCCTGCATTTCGTCATCACTAATTCTGACCCGTGGTTCTTTTGATGCTGCCATTTTTTTCCCTCCTATCACGTTTATTTGCAAAATAAGGCTATATATATTTTATATTAACAATTTTAGAACCTTTTTTCAATCTTTTTGTAAGATTTTGGTGTTTTTTGTCGAATATATTTTCTTTTATATGTTTTTTAGAAAAAAAGAGACTGTCTGTGATTTTCACACAACAGCCTCTTCCGTTTTACTTATAAAATTATTTCATCTGCGCCAGACGTTCTTCTACCTGCGCCATCATCTGTTCGTATTTTGCAAGTTTTTCTTTTTCTTCCTGTACTTTTGCTTCCGGTGCTTTGCTTAAGAACTTCTCATTGGAAAGCATTCCCTTAGAACGTGCTAATTCCTTGGTTAATTTATCTTTTTCCTTTAACAGACGTTCTTTTTCTTTTTCAAAGTCTACCAAATCTTCTAATGGTAAGTATACTACTGCACCCGGAATTACAACGGATACTGCGTCTTCTCCAATTCCATTTTTATCTGCCTGTACTTTCACTTCACTGGCACTTGCAAGCATACTGTAAGCACTCTTCATTGTTTCAAAAGTTTCTTGCAGGTTCTTATCTTCTGTTACGATAAAGACCTTTGCCTTTCTGCTTGGTGGAACTTCCATAGCAGTTCTGGTATTACGGATTCCTTTTACCAAATCCTTTACATGTTCTACTGCCACTTCCTCTTCCGGGAAATTCCATTCTTCGGTATACTCCGGCCACTGAGATAACATAATGGTTTCTTCTTCATCCTGAAGTGTACAGAAAATTTCTTCTGTAATAAATGGCATATATGGATGCAACAGCTTTAAGCCCTGAATCAATACCGTCTTTAATGTCCACATTGCAACTTTTGCAGATTCCGGATTTTCTTCTTTTTTGAAGGTTCTGGTCTTTGCAATTTCAATATACCAGTCACAGAATTCGTCCCAGATAAAGTCATATACTTTCTGAACGGCAATTCCAAGTTCAAATTTATCCATGTTTTCGGTTACATCTTTTGCCAATGTATTTACACGAGATAAAATCCACTTATCTTCCGGTGCTAACTTATCAAAGGATGGTTTTGTTAACTTCTCATCTCCAATATTCATCATAATGAATCGGGATGCATTCCATACCTTATTTGCAAAGTTACGAGAAGACTCTACACGCTCCCAGTAGAAACGCATATCATTTCCCGGTGCATTTCCTGTAATCAAGGTAAGTCTTAATGCATCTGCACCATACTTGTCAATTACCTCTAATGGGTCAATTCCATTTCCCAGAGACTTACTCATCTTACGTCCTTCTGAGTCACGCACTAATCCATGGAATAATACGGTATGGAATGGTGCTTCTCCCATCTGCTCGTATCCTGAGAAAATCATACGGATTACCCAGAAGAAAATAATATCATATCCGGTAACTAATACATCGTTTGGATAGAAATAATCTAAGTCTTCTGTTTTATCCGGCCAACCCAAAGTAGAAAATGGCCACAATGCGGAAGAAAACCAGGTATCCAAGGTATCCGGGTCTTGTGTCATATGAGTGCATCCACATTTTGGACACTTACCCGGATTTTCTCTTGCTACTACAAATTCTCCACAGTCATCACAATAATATGCCGGGATTCTGTGTCCCCACCAAAGCTGTCTGGAGATACACCAGTCACGGATATTGTCTGTCCAGTTAAAGTAAGTCTTATCCATACGTTCTGGAAGTAACTTGATTTCTCCGTTTTTTACTGCCTCTACTGCTGGTTTGATTAGCTCATCCATTTTTACAAACCACTGTTGTTTAATCATTGGTTCTACCGTTGTCTTACAACGATCATGAGTTCCTACGTTATGTGTATGTGGTACTACTTTTACTAATAAGCCCTGTTCTTCCAGCTCTTTTACCATAAGTTTTCTTGCTTCATAACGATCCATACCTTCGTATTTTCCACCATTTTTATTGATGGTTGCATCGTCATTTAATACATTGATTTCCGGAAGATTATGACGTTTTCCAACCTCAAAGTCGTTCGGGTCATGTGCCGGTGTAATCTTAACACATCCGGTTCCAAAATCCTTATCTACATAAGCATCAGCTACTACCGGAATTTCTCTTCCTACCAATGGTAAAATCAATGTTTTTCCTACGATATCTTTATATCTTTCATCATCCGGATTTACAGCTACTGCGGTATCACCTAATAAAGTTTCCGGTCTGGTAGTTGCGATTTCTACAAATCTTCCTTCTTCTCCTTTTACCGGATAATTGATGTGCCAGAAAAATCCATCCTGTTCTTCATGTTCTACCTCTGCATCGGAAATGGATGTTTTACATACCGGACACCAGTTAACGATACGAGAACCTTTGTAAATATATCCTTTTTCATATAATTTAATAAATACTTCCTGAACTGCTTTTGAACATCCCTCGTCCATGGTAAAACGTTCTCTGTCCCAGTCTGCTGAGGAACCCATTTTACGAAGCTGTTTTACAATACGTCCGCCGTATTCTTCTTTCCATTCCCATGCTTTTTTCAGGAAACCTTCTCTTCCAAGGTCTGCTTTATCAATTCCCTGTTCTTTTAAGGACTGGATTACTTTTACTTCTGTCGCAATAGAAGCGTGGTCTGTTCCCGGCTGCCACAATGCATTGTAACCCTGCATTCTCTTATAGCGGATTAAAATATCCTGCATGGTATTATCCAGTGCATGTCCCATGTGAAGCTGTCCTGTAATATTTGGTGGAGGCATCACAATGGTAAATGGTTTTTTACTTCTATCTACTTCTGCGTGAAAATATTTATTTTCTTCCCATTTCTGGTAAAGACGATCTTCTATGTCTTTTGGATCATAGGTCTTTGCAAGTTCTTTGCTCATGTTTTTTCTCCTTTTCTTTTACAAATCTTTCCTCAAATACTTCTTTCAATCGAGTGAGCTTGTCGGACTCTTTTGCGCCCGAGCGGTGTCGTTTCCGACTAAATTCTTCTCCGCGAGGTGCGTCTCTTTAGCGGAGCGTTTTTATATCATATGAAAATCATATACTTTCGTATTTTAATGCATCGAGTGTTTCATATGATATAAAAAATGCCCTTTACTGAAAACTCAGTAAAGGGCGAAAATCCGCGGTACCACCTTTATTCACATTACAAATATCATAATGCATCTCTCATATCCTGTAACGGGGATAACTCGTGAAAACCTACTTCGTCAAAAACTTCCACGGTTCAGTCCTCCGGTTCAAAAGCTACCTTCTACAATTCCTTCTTCAAGCGACCTTCCAGCCGATGAATCGCTCTCTCTTTCAAGGGTAATTGTGTACTCCTCTTTCTCACTACCTTTTAAATATATTTTATATATTAAGAGTTAAGTTTGGAATTGTCAAGGTTTTCTTGTGTATATTCATCTATCTTTTATAAATATTTCTTATACGTATTCTTGTATTGTTTCATAATCCCCACTTGCTATTAACCTGCCTTGCTTAATAAATAAAATTTCATCAAATTGTCGTAAATATTCCTCCTCAATATCGTGAGTTACCATTATAACTGTTTTATTAGAATCCATTATCTTACTGGTTATATTTCGAGTCATTTTATAATCAACCCCCGCAAACGGTTCATCTAATATACAAATATCTGCATTTTCAACGTATAATCTTAAAAATCCTATTATCTTTTTTTCGCCGCCGCTTAATAAATTACAATTTTCTATTTTCCTAACGCTACTTCTATTTCTGATATTATCTGGCAGTAAATTGATATCATATGCCCCAAACAAAGAAACATTATTTTCAAAGTTATCACTAAATATTATATCTTTTTGTCCAAAATAACCAACTATATTTGACTTATCATAATTCTTCACATCTAATCCATCGATAAGTATTTGTCCCTTATCAACATTAATTTTTTGCATTATTGCTTTAATTATCGTTGATTTTCCAGATCCACTATGTCCGATAATTGCATATTTTTTTCCTTTTTTAAAAGAAAAACTAAAATCTTTTAAACTAAAATCTTTGTAATTTACAACAATATTATTACAAGTTATTTCTTCCTTAAAGTTATACAACAAGGTTTTCTTATCCTCATTATGTCCTTCTAAATATGCACATACCTTTTCTCTTATATTTTTAGTAGAATTAATAGCATCAATATCATACAAAAAAGATTCTAATGGTCCTACAAAACATTCCACATATGCAAGCGCTGATGTTGCAGTTCCCAATGTTATATTCCCTTTTATAAATAAATATCCTATAATGCCAAATATAATAATATGAACAATATTAATTGCTCCTCCGCTCAAAGAAAGAGAAAGACACTTTCGTCTTCCATAATTCATTCTCATACCACTAGTTTTGTTTAATTCACTATCATGATGTTTAACAACAGCATCTCGCGTCCTTACAGATAAAATAGCATGATTTTCATACAATTCCTTAACTAATTCTACATACTTTCCCATCTGTCTCAAATATTTATTTCTACTATCTGATAACTTACCTGCCATTATCTTAGGAACAAATACAACAACTATTGATTGTATAAGAAGTACAATTCCAATTTTATAATCAATCATAATAAAAATTACTACACTATATATTATAACCATTAAAATAGACTTAACTATATCTAAGGCTGGTGTCAAGTAATCCTGTTCAAGTGTTGTAATATCATTTCCTTGTAATGAAATATATTCTCCCACACTTTTTTTCGAAAATTCATTATTTTCCATTTTTGAAATAACGCTAAAAAAGTCTCTTTTTAATTTATTTTCAAATTCTATTGCTGTTCTCCATACATACCTCTCTGAAATATAACTGGCCACTTCACTAATAGCAATTACAACAATGTATGCTCCAACTAAAAAGAGCACAAATTTTAAACCATACACCTTAGCTTTATCAAATAGTAATTTCTGCAAATATGGTACTATTGCTGTAGTAAGCACATATAAAAAATAAAACACTATTTGCAATATAATATATTTTCTGACGTATTTCATATATTTTTTCATATTTTCACCTTTAATCGTAAATTTCGCTTCTTATATTTGCTAATTCACACTCAATATTCTTTCTATTATTTAAAATAATTCCATTATCATCAAAATTTGTTAACGGACATCTATGACAATATTTTCTATTATTACATTTTTCACATTCATCTAAATCTTTCCATTTAATATTTTGAATACTATTCAATTTACTTGAATTATTCCATATATCAAATATATCACTATCAAATATATTACCAACAACATATTGATATTTTATGCAAGGTTTTACATTGCCTTTACTATCAATAACAATTGAATTTCTGCATTCCGAACAAAGTAGCTCATTTAAATTAGGCAAAACAAATTTTTTTTCTTTTAATCCATCTAATACCTTTAAAACTTGTTTAAATTCATCTTTACCTAATCTACATTCATTTTGCCAAAATTTTCTCTTAACCTGTGGTACAATATCATAATCTATCCTATAGTTATATCCATCCTCAATTGCGAATTTATACACATCTATAAAATTCTTATAATTATCCTTCAAAATACATGTTTTAATTTCAACACTAATGTTCGATTCTTTTAACATATTCAGATTAAATAGAGCCTTTCTTAACGAACCTTTAGTCCTTGTGATTTCATCATGTATTTTTTCTTCCATCGAAAAAATTGTACTAGAAAAAGAATTTATATTATAACCTACTAACTTATTAACAATTGTTTGATTTAGTAACGAAGCATTAGAAAATAAATTTAATTTAAATCCCATACTCCGGGCTTTTTCTATTATATCAAATATATCCTTTCTTGTAAAAATTTCTCCACCAGTTAGCGTTAATTGGTATACTCCTAATTTTCTTAGTTGTATAAAAATATCATATATTTTTTCTGTAGGCAGAATACTTTCTTCTCTTCCTTCTAAATAACAATGTTTACATTTCCAGTTACATTTATTAGTAATTTCTATAATTGCATTTCTCATATATCTTTTTTCTATACTTATATCTTCAATTTTCTTAAACATAATAACTATCCCTCTCAAACAATAAAGGCACAAGATAATTATCTTGTGCCTTTATCATATACACAAACATTTTATGTACATCAAATATCATTATTTTATACAACACTTACTAATTAAAATGGTAAATTAACATGTGTTGAACTACCACTACATCTACATTGTGGTTCTACAACAGTTCCCCCCTTTTTCTCTTTTTTCTTTGTTACAACTGGTTTTTCATACTTCTTCATATAAGCATCCTCCTTTTAATATTTTATATCTAATATCAGCATGTTGACATGCTAATCTAGATTTTCTCATTACATCCCCTTCTTCAAGCTGGGATATTCCTGGACATTTCAAACAAAATCCTTTTTTCTTACACCCTTTGCAAGAACTCATATCACCTAATTTTAAATTTCTTATATATTTTAATTCAGCTGAATCATTCCAAATTTCTTCAACTGTATTTTCATATATGTTCCCACATGATTTTGCAAAGGTATCACATGGATATACATCACCTTTACAATTAATAAATAATGAACTCCTTAATCTATTACAAACATAATCTTCATCAGATAATTGATTTTTCTTTAACAAACCAAGACTCTTATCCTTAAAAACATTTGTTAATTGCCCCCCATTTAGCCTTAATTTTAAATTTGATTTATTGCCATCATTCTTTTGCGTAACAATTGTTGACAATATATAATCGATTTTTCTTTCTTTACAAAATTCCTGTATATTTTTATAACAATTAAAATTTTTTTTCATAAGTACAGTTTTTATCTCTACATTAATCCCATATGCAATTAATAATTCTATATTTTGAATTATTTTTTTTAGGCTTCCTTCTATCCCCATAATTTGATCATTTATACTCTCATCCAAAGAAAAAACTGTACATGATATTTTATTTATGAATAATTCTCTTAATTCTTTAATAGAATTCTCATCAAGTAATGTAATATTAGAAAATAATGTAACATTAAATCCCATTTGTCGTGCCTTTTTTATTATACTGAAAATATCTTTTCTACAAAATATTTCCCCTCCTGTAAAAGATAAATCATACACTCCTATTTTTCTTAATTGATATAGTAAATTAATTATTTTATCATAACTCAATCCTATGTTATCATGATTCGGAATATAACAATGTTCACATCTTAAATTACATGTGGAATTAACCTCAATTCTCACCTCAAATAATTTTTCTCTTTCAGCTAAATAATTTGTAATATATGCTAAACTCATTTTTTCTTTACACATTTACTACTACATCCTCATCTATTAATTCTTTTATAAACTCCTCAGTATCTTCGAATACTACATCATATTCCGTTTCATATTCAATGCTAATTTTCTTTACAGTCTGTTGAAACGAATTTTCATCTAAAACAAGGCTTTCCCAAATTCTTTTGGACACCCCTTCAAAATAGAACCATTTAGAACTTCTATGATTAAATATATATACTAAATCTAAATCTGGTTCAATCTGCCAAGATATACTTTTAGAACATCTAATGTTTCCAAACATTTTTCAACTCTCCTCATACAAAATTTATAAACCTCTATAAATACTATTTACAAATACACACTATCCATTACAATAATGTTACCATTATAAAACTCCGTTATATATTTCTCCTTTTCACCAATATTCACTTTACAAAGCACTATCTGTATCAGCGTTTATTGATTTTTATTTTAAACTCTAACGCATAAAAATAACATGACGTTTTCGGAAAATTATCTTTCCCAAAACGTCATGTTATTTTTTCTTTTCCTCCCTTATAATCAGCTACATTGAAACTTAACACAAATGAACACCGGAAGGAGAACTTACTTATGATGAAAACACTCACAAAAAGACTTTTAACACTTATGTTTACCGGATATTTACTTTTATGTCCAATTATAACTGCTCAAACAGCTAACAATAATCCAGCAGTTTCATCCCCATTAGATAATATGGACGAAACATTTCTTCTTTGTCACTGATACCACTTCTTATTTGTATCAATTTGTATCAAATTTTTTTTCATAATATTCTTTACATATTTTATGATTACTCTTATTTTCAAACAAATCTGTTAAGTAAAAGACTTTGATATATAAATTGTCATAGTCTTTTTTCTTTTCCGGCATCCATCTTTCTAAATTCCACGCAACTAAATTCACACACTCCGCAAGCATCTGTCCATCTTGATTTTTTATAGTTTCTCTAATACACTCTTCTACCAATTGCATACTTTTCTCATATTCTTTAATATCAGAATAAATAACAGCTAATTTTTTTTTCAAAACTCCAATTTCATACCATGATGAAACACTTTTTCTTGCATCATTTTTTAACACTTTTTCAATAACTTCAATTGCACCTGAATAATCTTTGCTATTTTTCAGATAATCCAGAACTATATTTTGAATAATTTCTATTTCCGTTTTTGTATAAAAACGCTCTATTTTTTCGTCACTTGGTATAGTATATTGTAATACTTTTTTTAATTCATCTTTCCCCTGGCTTAACTCTAAAACGCCTTCTGCCTTTTTCACAATAATCTCCATAAAATCAATATACTGCCGATTCTGCACTTCGCTCATATCTAAATGTCCTTCTAATTTCTTTAATAGTACCTTGGCTTCTTCAGTTTTTCCATCAATAATAGCTAATCTTTGTTCCGACATTAAAAGAAAATCACTATAATCATCTGTAACTATCTGACCCCAATAATACCCCACATTTATTTCTAACTTTTCTGCTAATTTTAGATAATTCTTTTTGCTCGCTGCTCTTTTTCCACTTTCAATTCTTGAATACGTCTCAACTGCACAAACTCCTTCACTTAATTCTTCCTGCGTTAATCTTTTTTGTTTTCTTCCTGTTGCCAAATATTCATTCATCAGACATATTCGTTCATTCCCACTATACCAATTTTCCAGTCGAAATTCTGTTGATGCACCGTATTGCTCCATAATACTCACTAATGCTTCTCTTTGTTTTTCATAAATTCTTGCTGTTTCATCCCCTCTTTTCTTCAAATCACAAATTAAAAGTCGTAATACTTCTGGCATATCATAAATTTCCCGTGTACTTTTTAATAACTTTAAGGCTTGTTTTTCTTTCCATATTCGTTCCTCTACTGACATTTCTTCATTCAATAACAATATTTCTGTGCACACAAGGCGAGAATATACCTTTACCTTCTCAAATATATCATCTATTTTTTTCTCTACATATCTTTCTAATTTTTCAAATACCCCTTTTATCTCCTTATTTCTTACTAATTGGGTTTTCTTTTTCCCATACAAATACAGCAAAATTAAATTAAATTCATCTGAACTAATTAAACTTTCTCCATCCCATTCCTCAATTGAAGGAATGGTATATGTAATTGCCTTCGTTATACATTCGTAAAATTTTGAAACATTGTTTTTGCCCTTAAGTGCAATAACTGCATCTAAATATGCATTGTATTGTTCCTGTAATATTTCATTAATTATTACATTTCTTTCTTCACTCTCTTTACGTAGCCTCTTCACTTCTTCCCACTTCTGCTCTCCTATTGCGTCAGATACTTTCTTCTTCCACTCGTAATATTCTGCATCTCGTCTAGAAAGCATAATATTAACTCTGTCTGCTGATTTTCCAAGACGCTGTAACAAAGTATAAAATAATAGGCTATCTACTACATTTTTTCCCGATTCATACTTCGACAATGCCGATACCGAACAAAGCCCATAGCACAACTCTTCCTGTGTAACTCCCAATGTAGTTCTAACATTATATATTATCTGCCCACTTTTTATCCTTTTCATCGGAAACATCTCCTCGCCTTCTATATTGCACCTGTTTTTATCATATCTACATGAAAAAAAATTGTCAATAACACCATATAACCAAAAAGAGACTACTACTCACTCAAAAGTAATAGTCTCTTTCCTCTCTTAAATCTTAATTCAACAACTTTATCATATTTTCATAGGCAACTTCTTTGGCTTTCTCACTATCTACTCTTGCATAGATTCCCTGATAAGTAATATAAGTGGCATACCCCATCACCTGTGATATGATTGCAGTCTGTATTTTATAGTAGTCTGTTTCCTGAATCAGATTTTCTTTTCTTGCCAGCTTTGCAACCTTTTCTACCAGTTGTTTTACAATGCCAAAACACTCTTCATGTTTTTTCATTTCCGTTAACATTTCACCACCATTGGTAGTATCCTCATGCAGTATCTTTATAATGACTGCAAATCCTCGGTACTTTCCAAACACGGAATCCATCAGTGCAAATCCGGTCATGATAATCTCCCGGAAACTACGCTCACTCTCTATCAGTTCTGCAATCATTTTTACATGCTTTTTTCCTTCATATTCCAATGCCCCGGCAATAATCTCTTCTTTGGTAGAAAAATATTCATACGCAGTTCCTTTTCCAATGCCTGCCTTTGCCGTAATTTCTGATACCGTAAGGCTGTTTAATCCTTTTCCGGAAGCAAATAACTCCAACACAGCTTCAAACATTGCCTTTACTTTTGGCGGATATTCCTCTGCCCAAAATTCTTTTTCATAACTTTCCACAAAACTTTCCATTAGATTTCTTCCTCTACCATACTCTTATTACTATAAAACAGGTCATAGATACACGGCACTACAATAAGTGTCATCAGTGTTCCATATATCATACCACCAATTGTTACTACCGCCATTGGTCTTGACATATCAGAACCCATATCATGTCCAAAAGCTGTGGTTGACATAGCAAGGATTGTGGTCATTGCCGTCATAAGTATCGGACGAAGACGTGTTTTTCCTGCGGTAATAATAGCTTCTTTTTTCTCCATTCCGCCTCGGCGAAGCTGGTTGATATAATCTACCATTACGATACCGTTATTTACAATAACACCTACCAGCATAATAAATCCAATCATTGCAATAATACTGATTTCATTATTGGTAAAGAATAATGCCAAAAATCCTCCGGTCAATGCTAGTGGAATGGTAAACAATATGATAAACGGTGCTTTTATGGATTGGAACTGTGCCACCATAATCAAGTAAATAAATGCAATCGCAAGCACTAACATTAACATCAACTGTTCCATTGCTTCATTAATATTTTCATCTTCTCCCTGCATTTCAATAGAATATCCATCCGGGCACTGATATTTAGCTAATGCATCTTTTACATCACTTCCTACCAATCCTACGTTATATCCATCTGCAATAGAAGCCTTTACACTAATATAACGTTCCTGTCCTTCTCTGCTAATGGTACTTAATCCTTCTGTTTCTTCAAAATCTGCCACATCACTCAGCGGTATTTGAGACTCTTCTCCTGTCTCCTTATCTGTATAGGAAAAGGTGAGATTTTTCAGTGTTTCAATACTTGCATTTTTCTGCTCTACCGATTCTAAATAAACATCATAATCTTTGATATCTGTTGATATGGTTGCATCTGCCTTGGTATCTTCCATCTGGGCATACACTAACTGATAAATCTGTGCCACCGTCATTCCATATTTTGCTGCTTTTTCCTTGTCTACGGTAATGCGAAATTCCGGTGTGGTTTCCTCTACCCCATCCGATACTTCTGTGGTTCCTTTTACGCCCTTAACAATTTCCGCTACTTCTTTTGCCGTTTTTTGCAAGGTATCCAGATCTCTACCTTTAATCTGAATCGATAATCCTTCTCCCATTAACGAAGTCATATCCATAGAAGATGCATTGGCAGTAATTTCACCATCCATATCTTTCGTCATATCCATTATCATAGCAGCAATTTCTTCATTACTGTTCTTTTTATCATCCTTTAAAATCAAATACAAGGTAACATCGTTTCCACTACTTCCGCTCAATGACAGGGTGGTTCCTCCACCTGCCATGGCACCAATAGATTCCACATCATCAATGGTCTGTATCTTTTCTGTTACTTTATCTGCTAACTCACAACTTTCTGCAAAGTCTGCATCCTTTGGTGGTGTTACGGTTACTGTCATCTGTGTACTTTCCATATCCGGGAAAAATGCAGTTCCCTTTGACATGGATGCAAATGCGCTCACTACCAATAACACTACCATTGCAAGTAAGACTAATGGTTTTACATGCAATAACTTTTCTAATAATGCACCATATACATTCTGAAACTTCTCAAACCAAGGATGTTTGATATCCTTGGTTTTTGTCAGCATTTTAGAGCCCATCATCGGCACAAAGGTAAGGGCTACGATAAGACTGGCAACTAATGCATAAGTAATGGTAAGTCCCATATCCACAAACAACTGTCTGGTGATTCCTTCTGTAAATACGATTGGTGCAAATACACAAACAGTTGTCAAAGTAGATGCTGCGATTGCCCCACTTACCTGTTTTGCTCCTTCAACTGCGGCCTTTTTCGCCGGTACACCTTCGTTACGCATACGATAAATATTTTCGATTACTACAATGGAGTTATCCACCAGCATACCAATTCCAAGTGCCAATCCCGATAAGGAAATCATATTTAAGGTTACGCCACTAAAATACATGAGTACAATAGCGAAAATAACAGAAATCGGAATAGATACTGCAATTACCAATGTTGGTTTTATATCTTTTAAAAACAGCACCAGTATAATAACTGCCAAAACCGCTCCGTAAATCATATTATTCATTACGGAATCTACAATCATGTCGATATAAATACCCTGATCCATCAACACAGATACATGGAGGTCTTTATTGGTTTTCTGTAAAGATTCTATTTTATCATATACACGGTCTGTTACATCTCCGGTGGAATATCCGGTCTGCTTTTCAATTGAGAGCATAACGCCGGGGTTTCCATCTACTTTTGCATAGGAATCTGCGGAATCATCTACCACTTCAATGTCCGCCACATCAGATAAATGTATGGTATCTACGCCTTCCATTCCTAAATCCATTAATACCATACTTTTCAGTGCATCTACACTATCTACTGCATCTCCTACACGCACCATATACTGAACACCGTCTTCATTGATATATCCTGCCGGCATGGAAAAATTCTGTGCTGTCAGGATTCCGCTTAAGGTATCCATGGTAAGAATCGTATTCAAATCTGCTGCTTCATACGCACTGTCCTTTTTCTCTTCAAATTCCTGCTTTGCCTGTGCTAACTTCTGTTCGCCATTTATCAACTGGGCAGATGCATTCCCCATCTCTAAAATCCCGGATATTTCACTGGAATTAATCGTAGAAAGTGCATCGCTTAATGATACTTTTCCTGCCTGAATATTATTAAGAGCTGTCTGAATCGTTGCAATCCCACCATTTACTTCTATCAGGCTCTGTTGTGCCTGTGCAAGGGTCTGGGTAATATAAGAAAGCATTTCTTCATAGGAATCTCCATTTGTAGTTCCGGTTCCAGTCTCCGGTAACATCCCTTCCGGAAGTTGTCCTAAAAGTCCTTGTATATTCCCCTGCAACTGTGCTAACTGATTTTGTATTTCTGTGGTATCTTGTCCACTCTGTTCTAACTCAGCCAGACTATTTTGAAGCTGATTTCTGGTATTTATCATATCCTGTATCTGTTGCTGAATTGACTGCAATACCGGAATTCCGCTTTCCAAAAGGCTCTTGGTATTTTGTAACTCTGAAAGCTTCGCTTTTAATTCTGCCTCTGTCTGATACAACTCAAGCTGTTTTTGAGTAATCTGTGTCTTTGCATCATTAAGCTGTCCTGTCATAGCATCCTGACCACTTGCAAGCTTATCTTTTCCGCTGTCTATTTCTCCTTGCGCAGAATCCATTTCTTCTTGGGCTTCCGAAAACTTGGCATCTAATGCAGCTGTAATTTTTGCATTAATTGCATCAATCTTTTCCTGATTTAACGTGACCTGAATAGATTCTTCTGCCGTTCCGGTTGCAGATACAGAGGCAACACCTTCTACACTTTTTAATTCCGTAATTAACTCATCATTGGTATAATCACTTAACTCAAGTGTATCCATTCCTTCTACATCCACTGTTGCAATCATAATTGGCATCATATCCGGATTGATTTTCATAATAATCGGATTGCCTACGGTATCCGGCCAATAACCCTTAATCTGATCCAGACTTTCTCGCATTTCCACGGTAATGGAATCCATGTTGGCAGTCTGCTCAAATTCCAAAATCACCATGGACATATTATTTGAAGAACGTGATGTAATATTTTTAATATTGGATGTACTAGCCATAGCACTCTCTACCGGCTCTGTCACCACACTCTCCACTTGTTCCGGACTCGCTCCGGCGTAACTTGTAATTACAATTGCATATGGCATATTCATACTTGGTAACAGATCCGTGCTCATCTTACTTAGTGACACAAATCCCAGAATAATGACTAATACAATTCCCACGATTACGGTATAAGGTTTCTTTACACTGAATCTTGACATCCACTTTCCTCCTTAATTTTCTATAAATTGTTTCCCGACCGACCAGTCAGTTTTCTTTATTATAAACATATTTTTTGTCAAAAATCAAGCTATTGCGCGGAGCGTTTTTAATGTAATAGGACGCAATTTCCAATTGCACAAAAAAGGAGCTGTTTCCAGCTCCTTTTCACGCGCGTATTCATTACTTCTTATATATACGGTACAATGTTTCTTATATTTTTCATTCTCTTCGCAAGTAACAAAATAACAAATGGTGTCAATGTAATTGGTACAACATCGGCAATACCAATCCATAAAATACAATATACATATCCCAATCCTGTGAAATAGGAAAGTGAAATACTGGTAGTAAGAATCATCAATACTCCAAATAAAATACTCCAGAATAAACTTACTCCTATAAACTTTCCTTTTCCTTTCTCAATTAATCCTAAAACATCTTTTTTTCCTGCCTGTAAATGTATCAGTGCCGGAAGTGCTGCTGATAATCCTACTGTAATTCCATCTGTCAATGGGGAATGTAATGGAATAAAGTTTCCAGAAAGTAATGCCCATACAACAGTTCCGATATATCCTGAGAAAAATCCTGTTACTGGTCCAAATAAATATCCAATAGCTACCGGAATAAATGCAAACGTACGGAAATGAACTGCACCCGGAATCAACGGAATCGGACATAGATATGCCCATAAAACACCTGTCAAAACACCAAATACAACAAAAAATACAATATTTACAAATGATAACTTTTTCTTCATAATGTTTCCTCCTCTGTTAAAAAGAAATTTATGTAATTATTTCTGATAAATATAATATATAAGCCCTTTTGTACGCGCATCAAAAAAGCTTTTATAATCTTCTATACTGCAATATAAAATTGCATATGCAAAACTACGGTAATGGCGATTGCTACTGCATTTGCCAAAATAAAATATGCGTCATATTTACTTGCTTTTATTTTCTTATATGCAGTTCTATGTACCGAAAAATTCAACTGGTAATAATGCATTGCCAATGAAATTGATTGTCCCTTACTTATAACTCGAAACAGCAATGGCAGTGAAAATGTAACATAGTTTTTAATTTTTGTTGTCCAGCTACACTCTTCTATCTCCAAGCCTCTTGAACTTTGCGCCTCCATAATTGCCTTAAGCTCTGTAATAATCATTGGAATAATCTGAAATACCAATCCGATTCCAAAAGCAAGTGCATAAGAGATTTTCCATTTCTGTAAGCCCAAAATAATTTCACTGAAATTCGTGGTAAGCAACACGGTATAAAAAGATGCTATCATCAAAAATATTCTGAGAGAATATACCAGACCTTTGTATATGTCATACCAGTCAAAACAAAATAAAATTTTCTGACCTCCTATAAAAGGAATCATGGCTTCATAAAAAACAGGACCATTTCCTGCTTGTGGTCGTTCAAATAATCCTAAAATAAACCATAAAAGGAATATGAAAATTAAAAGTACTTTCAATTTTTGAAATAATATAAAAATGTATTTTTGAATTTTACATACGTTCCACATTCCAACAAAAAACACTAATAAAAATAAAAGTGCTACTCCTGACTTCACCAAACTGGTAAGTATCGCCATCACAATAAAAAAGACGAACTTTGTTCTCGGGTCCAGCTTATGAAGCAGGGAATCTCCATCTACATATTTTAAATAATCCATATTCTTTCCCTCCTTTTACTCATTCCGTTGCTCTAATACTTTTCTCATAAAATCGTCAACCTGAAATACAACTTCATCCAATCCCAACTTTTTGGATAACTGTACCACCGGTGGCAACATAATATTGATTTTCTCAAAAATATCTTCCCGTTCTACCAGTTTTTCCTTGGTTCCCTCAAATAACTTTTCCCCTTTATTTAAAATAACTGCGTAGTCTGATACCCGAAATACTAACGGAATTTCATGACTTATCATAATAATTGTTTTTCCCGCTGCCTTTAAATCTGCAATCATTTTCTCTAAATCTTCTATTAGGAATCCGTCCATTCCCAATGTTGGCTCATCTAATATAATTACGTCTGCACTGGAAAACAAGACTGACAAAATGGTAAGCATATGTTTCTTTCCCATGGACAAGTTCAATGGAAACGTCTCACGTTCTTTTTCCAAATGATAGTGTTCTAAAACTTCTGTAATATGTTCCTCTGAAAATGGCACCTCCTGCATACGCGCACAAAAGGTCAGTTCTTTTTCTACGGTTTCTTCAAACAGCATATGTTCCGGATGTTGAAATACCAGAATAATATTTTTTGAAATCTGTGCTACTGTCTTTCCTAATATAGAAGCTCCTTTATACAGCACTTCTCCGCTCGTTGGTTTATGTAATCCATTCAGATGTCTTACAAACGTGGTCTTACCGGAACCGTTTTGTCCTAAAATAGCAATTACTTTTCCCTTTGGAAGTTGTGCATCTACATGATCTAATGCGGTAAATCCGTCATTAAATTGCTTTACCAATTGTTGCACTGTAATAATTGGCTCCATTTCCTCTTGTAACGCTTCCTTTTGAAGAATTTCTTTTTTCTTCACTTTTCCCTGTAATTGTGCGAATGCCTCATCTACGGTATAGAATAAATCTATATCCTGAAACTGCTTAGATAACCCCCGGTACAACTCTACTTCCTGTGGAAGAATTACGCCTAGTTTTTCCTGAAGTTCAAAGTTTTTGAAAAATTCATCTCTGCTTCCATCAAAAACTACCTCTCCTTCTAAAAGTCCGATAACATGATCGACAATTCCTGCTGACCATACCAGATTATTATCTACGAGAACCGTTGTATTTCCACTGTTGCTAAGTTGCCCTAAAATATCCTGCACCATCTTTTTTCCATTGGGGTCTAAGGAACTTACCGGCTCGTCCATAATCAAAATATCCGGTTTCATAGCCAATACAGATGCAATACATACCGATTGTCGTTGTCCACCGGACAGATTATCTACGCTTCTTTTTCGTAAATACTGTAAATTCAGAAGATCTAAGACATATTCCATCCGCTCTACAATTTCTTCCTGTGGCATCCCTATATTTTCCAGTCCAAATGCAATGGCATCCTCCACGCCATATCCAAATAACTGGTTTTCCGGATTCTGACTGACGACACTGACAAACGTATCTTTTGGAACATCAAAACTTCCTTCTAATTCTCCGTTATTAATAAGCTTTGGTATTACCTGACTAAATATCTGCACTAAAGTTGATTTACCGCAGCCGCTTGGTCCTACAATTGCCGTTACTTTTCCTTTTTCAATGGAAAAACTTACATTTTTGAGAACTTCTTCTCCATCCTTTGTATATTTATAGCTAATATTGTTTACTCTATAATCCATTGGCCTTTCTCCTTCCTATATACAGAGAACAAGGGTGTTTTCTCCATATTCTTTCTTTCAAAACACCCTTGTTTCTCCCATTCCTTCTATAAATATCTTATAGTATTCTATTGCTTCCTCTATCTGTGATATCTCTATCTTTTCGTCAGTTGTATGACATTCCTTAGGATCTCCCGGGCCAAAAATGACAAACGGAACAGAAATATTTTTAAGTACAATGGAGGCATCTGTAAAAAAACGTACTGCACTACATTCAAGTGCTTTTTTCTCCTTTTCAGCCGACTGTAACAGACTTTCTATAAAACTACTTTCTCTTTTCATTTCAATCGCCGGTCGGTCTGTTAATACTTCCACACTTACTGACAATCCCTCTTTTTCAGCCATTTGGTTTTTGCAAATATGTTCTGCCAATTCCAGTAGTTCTCCATGTCTCTGACAATTTTCCTCTAGTCGTGGCACTGTGCGGATATCCAGATAAAATTCTGCCCTTTCCGGTATCATATTGATTTTTACTCCACCGGAAAGTTTCGTCAGGGAACAGCTTTCTTTTCCCAATAGAGGATGACTGTAACTTTTTTTCTCCCATTCCCTTTGAAATTTCTCCACGATTTGGATTCCCTCTTCTAATGCATTTACACCAAGACTACTCATAGACGCATGACACCCTATGCCATTTACGGAAAATTTCAACCACAAAGTTCCCATTTCTCCTAATCCCAGAGTATTCCCTGTAGGCTCACATACAAACAAAGCCTTTATCTGTTTCACCTCAGTTTGTTTGCAAAGCTCTGCTATTCCCTTTCCCTGTGCTTCCTCATCCGCAGTAAACATAAAGAGTATTCCATAAGGAGGTTTTTCGTTTTTTTCCCGATAATATCGGTAAAGTAACAGCATGGCTGCTACTCCGCCTTTCATATCTGTGGCTCCTCTTCCATACACAATGTTGCCTGCTCTTTCGGTTGCAAATGGGTCATGCTGCCATTCTGCTCTGTCACCTGCCGGAACTGTATCTAAATGTCCCGCAAACCCAATATACTCTTCCCGCTGTCCTTCTAACCACACCAACAGACAACTTCTGCCTGTTTCTATCGGCACTTTTTTATACCGCGGTTTCCAAGGCTCTAACCATTCTAATATGTTATCTACAAGAACTTCTTCTCTTCCCGGCGGATTTTCGGTATTGGTTTTTATTAACATTTCTAACAGGCTGTAAATATCCTCTTCCATGTCATTTTTTCCTTTATTAATAGCCAAATTTCAACAATTCTGTTACGATCTCACCCAGTTTTTCCACTGCGTACTGCAACATTTTTTCGCCCTTTTCGCCGGTGGCTTTACTTGGTGTTCCGATTACACCGCTTTCGGTTACATCTCGTGTTTTCCATCCCATATTTACCGGACCATAAAGAGACACATACTCATTATCTTCAAACATCTTATCCGGTGTTTCATCCACTAATCTGGACATATCTACTGTCTGTGGTGCCAATGCAAGCATTAAAGAAGTTTCCAGTTCACAAGCATGAAATACACCATATGGGCTTTCTGATTCTTTTTCTGTCTTTAATAATTCCTGCCAGAAAGAGGTAAACCACCAGTCAAATACATACACATCAATGCCATATTTGATTCTTAAGTCTCTGGAAATCAGGTTTAACAGGTCTGTATTTCCACCATGACTATTCGTCAAAAGCAGACGCTTAAATCCACTTTTTACAATACAATCTGTAAGTTCATCAATCATGTCATACAAGGTTTTGGCTGTATAAGTCATGGTACCTGCAAATCCCATATGCTCATTACTTTTTCCTACAAACAACTGAGGTCCGATAATGACATTCTTTCCCGGGAACTCTTTTTCCTTTGCAAATTTTTCAAGCAATCCCTCCAGAATAATACTGTCTGTTCCTACCGGAAGGTGATGTCCATGCTGCTCTATTGCTGAAATCGGAAGCATTACCAGCGACTCCTCTTTGTTTAATTTCTCCATATCTTCACTAATTATATTTTTCCAAAAAGCAACCATTTTTCTCTCTCCTATCTTCTATTAACTTCTAATCTTCTGCTAACTGTAATTCCAAGGGTGTTACTTTCATTCCATTTACGGGAACAAAATCCTGCGAACAGGTGGTACATGCACATACACAATCCTCTAAGGCAACCAAACGTACATAATCTCCTGGCTTTGAAAGCGGGTCTTTAATAGTGTAATCACCATACTCGTTCATTTCATTATTCATAAACCAGTTAATTGGATCCGGTAAATGTTCTCGGTCTATGGGATAGTCTTTCAATGCCTCTAATAAATTGTCATGGCAGTTTGGATGATTTTCCACTCCAAAGTCTACCTTATAACGATAGTAATCACATGCCGGGAAAAAGAAGTCATGCTTTCCTACGGTATCCTCTGCAAACTGCATCAGACCTCTTCTATAATTGCTATAAAGCATATCTCCGATGCGCAAACGAATACTGGACAAGGAAGATCTCATATGTACCGGTGATACATGCTCACTATAATCGTGCATGTTGTAACAAACGAAATCTCCTACCTGCTTTCCTTCGATATCTACAATATAAAGAGATTCTCCTTTATGAACTTCAATACTTCTCGCCGAATATGGTGGGATTAAAATTTTTTTCTTTATTCTCATATAATGCCTCCATTTTCATATGAAAGAGTTTTACTCCATCAAAATTGCAATTGCTCTGATGGGCGCACCGCTTCCACCACGAATCTTTAATGGCAGTCCCACATACATAAAACGCTTTCCTGCCACTTCTTTTAGATTGCATAGATTCTCTGTATTTAACATCCGATATTTCTGACAGATGAGATGCCCGGAATATTTCATATCATCCGGTCGGTCAATGGAAGGAGTGTCTACACCAATATTTTTTACCCCTTTTCTACCTAGCCATTCTGTACCGGAAATATCTAATCCGGTATAATCTGTCTGCCACTTGTCTGTACCGTAATTTCTATCATAATGTCCTGTGTAAAGTAATACGATATCGTCTTTTTTTACATACTGACCGCTTTTTCTTTCGGCTTCTTCCAACACTCTGTCTGTGATAAACTCTGTTTCTCTCACATGACTAACATCCAGACACACTGCCTGTCCGATAAAATAATCCAGTGGTGTTTTTTCTATGGTAGCTCCATGTGGGTCAGATTCATAAAGGGCATCTGTATGAGTAGGACCATGTTCGTTAATCAACAAATTATTGGTGGCAAACATAAAACCACACTTTTTTAAACTTTCCTCATGAGTGGCATTGGGAAAAATTAAGGTCTGTTGATGCATGGGGAACACCGACATTCCCTGAAAAATTTCCTGGGTTAAATCTACCATTCTGATGTCCATTTGCGTTCGCTCCTTTCCACCGTTTCAAGCACCGTGCCTTTTTCAACATCTATCAGTCCATAATCGGTTAATTTCCATGTCGGACTTGTTACTAAGGTCAGGAAAGATAAATGCATAAATGGGTCATGAATTTTACATCCCATTTCCGTTTCTGCTGCTGTGGAAATCATATCAAGCCGCTCTGCAAGTTCTTCTGCTGTCATTTCATCACTCATTAAGCCTGCCACTTTTAAAGGTAAATCTCCTACTATTTTTTTCTCTTTAATTAAGGCAATTCCGCCTTCCATTGCACATACACGATTTGCCGCCATTTCCATATCTTCATAATTTGTCCCCACCACCAGAAGATTGTGGGTATCATGTCCGATACTTTGCGCAATGGCACCTGCCTTTAATCCGAATCCCCGTACAAAGGTTTTTCCAATTCGCTGACTTTTTCCATGTCTTTCAATCACAATAAATGGTAATAAATCTTTTCCGATATCCGGTTGTAAAATTCCATCTTTGGCTTCTACATTTTCTCTGATACATTCTGTAAGATTCTGATCTTCTATCACCTGAATTCCTCTTACCATCTCACTGTGATTTTCTGTATGAATCTGAAATGCTTCTTTTTTTATCTTGCCGCACTTCATACTATGTTTTACGGAATCCGGATATGGATAGTGGGGAATGTCTATGCACAATTTTCCGCCTTGTGCCACTACTTTTCCTTTTACTAATACCGTTTCTACTTTCATACGATTTAAGTCAGATAAGACACAGATATCTGCTGCTTTTCCGGGTGCTATTACACCAATGTCTTTTCTTCCGTAATGTCTCGCAGGGTTAATGGTTGCCATCTGTATGGCTTCTACCGGGTCGATTCCCTGTGCAATGGTTTTTGCAATCACGCTGTTCATATGACCACTTTCTAATAAATCTCTTGCTGACATATCATCCGTTGCAAGAACTAACTTACCGGAATCTATTCCTTCCTCTTTTACGGTACGAATACATTCTGCCATGTTCTTTTGAGTAGAACCTTCTCGCATAAACACAGTAACTCCGTTTCTTACCTTTTCCAAACATTCTTCTTTGGTCGTTGTTTCATGACAGGAAGTCTCACCACCGCACACCAATATATGTGCCGCTAAATCTTTTCCAAATAATCCCGGTGCATTTCCTTCTATGGTTTTGTGATAACTCTGTGCCATTGCGGAGGATACCAGTAAGTCATCAATCACTTCTTCTGCATGTTCATAAACACTTCTGGTATTACTAAATCCTTGCATTTCTCCCAAACCTGCTACATTATCTTCTTCCAATAGCTTTTTCAAGAAACGGCTGTCTATTTCCTGCCCCGGTGTTTCTAATCCGGGAACATCCGGAACTAACGCCGGAACAGTAAACAAAATTCGATTTGGAAGATATGTTGCCTCTTTCAACATTGCCTCAATTCCTTCCAATCCAGAAACATTGGCTATTTCATGGGGGTCTGCAAATAAAGTTGTTGTTCCTCCCAGTAAAGAAAGTTTGGAAAATTCCGTGCAGGTCAACATAGAACTTTCAAAATGCATATGAGCATCTATAAATCCCGGAGAAATATACTTTCCTCTGACATCAATTACTTTTGTTTTCTCACCTTTTACTTCTTTACAATCACCTACCAAAAGTATATATTCATTTTTTATCGCCACATCTGCCTGATAGATTTCTCTGGTCAATACATTTATCAAAAATCCGCCTTCTAATATTACATCTGCGCATCCTTGTTTTCCCATTAGAATATCTATCATTTTTCGATATTGTATTGGCTTTTTTTCTTGCAGATCATTCATACTATGACTCCTTTTCGCTTATCTCTTACTCTTCGCTTTCATAAGCTACTGCTTTCCATAACAATCGATTCTATCTACGATTGCAACAATTGCTGCATCTACCGGAGCTTCTGAATTTCTCATTGCACGACTGGCAACTGAGCCACAAGCATACAATACTGTTTCACCAACTCCGGCACCTACGGTATCTACTGCTACCAGTTCTTCTCCCATGTTTTTTCCTTTGGCAGAAATTGGCTGCGTAATCATCAGCTTCGTTCCCGTAAGATATTCATCTTTTCTCGTGGCCACAATCTGACCTGTCACAACTCCTAGTTTCATACATTTTCCCTTCTATTGATATTCCACACAGATTTTCTTTTCTCTGATATAATCTGCTGCCAATGGTGTAAAATAAGCACCCTTTGGAATGATTACTCTGCTGTCCCAGGCAACAACATCTTCCATGGTATACATATGATGTTTCTCATTGTTGGCTGCGCTTTCCCAAATTCCCGTATTTTTCCCTGGATTCTCCTGTTCTTTTTCCACACCGCCAAACATTTTTTCTAATTCCTGTTTTCTCAGAAATTGTATCCGATACATGTCACAGATTTTTTTCTTTTTCTCCTGCAATCTCTGCACCGGTTCCGGCAAAAAAGCGGATTCTTTCCACGGATTTTCTTCCCATAAATATACCTGCATCCGATTGGTAAAACACAATGTAAGTAATTTTACTTCTGGTTCTTCCAGTAATCCGTTTTCCAGTGAATCTATTATTTTTGGGGGCATTCCCGCAAGCAAAACAAACTCAATTTCCTCTAATACTCTTTCCGGAAGATTCGTACTCCAGCCTTCCTGTTCTAACATTCCTTGAGAAGTTCCTGCTTCTTCTGGTATCATACAGATTCTCAATGGATACTTTCTTTTTAATTTTTCTAGAAAAAATAACATTCGAACATCTTCTGCCATTTTGGAACAACATAGCACAAGGATTCGGCTACTTTTGTTATCATTTCCTCTTTCTTTCATGCTTTACGCTTCCTCTACAACCGCTGCACTTAAAATGGTACGTTCTACCTCAGTATGTGGTCTTGGAATTACATGAACAGAAACCACTTCGCCTACTCTTCTTGCTGCATTTGCTCCTGCGTCTGTAGCTGCCTTTACCGCACCTACATCTCCTCTGATCATAACAGTTACCAGACCAAAGCCGATTTTTTCATACCCTGTAATTTCTACATTTGCTGCCTTTACCATGGCATCTGCTGCTTCAATTGCTCCAACTAATCCTTTTGTTTCTACTAATCCTAATGCTTCTTTCATCTTAAACTCCTTTCAGAACTTTTTGTTCTTCATCTATTTTTTCTATTACTGTTTTTCTTAAAGCTGTTACTAAATCTTATTGTGATACATTCCCTGTCTCACCTTATTGTCTAAATTCGGAATAACATTGCTTGCAACTACTTTTCCGACCTCCTGTGCTGCCTGTGTTCCTGCTTCGATTGCTGCTTTTACTGCTGCAACCTCTCCTCGTAAAAAGATTGTTACACCAAGGGAGCCACCACTTCCAATTGTGTTTTCAATCCGTAAAATTTCTACTGCGGCTGCCTTTAAAGCTGCATCTGCTGCCATCACGGCAGTTCCGTATCCAAATGTCTCTATAAATCCCATTGCATTTTCCTGCATTTCCTACACCTCCTTTGCATGTAGTCTTATCCAACGCAAATCTTCCTCTAACATATCTGTGCTTTGGGCTGTTCCAAACTTCACCTTACTTTCCGGTTCTGTATCTACACAATAAAAAGCACTTTGTTGCCTGGGCTGTACTCCTACTCCCCTTTTATTTCGTTGATAATTTGGGCGATAAATGGTCTGATTCTGTGTGTTTTGCTGATTCTGTGTCTGAATCGGCTCTGTTTCTCTGCCTGTTCCTATAATATGTTCCACTACAGACTTTACAAATTCATCCATTTCTATTTCCCTCCTTTTTTCCACAAATATGTTTCTAATTCCGGATGAGGATTGGGAATTACAAAGGAACTGATAATGTCACCCCCAACTCTGCCGGCTGCCTCTACTCCAGCCTCTACTGCCGAAGTTACCGCTGCAACTTCCCCGGTAGTTAAAAGGGTTACATGTCCTCCCCCGGGCACCTTTACTTCCTTTACGTCAATTTGTGCATCCTTACACATAGCATCTGCTGCTTCTACCGCAGCTGTATAACCTCTGGTTTCTATAACTCCAAGTGCCATCTGCTATCTCTCCTTTCCTCAATGTATTCCTTTAAGTCTATCTTTTCCTCTCCAATTACATGAGTCCGTTCAAACCGTTTATCTCCTATGGGCTTTGTAGCATCTATTCCCATTTTATCGGTTGTGTTCTTCAGATGATGGGAGGCTTCTAAGGGCGAGCCCAGGGCTGCCGGTATGATAAAAATATCACTGGCTGCCTGCGTTCTTGTTGTGATTGCCCACTCTACTTCCTCTGCATCAAAAATATCTACATCTTCATCCACTACCGTGACATATTTTAAGTCCTTATCTGATGCAAACGCTGAAAGTGCAGCCTGCTTTCCGTCACCTTCCTGCTCCTTCTTTATTTGTACTACTGCATGATAACGACCTGCGCCACCCATAGTCAGATGCACATTTCTCACTCCCGGTACCGTCATTTGAATGGTATTAAAAAGATTCACTTCTCTGCTAATTGCCATAGGCAGTTTTTCTTCACATCCTGATGGAAAAAATGTATGCCACAGAGGATTTTTTTGCATTGTAATACAGGAAAACTCGCAAAGGGGAAGTTCCTTTACTTCGCCATAGTAATATGCCATTTCACCAAAAGGACCTTCTTTTTCCTTTTTCCATGGATAAACCTTTCCTTCCAGTACCACTTGTGCATCACTTAACACTTCTAAGTCTATGGTTTTGCATTTTACTGTCTCTAATGATTTTGACAATAACGCTCCTGAAACTTCTAACTTATCTGCATTGTATAAATGGGTACTTATCTGCGAACCTAAAACAACTGCCGGAACTAATCCAAACATGACTGCTATTTCCATTGGCTCTTTTCTTGCCTCATAATATGCAAACTGCTCCTGCATTTCTCTGGAAGTAATCAAAACGGTCATCTGATTTTTTCCCTTGTACCACATACGGCGAATGGATGTATAATACTTGCTTCCGTCGATGCTTTTTGCCACCATCATTCCTGAAATAATAAACTTTCCATTATCCTTTTCATAATGTCGCAATACCGGGAAATAGTCTTCTAAGGAAAAGGGAGCCATATGTACTTCCTGCTGGCACTTTCCTTCTGTTACATGTGTAACCGGAATTGGATGTGCAATGGCAGCTGCCAAATGTTTTCTTAACTTATCTTCTGTCATTCCCATGGACTGCGCTAACAGCTTACGATTACCACCTAAACCGGTTACTACCTTACATGGGTATTGGTCCACCTGATGGAAAAGTAATGGAATTTGACCCTTTGTTTTTTTCATTACTGCCATCATTTCACTATCGGCTGAGACTTTTCTGGTAATATGTGAAAGTAAGCCCTGTTGTTCATATTGCATTGTCAACTCTTTAAAATCTGATGTTACTTCCATCTTACCGCCTCCTTTGCTTCAATTCCCAGTCGATCCAGGACTCTATAAGTAATGCTTTCCACTAATTCCCATATCTTGGTAGGCTTATGATAAAATCCCGGACTGGCAGGCATAATGATTCCACCTGCTTTTCCTAATTTCAGCATATTTTCCATTGCAATAATGCTATATGGTGTTTCTCTTACCACCATAATCAACTTTTTTCCTTCCTTCAAAGCCACAGATGCACTTCGTGCCAACAGGGTATCTCCCATTCCATTTGCAATCTGTCCAAGAGAGTTCATGGAACATGGAATTACCACCATTGCATCTACCTGATAGGAACCGCTGGCTATGGGAGCAAATAAATCATCATTGTCATATACGGCTCCATATTTTTCTATTTCCTCTCGGGTAATTCCACATTCATAATTCATTACTTTTTCTCCCATCTGTGTCATAACAATTGCAAGTTCTATGCCTTTTTTATGCAACAGACGTATGAGAGAATATCCATAAATACTGCCACTGGCTCCTGTGATTCCAACTACAACTTTCATTTCAAGTCCCCTTTCACGAATTTATGAACTTTTTTCTTCTGTAGCAAGAATTACCACTGTAACCGCGGTACGAATATCCGCATCATAATCTCGTAACATTCCTGCTACATGCAGTCCCATTTTTTCTTCTAATTCCTTATGGAACATTCTTTTAAATTCGGAAAACAGAGCCTGGTCTACGGATTGTTTTAACAATGCATAATTCTCTTCTAAGATTTGCAATGCATGAACTCTGTTATGACGTGTCCGGAAAATAATCATATCTTCCATACAGGATACCTTTAACTCAGTAACACCATATCCGTATATTTCTTTATTTACTGCATTGTACAGTTTGAATAATT
The DNA here is from genome assembly GCF_018918225.1 of Roseburia sp. MSJ-14. Taxonomy (NCBI): domain Bacteria; kingdom Bacillati; phylum Bacillota; class Clostridia; order Lachnospirales; family Lachnospiraceae; genus Roseburia; species Roseburia sp. MSJ-14. Next base: position 113,523 of record NZ_JAHLQD010000019.1, read on the forward strand.
CCCGTTTGTATTCCGTATTGTTGTTTTCCATCTTTTACACCATCTGCCTTATAGCTCTTCCTTTAATATTTCTTCACTTGTTACAACTTTTCCTAACACATAACGAATGTGTTCCAGTGCCGCTGCATTTTGCTGTGGAGTAGTTCCTGCCACACAGTCTTTTGGTACATATACAAAGTAACCATATTGCTGTGCATCGGTTGCTGTTATTCTGACACAAACATCCGTGGCAGCCCCTGTAATAATCAAAGTATCTACCTTAAGACTATCTAAAAGCAGTTTCAAATCTGTCTGGAAAAATCCACTGTATCTTCTCTTTTTTATTACATGATCCCGTTCTGTTGGAGTTAATTCTTCAATAATCTTTGCTCCTTCGGAACCCTCCAGGCAATGAACCGGTTCATCTCCATCCAGTTCTCTTCCAAAATCAATCATGGAAGCCCGGTGCTCCTCCTGTGTATAAATAACAGGTATCTGCTTTTCATGACAAAACTGAATCAACTTTTTTACATTTTTTATCATATCCGCATCACATTTACATGGAATGGCTGCATGTTCGCCCACAAAGTCATTTTGTAAATCAATAATAAGCAGTGCCGCATGTTCTAACTTCATATGTTTTCCTCCTTCACGCAAAAAAAGGCATCGTATTCCAGTGAATTACGACGCCTTTGTCTTGATTATTCCATATTCATATAACAAAAAAAGATTATTATAATAGCGTAAATACCTATACCTTAGTACAATATCTGCTATCATAATAATCTTTAAATTAATGTATACACCAATTTAACTATCACTAATTATAAAATATTTTGCTAGAAAACAATATATAAATATATTATTCTCTATCGCGTTTCTATTATAGGCACAGGTTTTTTGTTTTGTCAAGTTAATTTTTTATTTCTTACACTTCCGGTTCTGTGGTAAACAAAGGTAGCTCTCCTAAGAAATATATATCATTCCTTTTTGCTGCATCACCTTCTGCCAAAATTGCCACCTTGCTTTTAATATCTCCTCCGGCTCTCGTTACCAGCTTTTCGATTGCTTTTAACGATTCTCCTGTGGAAATCACATCATCCACGATGCAGATTCTTTTCCCCTTTAATTTCTGTGCATCTGCTTCGTCTAAATAAAGATGCTGACATCCCCTGCTGGTAATAGATTGAACAATTTCACATAATGGATCGTTCATATATGTTTTTACACTCTTACGAATAACTATATATTCGTTCATTCCAATCTGCCTTGATATCTCAAATGCCAAAGGAATTCCTTTAGCTTCTGCTGTAACAATATAATCTATATCTTTTATTTTTTTTACCAACTCCTTTGCAGCAACATGTACCAATTCTACGTCACCTAAAATAACAAAGCTTGCAATTGATGTATCATCATCAATACGAACAATTGGTAACTCTCTTTTCAGTCCACAAAGATTTAATTCGTATGTATTCATTTTTCTTCCTTTCTGTAAAACTTTAACTGCTTTGTTCTATCATAGGAATTTCATGTACTTTCATACATCCTGGTACTTCCTATGATAGAACAAAGAGTCCGCTTGTCGGTCTCTTTCGCGCCCGAGCGGTGTCGTTTACGACTAATTTCTTCTCCGCGAGGAGTGCTTCCTTAGCGGAGCGTTTTTTATACAATAGGACGCAATTTCCTATTGTATAAAAAAAGACATGACAATACTCTCTTTTGACTGCATTGTCACATCTTTTCGCTATTATAATTTACCTTTTCTACGAATATTCGTTGGAATTATAGTATGATTTTTTATTTCTGTCAATATCATCTAAGCACAATCTCTATTATGCATCTATGCATTACAGCTATATACCAGCTCTTTCTGGTAATTTTCTTCATATATTTTTTTCCAAAGTTCAAAGTTCTTTTTCCGCATCTCTTCTACATTGGTTGCTCTTGATTTACTCGGGTCCGGATAAATCGGTTCTCCAATATGAATGGTATATTCCTGTACATAGAATCCGTCTTCTCCAAGAATGTCACTATCCTCCATGGTAATAAAGCAAGGAAGAACCGGTACATTATTTCTTGCGGCAAAGGTATAAGCTCCTTTTTTCAATGGTTTTGGCTTACGGTAATTCCACCACATACTTTGCTCCGGATAAATCAATACGAAATGTCCCTTTTGCAATACTGTGTCCATGGAACGCATGAATTTTTCCATGGTTTTGATATTCGAGCTCAGTGGCATCGTATTGCAGTTTCGCATCAGCATACCGTAAAATCCCGGGAAATTGGTGTAATTACCTTCTCGAATTACACGATAGAACTTTCTGCGTTTATGTCCGGAACTTTCATATGCAATCTGCATTGCAAAGCTGTCAAAAGCATTAAAATGGTTACAAGTAATTACAGCTCCACTATTCAGATTTTGAAAATGCTCTAATCCTTTGATTTCTTTGATAATTAATTGCTTATTATCAATCAAATTATTCATAAACTTTCTTGCCACAGTATAAGTAAGCTTGGTCTTTATCTTGCTTTTTACTTTTTTTCTTAAATAATCAATTTCCTCCGGCTTTAATTCCCGTGTAGGCGGATCTTCTTCCACGTCCTCATCAAATCTTCCTTCACGCTCTAACTTTGCGATTTTCTCTAATACTACCAAACGGTCTTTTGACTTCAACTGACCGCGTTTTAACAAATTCAAATAATTATTTTCTTTGGCGATTTCATCCTTGGCAGTCTGAAGTAATCGGTCACAGGATGCTGCATCTTCCTTGCGCTGTTCCTGGGTATAATTGGCAAGCACCTCCTGAATCTCTTCATATACTGCTGTCTTTTTGGCATATTTCCAAAACTGCTCTGCATATCTGGAATCTTCGTAGTGCCATGGCTTGGAAACCATAATATAGTGAATCATTTTAAATTCACTTTCCGGATAAGCAATGTCACCAAATACTTCTGTATTCCATGGTTGCTCTAACCACAATACTTTATCCTTACAGATAAGATTCAAGTAATCTTCATCCTGTGTTACTACAAAGTTATAGGTATGAAGCAAATCCACAAATTGATCTAACACATGATTCTCACGGAACTGCTCACAATTAATCAATAACAATCCTGCATTAAAATAGTGATATCTGTCAATTCCTAACACTTTCTCTACATACTCACCATATACATTTTCCTGAATCATTACCTGTTCATTGGCTGCGCCAACATAATTGTCCTTTAAATCATGGAAATACAATTCTGAAATGTCTCCCGGTACAACGGTATCGCTATCGATATAAATTGCTTTTTCATATTCCGGGAACATCTCTGCAATAAACATTCTAAAATAAGTTGTTTTAGAATAATAGTCACGAAGAGGCAATTTATCACTAATGGAAGTAAGATAGTCTGTTACGTCTTCAAAACGTATGGTAAAATTATCGTTTTCCATATCTTTCACTGCCTTTTTCATTTCATCACAGATATTGGTATTTAAAATATGTATTACATATTGATAATCCTTGGATGCATTATCCATAATAGAACGCATGGATACCATTGTATATTTTACAAAATTGTCATCGCATGCAAAAAATATTGGTATTATATTATTACGTCTCATTTGTAATCTCCTACATTATTTGTTCGTTTTCAAACTTCTTCTTTAAATAAATATATTCATACAAAATATCATCAAACACATAGTAATGAAAAATTCTATGTATTTCGCTTACCTTCCACTGCTTTACATTGGCTGTATGCGGATATGGAAGATAAAACAAACGCTTTGAGAAATGTCTTACTACTGTGTGCTTATGTAAAAACTTCTGATCATTAAAACGTTGTGGTAACATCTTCTTTTTGGTAGTGCTCCGATATACTGCACTTTGGTCGGCAAATACCAGTTTCTTTTCCTTAATCAAATCCCTCGCCTTTGCCAATAATCCTGTTTTTCGTATTTCTTTCATATTTAACAGCAATACGCCGGCATTAATATAGTTGGGATTGATTAAATATTTTCCATAATGATCTCTTGCTGCTGCATACTCATACCCGGAAATATCTATATTATATAGAAGGGTAATATCTCGATTAAATAAAATATCCACATCTAAATACAGCAACTTATCCGGCATCCCTTCTACAATATCCGCAAATAAACGGAGTAATGTATACGGAGAACAATATGCCTGTTCATTGGGACAACCGCCAAATTCTCTTTCGTACAATTCGGTCACATCTACTGGAATTACTTCATTTTTTGAATCATACTTTTTCGCAATCTCATTTAAAAATGCAATCTGTGCTTCACTCACCGCCTGATATTCCGGTTTTATTCTGGTCACATCCATGGTATATACAAAAAACCGAAACGGCTCCTTGGTCTGTGTTCTTTTAAGGATGGACAACATACAGCTAAGTATTCCGTCAAACACACCTGCATTTCCGGAAAAAAGTATATTAATCATCTCTTGATTCCCTTTTCTCTTCTATTTTTATATATTTTATAATCTCCATATTGTTACGCTTTGCTCGCTCTTTCATACATTGATATACCTGATTGCGCAATTCCTGCTTCTGCTCCTTGGCAGTCTTGTCCGAATCTGCATAAAAAGGTCCATCTATATAGGTAACAATTTGAGGATTTTTAGAAAACCGCCTCTTTTGATAAGTATTCGTCAAGGAAAATACCGGTACTTTATACTGTACCGGATAATGAAACGATGTATCTTTAAAAGGTCTGATATCTGTATAAAACGGCCAGATATGCGCCTCCGGATAAATCATAATCGCCTGTTCTTCCTGCATTAGTTCTTTCATGGCATCCATAAAATTCTTATATGCCTTTCTCTCATCCGGTAGTGGCAATGCCCCAAGATATGGTGTAATCTTTCCCAATACCGGCATAGATACATTATTTGGATGTACAATTACCGAAATCTTTCTTGGAAAACTAACCATGGTTGGTATTAGTGCATCTGCCATAAAATGCGTATGATTACCATATAGATAAAATGCCTTATGGCGTACTTGACGAAGTGCTTTTTTATTTACTATTTTATGATGAAAATGAAGCTTCATGTACAAAAATGCCAATGGCGTAGCTAACACGCGATAAAAGAAAATATGTAGCAATCTGCCTACGATTCCCTTTCGCAAATAACGATAGTTTCCATCAATCTGCTTTGTAACAATATTATCACCTGCAAATTCATCATTTAATTCATCACGATAATAAATTACTTTTTCTTTTCTCTCCATAACATCCCCTTTTTGAAACACTTGTATTCTATCACCATACAAAGTCGGTGTCAACTACGTTATGTAGTTTTCATCTCTACGTCATGTGTTTTATTTTTTCATCATGTAGAAATGCCACTACTATCATACCATAAACTCCCCTTTCTGAAAACAAAAAATTATGGTTGCCCCGGTATTTGAATTCTTTTCAAATACGCAAAGCAACCATTTTCTATTCCATATCTTCTTTTATATTCTTATTCCTAATTTCTGTAATATTTCTGTCTTTATTGCCATTCTTGCAGTTTTTAGCGGATCTACCACCTGACTGATTTCCAGATTTGCATACAATCCACATAAAAATCCCGCATCATAAAAATCAAGACTACTGTGAGCTGCTACAAAATCCACTAATTTTTCCATTGCAAGGGATAATGCTGCATCTGTTTCTTGTGCCGTTGCAACGGATGCAAATTTTCCTTCACATGCTACAAATGGAATATCCATTTTCAAATCCTTTCGCAAGGAAATCTCTATTTCTGCTTCTCCTGCTACCTCTAATCCGGTATAAAAGGATTCTCCATCTCCCTGCACTGCATGAAAATCTCCCATAGACAAAAGTCCACCTTCTACCTGTACCGGAAGATACAATGTGGCACCTTCCTTAATATAGCGCGTATCCATATTTCCTCCATGATTTCCCGGTATCATAGCAAGCGGTTTTCCCTCTTTTGGTGCTACTCCAATTACTCCTATCATGGGTTCAATGGGAAGCTCTACCCCGGGAGCCACCTGTACGCTTTTCTTAGAAATATCATAAATTCTGGTGCGCGGTTCTTCTACCCGATGTCCGATTACTCCTTCATTTGGAATACATAACGCACACCCACTATTTGCACATTCTATCTTCTTAATTTTAATTTCTAATACATCCCCCGGCATTGCTCCCTCAAAGAAAACAGGTCCTGTAATAGGATTCATAATGGAATAATCTAATCCATCCATGACATCTTCTGACTTGGTAATCTGTCCCGAAAATGCATCCTGTGTTTCAAATATCAGGTTTGCGGGAAGTGCACACTTTTCTGCCGGTTGATTATTTTTATCAAAACAATATGTTACCTTTTCTTTTCCGATACGCATTTTTTTCTCCTGTTTTTTCTCTATTTTCTTTATACACGAAGCAAAGGGAAGGTCATACAATGAGGTCCGCCCCCTGCCTTTAAAATCTCTGTAATATCAAGTTCAATTACATTCATTCCCTTTTTTGCTAATTGTTCATTTACCCTCTGATTCTGCTTCAAAGACATAACACGCTTATTGCCTAATGCCTGTAAATTGCAGCCATGTGCAAAAATTGCCTCTTCCGGTACAGAAATGATTTCAATTTCCATTTCTTCGATACGTTTTAAGAATTCCTCCGGCATTCCTTCCTTATATGCAACTGCCAGGTAGTCGTCTACCAAATTAAAACACATATCTAAATGAAGATACTCCCGTTTTAACGGAACCGGAATTATCTCATATCCCAATGGTTCTACCTGCTGTTTCATTTCCAGATATCCCTCTTCATTGGTACGGTCAGCCATTCCAAGGGCAATGGTATGTTCATTTAAGAACATAAAATCTCCACCTTCAAAAAGACCGTTTTTTATTTCTGCCACCATAGGCACACCCAGTTCTTCCATTCTCTTTTTATAGTCATCATGCTCCTGATAGCGCAATGGAAGTTTAAAGTTTCCTAAAATATATCCCTCTTTTATACAACCGCCAAAATCTCTTGCAAATACAGAATTTGGTCTTCCTTCATTGGAATCCAAAAATGCTACCTCTACCCCATTGTTACGATATGCCTCTACAAATGCTTCATGTTCCTTTCGCATTTTTTCTATATCCAATTCATAATCCCACTTTTTCGCAATCTCGTTGATTTTCGCTGCCTTTAAATAATCTGGTTTGGATACCAGCACCTTTTTTAATACCCCTGTTCCATTTTTTACAAACATATCTTTTCCTCACTTTCCAAAAAATGTTCCACTGTTTTTATAATTAACTTGGGCAATGTTTCAAAAGAATAGGGCATATATACCCGTTCTGTCCATTTATGTGCATCTTTTCCATAAACGCCATAATTTACCGCCGGAATATTTAACTTTTTGATTTCCTTTAATGGTACAGGATAAAGCTTATGATATGCCGGAAAATTCGATAATAACAATTCCACGCCTGACATCTTATCATCAATTTTTAAATAACTGCTATCAGAAAGACTTGGGAAAAACTGCAATATCTTATATCCATCCCCCGCTATTTTTCTAATGGTCTCGTAGAGTTTTCGTTCTTCTTCTACTTCCTGTTTCAATGTATTGTGCGGACAATACGGTGCTGCAAAATAAAGTACCATAACCGGTCGCTTTTCTCCTAATGCTTCTAACAAATAGCGAATGATAGCAACTGGAATTTCACGCTTATCCGTTCCTTTTTCTTCCTCTTGCTTCGTCAGTTCTTCGATGTCCTCTATTACCCTGTTTTTCTCTATTTCTGACTTTTTTTCTGTTACAGCCTGATAAAGTTCTTCATAGGTATAAACTTTCTTATGGTAATGAATCTCTTTTCCTGCTGTTTTGGAAATTTTACAATACTTTGTATATTGCTCATTCATATTATTTTCCATCTCTGCAAAAACTTCTTCTCCCGCTTGTTTAAGCTTTGCCACAATGGATTCCATGGAAGCGTTGTGCACAAAATAGTTAAAATACACCAACGCACTAAATGCAGTCTGCACATTATAAAAATCTTTTAAATCTTTTAATTTCAACACACTTGGCGGTAAAGTGGATTCTCCTTCATATACGTCACAAAATTCTGTATTCAAACTAATTCTTTCTGCCAGTTTTGCAGCTGCTACAGAGGCATCGAATCCTTCAAAGCACTGTCCCACATGGGTTTCTTTTCCTTGCACATAAAAACATGGCAACAGTTTTCCCACTGCTCCGGTATACAAATAGTGATTGGTGTCTCCTTCGTATAGCGGACAAGTATAATCATTATTAATTGCCAATATATAATGAAGATTTTCTTTTTCCTGCAATTCCTCCAGCACTTTTCTCCCTTCAATAATGCCAGTATGTAAATTTTCTTCTACCGGATTGACGGATAATAAAATATTGCCGGACAGTTCTTCCACATGTTTGGAAAAATATTTTAACAGCACCATAAAAACTGCTACTCCACTTTTCATGTCGCAGGCTCCTCTGCCGCACATCCAGTCATCACTTTCTAAGTCTCTCCTTACTTCCTCCTGCAACTCCATGGCAAGCATTTTTTCTTTCAACTCTTTGGGATTCCATGCATATGCCTTAAGTCCGCCATAATCCTCTATTCCTACTGTATCCATATGTCCATGAAAAATAATCGTTTCCTCTGTATGATTTTTCTCTCCCTTTATCAAAGCAAACACATTTCTACGATTCAGAGTGTCTTTCTCTAACGGTTGTACGATAACCTGATTTGGATGTTCTTTAAAATACGGAATTTCCCGTAGATATCCTTCAATAAAAAGTGCTACTTCTTTTTCTCCAAAGGTACCATTTACACTACCAACAGATATCAACTGTTCTGTCAGCGTCTTCATTTCTTCCGCCATATGTGTCATTTTTCCATCACCCTTTCTAATACGGTTGGATTTGCCAAAAACTGAATTTTTTCATATTCTCCCTGAAAAAAGAAAATAATATTTTCACAGGTAATTCGCTGTAACTCCTGCATGGAAGTCTCTGAATAAAATGCTGCATGGGGAGTCAGTATTACATTTTCTCTTCCCAGCAATGGATTTCCTTCCAGTTCTGGGGTTTCGCTCTTTAATACATCCAGAGCGGCTCCCCGTATTTTTCCTGTGTCCAGCGCATGAACCAATACCTCCTCAGACACTGCACTTCCCCTTCCTACGTTGAGAAAAAATGGTTTTTGTTTCATTTTTTCAAATTCCGTCCAGGAAAAGTAAAGTTCATTTTCTTTGGTTTGATTCATATGGTTGGTAATTACATCTGCATGGGCAAGGGCATATTCCTTATCTACCAAAGTAATCCCTAACTTTTCTGCTTCTTCCTTTGGAAAATATAAATCTACTCCTATTACTTTCATATCGAATGCCTGCGCCCGCTTTGCCACTGCTCTTCCAATTCTTCCAAGTCCAAAAACCGCAAGGGTCTTTCCTGCCATACGCTGATTTGGACCTGCCGATTGATAAGACCAGATATGCTCCTGTTCCACTTTTTCCATATAGGTCTTTAAATTACGAAACAATGCGCTCATTAAAGCAAGTGTATGCTCCGCCACCTCGTTGGTGCAATATTCCAACACCGGACAGACTGCAATGTTGTACTTTTCCGCTGCTTTCATGTCCACAATTCCATATCCGGTTGCATTAATTCCTATGCATCTGAGCTTTTCACATTTGGAAAGCACAGACTCACCTAACGGTAAAAATGCTGTCAGCAGTGCATCTGCATCCCTTACATGTTCCAAAAATTCTGACTCATTTCTATATGGATATATTTCAATATCACTTTCTTGTATGGGAAGCTGATGGAGGAACAACTCTTTTTCATATGCCAGATTTCGATTTAATTCTTCCGGATAATCGCTAATTAGTATTTTCATCTCTATGCCGCCGCCTTTTGTAAAATATCTCTGGTTGCTGCTACCACTGCCTCCATCTCTTCTCTGGTTCCAATGGTAATTCTAAGATAATTATCGATTCTCTCCTGGGGAAAATATCTTGTAAGAATTCCTGCATTTTTCAATTTTTCCTGATACTCCTTGGCATGCATCACAGAGTGATGTACAAAAATAAAATTGGTATGAGACTCTAATACTTCAAAGCCCAGCTTTCGAAGTTCCTCACTCAAATACGCTCTTTCTTCTATAATCATGGCTGCACATTCTTCATAATAAGCACTATCCTTCATGGCTGCGGTTCCAACGGCAATAGAAAAATCACTTAAACTAAATGGATTAAAGGAATATTTCATTCCATTTAAATCCTTAATGAGTTCTTTATCTGCTATACAATATCCAATGTGTGCACCTGCTAAATTTCTTGATTTTGACATGGTATGCACTACAATGAGATTCTTATATTTTTTTGTCAAAGGAATACAAGTCTCATTTCCATAATCCACATATGCTTCATCGATAATTACCAGTCTGTTTTCATCCGATGCAACCATTCGCTCTATTTCAGAAACAGGCAACACATATCCGGTAGGTGCATTGGGATTTGCAAGGATGATATGTCTGCCACTTGCAATAAAGGCATCTACATCTACCGTAAAATCTTCCTTCAAAGGAATTGCTGTTCCGTCAATTCCAAATGATTTTGCAAATACCTTGTAAAATCCATAACTGATATCCGGATATGCTATCTTAGAATGTTCATCAAAAAAGGCAAGGAAAATCATTCCAAGTACTTCGTCTGAACCATTTCCGGCAAATACTTCATCCGCAGTTACCTCATATTTTTCTGCGATTGCATTACGAAGCTCTAAGGCATCCGGATCCGCATAGAATCCAAGTCGCTTCATTCGTCCACTTCTTAACACTTCATATACCCTTGGTGATGGAAGCATGGATGTTTCATTGGCATTTAATTTTATGTATTCCCTATCTTTTGGCTGTTCCCCCGGCACATAGGGCTCCAGATTCTTATATTTTTCACATAAAAATTTACTCATTGCACTTTCCTTTCTATACAAAAAGGCACCTAGATATACGAATAACCGTATAACTAAGCGCCTTTGCTCTACCATATTTACTTATTGAGTATAATCGCACATCCTTCTCCTTTCAACCGTCTTTTTATTTACTTTTCTACAAAAAAATGCTACTATTTTTTTAGTTTTTACATTTTTTATGTATTTTTTTATAATTATTTGAGAATCATGCATAAAAATACGTTTTTTAGGAGGATACCATGATACCAGTAACCGAACTACTCTCTATGACTCTGTTTGATGATTTCCAATTATTAGCAGGAGAAAGTGGACTTTCCAATCAGGTGGGAAACATCGTTATTTTAGAATACGAAAGCTACAACAAAAACTATGACGTTTTCAGCAAAGGAGACTTTGTTCTTACCTCGCTGTTTTTTGCCAAAGATGATTCCTCTCTAATCGGAGAGGCTTTGTTACCGCTTATGCGCCGTCAAGTTTCTGCAATCGCTATCAAAACTGTCTTTTATCATGAACTGCCTGAAACGATATACCACATGGCGGACAAGTTCCACATTCCGATTTTTTTCTTCCAACATGCTTATATGGAAGATTTGATTGTTGGCACCAATGAATTGTTAAAGTCAAAACTGCAATACCTTATGCTTGAGGAAAAACTAAAGGAAGTAATAGAAACTGCCCCGGCACCACATACCAATAAGGAAACTGCCCACGAAATAAATCCTGCGTTTTCAGACAAACTGACCGCGGCATATCTGATTCCAAACGGTTCTTCTGGTTCCGCAGCTATTTCTTCCTATTTTCATCGTTTATTGTATAAACGTTACCAACCTACCGGAATCTTTCCTTACTCTTATGTAAAATACAAAGACGGTATGTTTTTAATTCTTTCTCCGGAAGAAGATGTGGACATTGCCTCACAAATATTTGGGCTACTAAAAACCATTGACTTAAATCCGGAACAATTTACCATAGGCATTGCGGATACCCCATTGCCACAAGAGCAATTCACCGATTTACTGACCCGTGCCTTGGACACCGGTTTGGTTTGCTGTCACAAAAAGGAACCTCTGATGTGTTACTCCCAGCTTGGCACCTGGCAATTTCTGGCTCCCTTATGTCGTAATAAGGATGTAATGACAAACTGTCTATCACAAATTGAAATTTTAAAGCGTTACGATACCCGCTATACCTCTAACCTTTTTACAACGCTTCAAATCTATATTGACTCCAAAGGCGAGATTGCAAAGACAGCTCAAAAACTGTTTCAGCATCCCAATACCATACGATATCGTCTTCGGAAAATAAGCAGCCTTTTGAACTGTTCTTTTGAAGAATTATATAGTCATGCTTTTGTCCTGATATCACTTTACCAATTGAGCGCGGCAGAGCAGACTTTTAACAAATAGTATATTTTTTTCAATAAAAAAAAATGTTCCAAAAAAAAAACAAAAAAACCCCATCTGTTCTTCTTTTTGTACACGCTATCCGTTGAAAAAATTTTGAAACGTGGTAAATTATAAATAGACTATAAAATACATTTATTTATATTAGGAGGAATTTGTTATGAATATGCAAGGCTTTGGCATGATGATTGATAAACTAAAAAAGAGCCCGAAAAAAATTGTTTTTACAGAAGGATCTGATCCTAGAATCTTAGAAGCAGCTTCTCGTCTTTTAGCAGCAAACTTTTTAACTCCTATCCTGATTGGTAATCCTGAAAAGGTAGACGCTGCTGCTGAAGAATTCGGTTACAATATCCGCGGTGCTCAAATCATTGACCCTGAAAACTATGACAGAATGGAGGAAATGGTAAACTTATTCTGTGAACTTCGTAAGAGCAAAAATGTACAGCCGGATGAAGCTCGTAAAATTTTAAAACAGGGTAACTACTTCGGAACCATGTTAGTAAAAATGGGTGTTGCCGATTCTTTATTAGGTGGTGCTACTTATTCAACCGCTGATACCGTTCGTCCTGCTTTACAGTTAATTAAAACAAAACCGGGTCACAATATTGTATCTTCTTGCTTTATCCTGGTACGTCCTTCCGCTACCGGTGAAAATGAAGTTTTAGCAATGGGGGACTGCGCAATTAACATTAAGCCAAACGAAGACGAACTTGCTGAAATCGCAGTTGGTGCGGCAGAGTGTGGTAAAATCTTTGGCATTGATCCAAAGGTTGCTTTCTTAAGCTATTCTACACTTGGTTCCGGAAAGGGTGAAGATGTTGATAAAATGCGTAATGCTGCTGCAAAAGCAAAAGCATTAAGACCTGACCTTCCAATTGAAGGAGAATTACAGTTTGATGCTGCCGTATCTCCTCGTGTTGCAAAAACAAAGTGTCCTGGTAATGAAGTAGCCGGTCATGCAAATGTATTTATCTTCCCAGATATCAATGCCGGTAACATCGGATACAAAATTGCGCAGCGTCTTGGTAACTTTGATGCATATGGTCCAATCCTTTTAGGATTAAATGCTCCAATCAACGACTTATCTCGTGGATGCAATGCAGAAGAGGTTTACTCTATGGCAATCATTACTGCTGCATTAGTAGAAGACTAATAAATTATTAGTAATGGAAGCATCAGATAGATTCTCTTCTCTAATCTATCTGATGCTTCCACTTTTTCATCCTCTTTACGCTTTCTTATTTTCCATATTCTTCTTTTACAAATCGTTCTAAAGCTTCAAAACTTCTTATTACCTTTTCCGTATCAATACAATAGGACATTCTGAAATATCCCGGTACACCAAAACTGTCACTTGGTACTAAAATCAAATTGTAATCTCTTGCTTTTCTACAAAAGGCATTGGCATCTTCTTCTAATGCTTTTGGGAAAATATAAAATGTTCCGCCCGGTCTTACTACGGTAAATCCCAGTTTTACCAATTCATCGTAAATAAGATTCATGTTTTTCTCATAAACAGACAAATCACTGGTCTTATCTAACACCTCTGCTACTGCAAGCTGAACGCTGGATGCGGGACAGTTATGTCCAATTCCTCGGCTAATCTGTCCACACATAACCGCTATGATATCTGCATCTGTTGCCTTTGGATTTACTGCCACATAACCAATACGTTCTCCCGGAAGACTGAGACTCTTGGAAAAAGAATAACAAGACAATGAATTATCATAATACTTACTTGGATATACACTCTTCTTTCCGTCAAACACGATTTCACGATATGGTTCGTCACTGATAAGGAAAATATCGTGCCCGTATTCCTTCTGCTTTTCTTCCATAATCTTAGCCAATCTTTGAATGGTTTCTTCTGAATAAGCGATACCGGAAGGATTATTCGGGGTATTGATTAACACTGCCTGCACTTTTTCATTCATCATTTCTTCAAATGCTTCAAAGTTAATCTGGAAATCCTCTGTGTTAGCCGGAACTACCTTGAGAATTGCTCCGGTTTTTCCTACATATTCACGATACTCCGGGAAAAATGGTGCGAATGTAATTACCTCATCTCCCGGCTGTGTCACACAACGCAATGCATGTGCAATCGCACCTGCTGCACCACTTGTCATAAAAATGTGTTTGGTTTCATAATCCAGTCCAAATCTTTGCTTCAAACTTGCTGCCACCTTTGTGCGCACAGAAGTATTTCCAAGAGACGGGCTATAACCATGTAAATCAGAAGAGCTTTCTGTTTTCAATAATTGAAGCATTGTCTGGGTATATGCCTCATGTACCGGAACACTTGGATTGCCAAGACTATAATCAAATACATTTTCATACCCTATCTTTTTTCCAAGTTCTGTTGCAAACTCTGATTGTTGTCTGATAATGGATTTTCCATTTAACATTTCCTTATAAATCTGATTAATCATTTCTGTTCTTTCCTCCTGCAATTCTTTCTATATTTTAAACATTCTTTTGAACTATGACTCTTCTCCATTCCAAATGCTTCCTACCTTCGTTAGTGCTCGCGGTAGTGCATCACGTCCATTCTTCCATGGTTCTTCCTTATATCGATAGTCATTTTTCCGAATAAACCACTCCAAATCGTCTCTTACTCGCTTATAATTATTTAAAAAGCTTTGATTCAAGGTAGTTAAAAAAGTTTCTAGATACTTCTTATTCAAATACCGTGGTGCCTGTTGAAACAGCACTTTATAATGATTGATACAAAATCCCTTTGCTTCTGTAAACTGCTTGCGAAAATCTTCTTCTCTTTCATATAAATAAAAAATCGTCATCAGATAACTTTGAAAGGTTTGATTGATATAACCACACACAAAACATTCTTTTTCCATTTTTTCAATATAATCCGTTATTGGATGAGACGGTATTTCTTTCTTTTTAAACATAGAATTAGGTTGTGGAAGAGATGCCTTGGAAACCTGTTCTAGTTCTTTGATTGTTCTGTCCATGTGGGTTTTCAACATCATAGCAAGCCCCAGTTTATTGTTATATTCATACAACATCTTCAGGTGCTTCTGGCAAAAGCCTTCTTTGTCACTTTGTGTTCGAATATCCTCTTCCATATAACTGGCACCAGGACCAATGGTATAGTTAATGGCATTTTCTTCTAACTTACGATACATTTCACAAACCGGACATTCACAATCCTTAGCAAATGCATCCTGAATGGGAATGGTATATAACTTTTCCTTCATCCTTTTTCACCCCTTCCACCGTGTTTAAAACTATTTTATCACAAACTTTTTATTATGAGGATAAAAAGATGGATTTTTACGTTAAAAACTATAAAAAGCCTTGCATTTTTACTGCAAGGCTTTTCTTAAAACTCAAAGATTTTATAGATACATAGTAATAAATCATGTAATTCAATAAACTTTTTTCGTTGAGTCTCTTACTTTTAAAGATGGAATGGTGATATAAGACTGCACATGAAGATTCGGTTTCTTTATTTTCATGAGAATATACTTTCCCGTTTGGAATCCCATATCATACACATCAATATTCACTACCGTCAACATTGGTTTTAAAATTCGTGAAAAGGGATAATCATCAAATGTCAACACCCCCATTTGCTGAGGTATTTGAATATTCTTATCATGCAAAGCATTGACGCATCCGTAAGCAATATAATTATTTGCACAAATAATTGCATCTGGCCGTTGTTGCTGGAACAACACTTCTTCCATCATCGCATAGCCACTATCACATACAGAATCTCCCTGTTGCACATACCCCCCTGGCACTAATACATCATGTTCACTCAACACAGACAATACGCCATTTAAACGGTGCATGGATATCTTGTCCTCTTCTCTTCCTCCAATAAAAGCAAGTGACTGATAACCACATTCCAAAAGATATTTTGCTGCCATCTCTCCTGCCAAACGATTATCAATATCAATCCAGCAAAAATGATTTTGAAAATCCGGCATCCCAATTACAATATGTGGTATCTTATATTCTTCCACCAACATGTCTAATTCTTTTGATATAACGGAAGCATGAATGACCAATCCATCTGCCAGTTTTGTATCTACCACATATTTTACATAATCGATAGCATCTCTTTTGGAAAGACTTTTTATCCCAAGCGCATATTCCTTCTCTGAAAGCGCCGCTTCCAATCCTGCCATAATTTCAAACATATGAGGATTGGAAAAGCCTGCATCTCTTCCTAATGAAGTGACAAAAATCACACTTCTCGTAGACTGCCTTACAAAATTACGAGCTCTCATATTTGGATGATAATTTAATTCTTTCATTGCCCATTCTACCCGCTTTATAGTTTCCTTTGAAATAGAATAGGAACCATTCATTACCTTAGATACCGTTGCTGTAGAGGTCTCTGCAAGTTTTGCCACATCTTTTATTGTTGCAGCCATAACCTTTCTCCCTTCTTTTCACGTTAGTTACTTCCTATCCGTTTCGTTCTATTAAAAATCCTTTTGGCATTAACCACTCTTGTTTTTTCCCTTTTTGCCACAGAATCTCTCCTCCTAAACACCACTGTGAGATATCCTGTTTTTCTTCTTCCATATTTAGGAAAATGCGAATCTTTTCTCCTTCCTGTTCTCGTTCATACACATAAAGCCTGCTTCCTTTCTCTGCAAGAACAGTCCGATAGCTTCCCTGCCGCAACACTTTTTCACTTCTTCTAAGGGAAATTGCAGTTTTGAAAAAGGAAAATAACGCATCTCTCTCTTTCCACTTCATAGGATGTCGATACTCTTCTTCCAAAATTCCTTCTATTCCCTGTTCATCTCCGTAAAATACCGATGGCATTCCCGGAAAAGTCATTTGAAAAAGGACTGCTAATTGATAACGTTCCCTGTCTCCACCACAAAGTGAAAGGAAACGACTCACATCATGACTATCCAATAAATTCAACTGCGCATATACCGTCTGACTTCTGTAACGCATACGCATATTGGTAATTCTTCCATCAAACTGGGCTGCATCAATAGAAGCGTTTCCAAAAAATCTTCTACAGTGTTTCCGAAAATCATAATTCATAGTAGAATCAAATATAGTTCCATCTAGCCAATGAGATGCGGTTTCCCAAACTTCACCTATTAAGATAGCATCTTTTTTCACCGACTTTGCGGTCTGTGCAAAGGCTCTCCAAAAATGGTCATTTACCTCACTTGCCACATCTAAACGCCATCCATCAATGTTAAACTCTTCTAACCAGTATCTGCATACCTTACAAAAATAGTTTTCCACTTCAGGATTCTGCGTATTTAATTTGGGCATCATACGTTCATATCCAAAACACTCATAATTAGGGTACGTTTCCGGGTTCTGTGGACGCACTACCGGATATTCTAAGTGATAAAACCAGTCTTTGTATTTTGAATTTTCTCCTTTTTCTACCACATCTTCAAAGGCTTTAAAATACCATCCACAGTGATTAAATACCCCATCTATAATAACCCGTATTCCATGATTATGAAATACATTTACCATATTTTTAAATTCTTCATTTGTTCCAAAACATGGATCTATATGAAAATAATCCAGCAAATCATATTTGTGATATTCTCCCGCCACAAAAATTGGATTAATATAAATGGCATTGACCCCAAGTTCTTCTAAATATGCTACATTTTCTGTAATGCCCTGAATCGTTCCACCAAGCTTTCCACGAATTTTTCTTCCCTCGAACTCTTTTTCCACACTTTGTTGGCTAATATAATTTTTTCCAGTTGCAAAACTATCCGGAAAAATATTATAAATAATAGTATCTTTTGCCCACTCTGGAGGGCTTACAATATCTGCCCGGTGATTAAACGGCAACTGATAGTACTCTGAACGGTCATCTACATTTTCTGTATGAAATTCATCACCATAATAAAGAATTGTCTCTTTTTCGTCTTCCAATCTAAAATAGTAACATAATCTCTTATACGGTTTTTCCAACTGTACCTCATAATAATCAAACAACTCACTCTGCGCCACTACTTGCATTGCTACTTCTGTAAAAATTACAGGTGTCAATCTGCATGCTCTATCGCCATAATACAATATACAGCGTTTTAAATCATTTTTTCCCACTCTCAAACGAATTGTCACATGTTCCTCGTCCGTTCCAAATGCATCTTGAGACATTGGTATATGTAATACTGCACTTTTATTCATTTTCTCACATCCTCACCTTTCTTTCTCAGCCCTTTACACCACCAGATGTAAGACCCGTCTGCATGTTCTTTTGAAGTGCAAAAAATATTAAAAGAATAGGAATTGATACTACCATAGAGGCTGCTGCAAAAATTGGCCAACTTCCGCTCATTTCTGTTGCCTGTAAGGAATAAAGTCCTGCTGCCAAGGTATAAGTATCGCTTCCGGTCATAAAGTTTATTGCAAAAATGTATTCATTCCACACATAAATCAATACCATCATAGCAGTTACTGCTATTGTTGGTTTTGCAAGAGGCAATACAATTCTCGTTACCAACTGTATATTAGAAGCACCATCAATGCGTGCTGCTTCCTCAATTTCTACCGGAATGGTATCAAAATATCCCTTCATATTCCAAAGTGCAAATACAGCCATTGTTCCAGTATATACGATTACCAGACCTGCTCTGGTATTTAGCAGTCCCATAGGGGTTAGCAAACGATACAATGCCGTCATAGACAACAAGGATGGGAATGCATATAACAAAATTAATAACTGCAATATGATTTTTCTTCCAGGAAAATTTTTTCTGGAAAAAACATACGCTGCCGGTATACCAGTTCCAAGAGAAATAAACACCGTTATAATAGCAAGAATCAAACTATTTTTCAGCCAATGAAGTACCGGTTCATCCATAAACACTGCACGATAATTATCCAATGTAAATTTTTTCGGAATAAAAGAAAAGTCTGAACTCAAAAGGCTATTTTCAGCATTTAAAGAAACTGATACTGCATACAAAATCGGAACTAATACAATAAAACAAAGCACTATCAGACCTACATTTGCTGTCAAAAGCCCTATTTTTTCTCTTCTCTTTTTCTTTGATGCCCTTCTCATTGTCGTTCCTCCTTTGGCTTTATATTGGTTATCACAGAAAAAGCAATCAATATTACAAAAATAATAATTGAAATTGCAGAGCTATATCCATAATTATTGGTAATAAATGCTTTTTCATAGGCATAGGTCAGAATTGTATGGATATCTGCACCGGTCTTAGCTCCTACCTGCTGTGTCAACAAATAAATAACATCAAACTGCTTAAATGTAGTAAAGGTTGTAATTACTACAGATGGCGCAATAATTGGTTTAATCAATGGTATAGTGATATAGAATGTTCTTTTCAACCAGCTTGCACCATCTAACAATGCACTTTCGTAATAACTTTTGTCTACACTTTGAAGTGCTCCATCTATAATCGTAATCATAAATGGCAGTGCAAGCCAAAGATTTACTACGGTACAGCTTAGAAATGCAGAAACATTTCCTCCTAACCATCTTACCGGTTGGATTCCAAACTTCTCCAGCCATTGATTTAATAATCCAAATTGAGAATTAAACATTCCTGTCTTCCATAACAATATGGATACATATCCTGGCATCGCCCATGGAAAAATCAAAAGTGTTCGATAAATGTTTCGAAGTCTTAAGCCTTTTAAATTTAATAAACTTGCCACTAAAAAGGCAATTACCAGCTGTAATATCATATTAATAATTGTCCACAATACCGTTAAAAGTAGTGCAGTTAAAAATCCATTATCAAATACCAACAATGCATCTTTATAGTTTTCCAATCCAATGATTTCGTAATTATTCCAATGATATACATTCATATTAGTTAAAGAAATATAACCTGTATATAAAATCGGAAAAATAACAATTAATAAAATCAATATCAAGGATGGCGCTGACCAGAGGTAGGAAAATACTACCTCTGACCATTTCTTTTTTCTGTTATTCAAAGTTCCGTCACCTTCCAGTCTATTTCATATTTTCAATAAGCTGTTCCGCTTCCTTTTGCGCCTTTTTGGCACTTTCGTTAATATCCTTACCACTCATATTTACATCCGTTAAAAGATTTCCCGTTACTGTCCACATTACATCCATCTCTGGTATATTTGGCATAGGTACTGCATTTTCTGCGGTTTCTTTCATTGCCATTACTACGTCATCACTGGTGACCTCTTCCATCTCATAGCATTTCTCATTTGCCGGTGCACATCCACTTGCCTGGGCCAGTTTCACTCCAATATCCGGTTCCATTAATTGTCGCAGCACTTTTTCTACTGCCTCACTCTTATTCTCTGCTGCATATTTTAATACCTGAATTCCCTGAACTCCTGTATATGGTGAAATTGGATTACCTGTTTCATCAATTATCGGCATTGCTGCTACTCCCACATCCATACCACTTTCTTTTACAGTAGGAATCAGCCACGGTCCTGCAATAGTTGCATGTGCCTTCCCTTCATTGAATAAGGTATTCACTGTAGCATACTCTGTCTCTCCCGGCATCAGGTCAACAAACTTCTTATGATATTTCAATGCCTGTATAGTTTCATCACAATCCAGCCCCGGCTCTCCATCTGCATTAATAAGATAACCACCGAATCCGTATATCCATCCCGCTGCATAATATGGGGTGCTATGCTGTTCTACAAATCCATAATGTCCCCCCTGCGTGTTTTCTTTCATATAAGCGTATAGTTCTTCTGTGGTTTTTGGTACCTCTTCATCTGTCATATAAAGACGATTGTACATAAACAACAATGTTTCGTAATAGATTGGAAGTTGATAAATATCTCCCTTATAGGTTGCCGCTTCCAGTGTCATATCCATATAGTCATTCAATTCTTCTTTTGGAATAATGTCTGTAATTGGTGCGAGGATTCCCATTTCCGCATAAACACCAATTTTATCGTGAGCAAAAAAGTACATATCCGGTGCAGCCTTTGGGTCATTTCCAACTACCTTTAATGCCTCTGTCAAATCACTCTTTTTCTCCAGCACTACATGTACTTCCGGTTCTAATTTTTCCAATTCTTCCTGAAGTGCTTCTGCCACGGCATCTTCTTTATCATGCCAAATAGTAATTGTTGTTACATCATCCTTTTTCTCCTGCTTACCACTTTTTCCGCATCCACTAAGCATCCCCACTGTCATTCCTACACACAGCAATACTGCAAGCATTTTCTTCATCTTTGTTCCTCCTCGCATCTGATTAATTCCCGGTTTTAACTAATTTTCTTTCTTTTTCTTTACGATTACTATGCCTGTAACTACCACGGCTACAGCCGCCACAGCAACAATAATCCAAACTATTGTCATATCATTTTTCTTTTCTGTGGTCTCGTCATTTTTCTTATTTTCAACCTTTGTTTCTGCTTTTTGCTGTTCTACCTGTGGTTCTTCATAATACACTTCTGCCTCTTCCGGACCTTTTACAACTAACCACACATCTTTTCCCGTTTCAATGGAAATATCTGAGGTCTGAACACTTCCATCGTTTCCATTTACAATCAGTGAATTCACCCAACCCGGAATTTCTTTTTTTAGCCAACCGTTTTTGTCCTCTTCTAATGGTTCACCCGGCCATGTACTAAACACATTTGTTCCATCCGGTGCTGACCATGCCCACAGATTTGGTTCCTTCCAATCTGTCGGAGCCATAACTCTTACCTTAATAGTTCCAATTTCTTTTTGTTCTGGATTATCATAGGTAAAATCAAAACTGCCGTTTTCTTCAACAGTAATCCAGATTTCTGCTGCATCCACAGACAAATCTTCCGTCTGAACTTCTCCATTGTTAGCATTTACAATCAAAGAATTCACCCAAGTTGGAACTTCCATGTCATACCAACCGTCTTCTCCCTCTGTCATAGGTTCACCCGGCCATGCATCATATACATTGGTTCCGTCCGGTGCTGACCATGCCCACAGATTTGGTTCTTTCCAACTATCCGCTACTTTTGCATGTACTGTAAAAGTTTCCACATATTCTGGTATCTCGCCTGTGGTCTGCTGCTCATAGGAAATTGCTACTTCTTTTTCTGAGGCAACTGTAATCCATGTATTTTTACCTTCCAATATCTGTTCCTCTGTTTGGATATTTCCCTCATTACCATTAATAATTACATGGTTAGCCCAACTTGGAACCCAAGCATAATACCAACCTTCATTACTACTATCTGCTTTCATTGTTTCACCCGGCCACGCTTCAAAGGCATTATTTCCATCCTCATCCCATGCCCAGATACAAGGTTCTTTCCAATCCTGCGGAACCTGTGTATAAATAATTGTCATATCCTCTGCTGGTGCAGCCTTTACTGGCATTTGAAATACTACCATCATCATCACTATCATTGACAATAGCATTGACATCTTTTGAACTATTTTCCTCATAAATTCCTTCCTCCTTTTTCATTCTGACATCACCAGCAATTGCGCGCTTTTGCTTTTGATAAGATGATTATATGGCATATTACAAACTACGGTCAATTTGAATTTGCGTAAACGTTTTCCCTTATTTTCAATAAAATTCTCATTTTATCTGATTGTATTTTTGTACACTTTTCATATATTTTTTATGCTTTCGCATTGAAAACACAAATTTTTGTGTATTTCTTACGAAACTTTTTCCTTGTTTTTTTCAGTTAGCGAAACTATCTAAACCGTATTTTGGGCTTCTTCCGGCTATTCACAACTATGAGAAACACGCTTTGCAAGTTCCTCAAATTATCGTGGTGTCATCTATGACTAAAAAAATAGCGTAACAGCTCAAAACTGCTACGCTATTAATTCTGATTCTATTTTTATCCCTTTACACTTCCTAAAGCAACACCTTGAACGATATGCTTTGACAAGATTAAGTATACGATGATAACAGGGAAGATTGAGAATGCAATCATTACATATACCTGACCCATGTCAAACTTCAACCAGTCTGCTGCACGCAACTGTGCAATCAGAATTGGAAGTGTTTTCTTCTTATCATCATGTAAAATCAATGCAGGTGTAAAGTAATTGTTCCAGCTACTTACAAATGTAAATATTGCCTGTACTGCAATTGCCGGTTTCATTAACGGCAATACAATGGCATTGAAGGTATGGAACTCTCCTGCTCCGTCAATACGGGCAGCTTCTATCAATGACAGTGGAAGAGAACTTTCCATGTACTGCTTAATATAGAAGAATACTACCGGGGAAGCAATGGTTGGTACAATAAGTGGAATCAAGGAATCTTCTAATCCCATATTAGATACCAACTTAACGAATCCAAGAGCTGTTACCTGTGTTGGAATCATCATAATCATTAAAATAAATGGATAAATGTACTTTTTCAGTTTAAACTCATATGCGTGAATTGCATATGCCGTCATAGTTGAAAAGTATACACACAATACTGCACTACAGGATGACACGATAATACTGTTAAGCATACCGGACCATATTGGCAATGTACCGTTTACTAAGTTCTTCCAGTTTGTCAGCAAATGTGAGCTTGGAATAAGTGTAAATCCTTTTTGTAATTCTCCATTGGATCTGGTGGCATTGATGAATAACACATAAAACCAGAACAAACAGAAGAATGAAACAACAATAAGGACAATATAGGCAATCAGTCTTCTTGCATGAATACTCATGCCTTTTTGTTTCTTTTGATTTTCCATAATAATTACCCCCTTCTCTTATCATTACCAGTTACCTTAAATACTAAGAAACTTAAGATTGCACTGATAATAAACAGAATTACAGATAATGCACCTGCCATACCATAGTTCTTGCTGTACAAATGTTTATTCAGGAACATAATCAGGGTCATAGTAGAACGCATTGGATCACCGGTTCCGTTTGTCAAAATCTGTGGAACATCAAATAACTGTAAGCCACCCAGTAAGGATGTAATCATTACATATACCAGAATTGGGCGAAGTAACGGTAAGGTAATCTTAAAGAATACCTGTGTAGATGTTGCTCCATCCACTTCTGCTGCCTCGAACAGTGATGTATCAATTCCCATCATACCTGCCATTAACAGGATGGTGGTATTACCGAACCACATCAGGCAGTTCATAAGTGCGATTAATCCTCTGGCACTTCCTGCATTAGAAAGGAATTTATACGGGGTATCAATGAATCCAATCTGCATCAACATAGAGTTGATTGGACCATTATCGGAAAACAATGTAAAGAATAACATTGCAAATGCAGATGCCATAATCAGGTTTGGCAAATACATAACTGTTTTAAAGAATCTGGAACCCCTTAATTTTAATTGTACATCCGAAAACCATGCTCCCAATAACAAGGATAAGAAAATCTGTGGAATAAAACACATAATCCACATAATCATGGTATTTTTCGCATATATCCAAACATCTCCGCCTTCAAATAACTTTTTATAATTTTCTAAACCTACAAAATTCGGACCTACCTGAAGCAAGCCTGTCATATAATTTTCAAAAAAACTGTTGTAAATCGTTGTAACCAATGGTATCAACTGAAATACTACAAAGACTACCATAAATGGAATCAAAAAGATATAACCCCACTTATTATATCTGACTGCTTTCGCATTCTTCTTCATATCTTAAACCTCCTTTTCCTTTGGCTTTTGGTACAGTGTTCACAGCATATCTTCACACCAGGTTCGGCAGAGCTGCTGTCAGCACTGTACCCGTTGCTGGAAAAAACTTCCGTTCTCGGAACTCTCCATTGATAGAAAAAGCCATGCCTGCCTCTCTACTTGCCTGACAGGCATGGTTTCTCTTGCATTACTGTTTACTTTATTTTACCTTTTGCCATAAGATTGACTTCAAGCTCTTAGTAAGACAAGTTTGGATACTTCTCTACTACTGCTTTGTAGAACTGATCCAATGCCTCTTCCTTTGTTGCATTTCCTTCGAAGTAATTCTTCATTGCGTTCTGGAATTCTTCGTTACATCCCTGGTCATATGCAGAAAGGTTGCTTAAGTCGAGGGTTTCAACACCTGCACAATAGATGCTAAGTGGGTTCTGTCCACCTAAAACTTTGCTGGAGTAGCTGGTATCAGCTGCCATATTTTCCATTGCAGGTTTGTTGTTTACGAAGTCATCATCGTCTTTTACGATTTCAGTCATAACATCTTCTTTGCATGTCATCTGATACATAATATCTTTTACAAGACTTGCATTATCTGTTCCTTCTGCTGCACAAATCCATGTTCCGCCCCAGAAGAAACCCTGTGGTCCTTCGGTAGCACCCCAGCCGCCTTCATATCCGATACTTCCTTCGGTATCAGCAGCCATACTGAAGTTTACAAGCCAAGCAGGTCCAAAGTAGCAGAATACTTTTCCTTCTGGATAGAAACCTTTCTTCCAGTCATCGCTCCACAGTTCATAAGTTCCTGTTTCACCTGCATCTACTAACTTCTTAGAATCATCTACCCATTTCATGATATTATCATCAATGTTGATTTTGTCATCTTCTACCCATTTAGAAGTTACATTGTTAGAATATACACGATAGCTGTCATTTACAGAAGACATAACGGAATATCCTTTTTCTTTCATTGCTTTTGCTGTTTCATCAAAAGCAGTCCAATCTTTTACATGTTCCTGAACCTGTGCAGGATCATCTGTTCCGAAAACTTCTTTTGCTGCTTCACGGTTATAGAATAATGCACCTGGGCAGCCCTGCCATGAAACACCTTTTAATACTCCGTTAGAATCGGTAACAATATCTTTTGTATACTGATACTGATTTGCCAAATCTGCATCTGTAAGTCCAAGATCTTTTACTGGCATTGTATAATCAGTGTCAACATATTTTAATGCATAGTCAGCTTCTACTAAGAAGATATCAATCTTATCGTCTGCTGCTGCATCTTTTTGTTTTAATAATGTTGCATCCAAATTATTCTGATATGCATTGTCATCGTTTGGTGTAATGTTCCATTTTACAGTAACATCACCGATTTTTCCGGTGGTTGCATCCACTTCTTCATAACTTGGATAATGATCTTTAATACGAGACTTAAATTCTTCGTTCCAGCAGTAAATGTTTAAGACTTTTCCTTCGTCGCTACTACTGGTGTCACCGCCTGTACTCTCCTCCTTCTTTGTATTGTTTGTGTTTGTGTTTTTGCTGTTGTTTGAGCCACAACCTACCAGCATAGTTGCTACCATACTGATACATAATAATGCACTTACCACTTTCTTTTTCATTGTAAATCCTCCTCCTTAAGATAATAATGAAAAATATTATTGTTTGGGTACTTCTCCTACAGATTCTCCTATAAGAAGTTCTCCATCTATAACAACTCTTTCTATAAGAGCCGTTTTCGGTTTTTCAATCTGGGCGATCAGGTGATCCGCAGCTTCTTTTCCAATCTTCGCTGTATTCTGATGAATCGTTGTAAGTCTTGGCCGTAACATCTGCGAAATCTTTGTTCCGTCATACCCTGCTACTGAGATATCCTCCGGTATTCGTAATCCCCTGCTGTTGATTACATTTAATCCGCCAATCAAAGATGTGTCATCCGGATAGATAATACAAGTCGGTCTTTCTTTTAATTCTAATAATTTTTTCGTATGTTCCGCGGTTGCCTTTGTTTCCAAATAATTGGCTTCTCGCACATACGCCTCCGGTACTTCTATTTGAAGTTCTTCCATCATTCGATAGAAACTTGCTAAACGTTCCTTGGTAACAAAGGAATAATCCTGCCCATGAATATAAGCAATTTTCCGATGTCCCTTTCCGTATATATAGCGTACCAGTTCTTCCATCCCATTTACATTATTTGAACTTACTGCTGTGCAATTCTGATGAAGGTAATCAATAGTAACTACCGGTATTCGATTATTATTCATCAATTGCTGCACCCCAGGATTATTAAAATCCACGCATACAATAACCACTCCGTCAAAATTACGATAACGACTATGTTCTAAATACGACATCTGTCGTTTTTCTGAATGAGTATTGATAAAGGTGATGTCATATCCCTGACTCTCTGCTTCCACCATAATTCCATCCAACACTCCGGAAAAATACTCATGTGTCAAACCGCTTCTGGCATCATCCTGAAACAGTACTCCAATATTGTAAGAACGTTTTGTCTTTAAAGCTCTGGCTGCTGAATTAGGTAAATATCCCATTTCTTTTGCCACTTTCTTAATTCTTGCTTTTGTCTCTTCTCCAATATCTTTTTGGTTGTTCAGTGCCTTACTTACTGTTGCTGCTGACACTCCGCATTTCTGAGCTATATCTTTTAACGAAACCATAGCGTACTCTCCTTTATTTCATCCAAACGAATTACTTAATCGTTTTCGTACTTTTACTATATGCTCATTTTGGTAAAAAATCAACTGTTTTTTTACTTTTTCCACACTTTTCACATTTATTTCTATTTGTTTTTGTGCACTTTTACAACTACCATTTTACATCTCTTCCTTATATTAAATACAACCGAAAACTATGCTTCTTTTCCTCCCTTTAAGCATTTTGTATAGATTCTCCCGGCTTTTTTGTTTAAACCGCTGATTTTACCATTTTTCAGCGGTTTCTCATTGATTTTTCATTTTTTATGCCCTATACTCAAACCATAAATCCAATTTGCTTAATCGTTTTCGCAATAATTAGAATTTTTGCAACAATTATGATATTCGGAACATTATTAACAATATATAAAATAATATATGGAGGATTTTATTATGAAATTCGGATACTTTGATGATACCAGAAAAGAATATGTCATCACTTCCCCAAAGACACCATTGCCATGGATTAACTACCTTGGAAGCGAAAGTTTCTTCTCTTTAGTTTCCAATACTTGTGGTGGTTACAGTTTCTATAAGGATGCAAAGCTTCTTCGTTTAACCAGATATCGTTACAACAATGTACCTTATGACAGCAATGGACATTACTACTATATTAAGGATGGCGATACCATTTGGAATCCAGGTTGGATGCCTAGCAAGACAGAACTTGATACATACTGCTGTCGCCATGGCCTTGGATATTCTGTTTTTGAAGCAAGCAAAAACGGACTTTCCGCTGTATTAACAGACTTTGTTCCGGTTGGAGCTTCTTGTGAAGTAAACAAACTGACTCTTACAAATATGTCCAAAGGCTTAAAAGAAATTGATTTATTCTCTTATGTAGAATTTTGCTTATGGAATGCTATGGACGATATGACAAACTTCCAGCGTAACTTTAGTACCGGCGAAGTAGAAGTTCACGGTTCTGAAATCTATCATAAGACAGAATACAGAGAACGTAGAAATCATTACGCTGTTTTTGCGGTAAATGCTCCGATTGACGGATTCGATACCGATCGTGATACCTTCCTTGGTGCTTATGGCGAAAACTCTGCACCTGCCGTAGTTGTAAACGGAAAATCCGGTGACTCTGTTGCAAGTGGCTGGGCTCCTGTTGGTTCTCACCATTTAAAGATTACTTTACAGCCGGGAGAATCCAGAGACTTGATTTTCGTTCTTGGCTATGTAGAAAACAAACCGGAAGAAAAATGGGTGGGATTAAACCAGATTAACCGTGCACCTGCATTAGCATTATTAGAAAAATTCAATACGGTTGAAAAGGCAGATGCTGCTTTAGCGGAATTAGCTTCTTATTGGGAAAATTTACTTTCTCATTTCAGTGTTTCTTCTGAAGAAAAGAAGCTTGACCGCATGGTAAATATCTGGCACCAGTATCAGTGTATGGTTACCTTTAATATGTCCCGTTCTGCTTCTTACTTTGAATCCGGTATTGGCCGTGGTATGGGATTCCGTGATTCCTGTCAGGACTTACTTGGTTTCGTACATCTGATTCCGGACCGTGCAAGAGAAAGAATCCTTGATATTGCTGCAACTCAGTTTGAAGACGGTAGCGCATATCACCAGTATCAGCCATTAACCAAAAAGGGAAATGCTGATATCGGAAGTGGATTTAATGATGACCCACTGTGGCTTATTGCAGCAACTGCTACTTATATCAAGGAAACCGGAGACTACACTATCTTAGATGAACGTACTCCTTATGACAATGATGATTCTAAAGCAACTGACTTTATGGAACATCTGCGCCGTTCCTTCTTATATACCGTTACACATCTTGGGTCACATAAACTTCCATTGATTGGTCGTGCAGACTGGAACGATTGTTTGAACCTGAACTGTTTCTCGGAAGAACCGGGTGAATCCTTCCAGACCTTCGGTCCTTCCGAAGGACCTGTCGCAGAGTCTATTTTCATTGCAGGTATGTTTGTTCGCTATGGTAAAGATTACGTTACAATCTGCCGTCATCGCGGACTGGAAGAAGAAGCTGTGGAAGCCGAAAAAGCAATTGCAGCTATGGAAAAAGCTGTTATTGAAGCCGGCTGGGATGGCGAATGGTTCATGCGTGCTTATGATGCACATGGCGATAAAGTAGGTTCTAAAGACTGTGAAGAAGGTAAAATCTTCATTGAGCCTCAGGGCTTCTGTGTTATGGCTGAAATCGGTAAAGACCAGGGACTTTGCCAGAAGTCTATGGAATCTGTAGAAAAATATCTGGATACAAAATACGGTATCGTATTGTTACAGCCATGCTATACAAAATACCATGTAGAGCTTGGAGAAATCACCTCTTATCCAGGTGGATATAAGGAAAATGCAGGTATCTTCTGCCACAACAATCCATGGATTTCTATTGCTGAAACTGTGATTGGACGTGGTGACCGTGCTTGGCAGGTATACACCAGAACCTGTCCTGCTTATCTGGAAGAAATCAGTGAGGTTCACCGCACTGAGCCTTATGTATACTCTCAGATGATTGCCGGAAAAGATGCACCAAACTTTGGTGAAGCAAAGAATAGCTGGTTAACCGGTACTGCTGCATGGACATTTTTAAATGTTTCTCAGTTTATTTTAGGTATTCGTCCTGACTATGACGGACTGATGATTGACCCTTGTATTCCAAAGAACTTAAAGGGCTTTGAAGTAGCTCGTACTTTCCGCGGAATTGATTATCATATTGAAGTATTAAATCCGGAACATGTAGAAAAAGGCATTGCTAAGCTCATTGTAGATGGCAAAGAAGTTTCCGGAAATACAATTCCATTCGACAGCAACATGGTTGGAAAATCCGTTCATGTAACAGCTGTTATGGGATAATTTAACATAGGCTTTTCATATTTACCCTTTTATAAAGAGGGAGCACTTTTCCTATCTAAGTGCTCCCTCCTTTTTATTCCCTCTCTCTATAACTTGCAAACATTTTCCGGTTTTCCTTCTAAGTAAGCATATACATTATCAAATACAATTTTTGCTCTCCGCTTCATTGATTCTTCGGAGATAAATGCCTGATGCGGGGTCAATAATGTATTTTTTGCATGAAGCAATGGGTATTCACCCGGAAGTGGTGGTTCCATATCAAATACATCCACACAGGCAAATCCTAACCTATCCTCATTTAAGGCTTCTGCAAGTGCCTCATTATCCACAATCGGTCCTCTTGCACAGTTTACAAAAATGGCATCTTTTTTCATCAGTGCCAGTCTGTCCTTTGAAATAAATCCTCTTGTAGCGTCATTTAACGGAAGATTCAGTGAAACAATATCGCTATCAGAAAGCACTTCTTCTAAAGACTTGTATTCTATTCCAAGTGCTTTTGCCTCTTCTGATTCACTTCGGTTATATGCAATTACCTTTGCGCCAAATGCTAAAAACAATTTTGCTGTCATAAGACCAATTCTACCCAGCCCTATAATTCCAACGGTTCTTCCGCATATTTCTTTTCCGCCAATTCCAGCACTGGTTCCGCCACTTCTTACAACACTGTCTGCTTTCACTACGTTTCTCAATGCATCAATGGTCATTCCCAGCACCAGTTCTGCTACGGTCTGGTTGGAATATCCTGCTGCATTGCAAATCATAACTCCTTTTTCCTTACACTTTGCAACACCAATATGGTCAATTCCGGTAAATGCAACTGACAACATCTTTAATGCATCTGCACTTTCCACTACCTCTGCGGGATACGGGTTATTTGCAATCATTACAATATCGCAACCCTCACTTCTTTTTTTCAGCTCTTGAACATCTGTTGTCTTTGTATCGTAGTAAACAAATTCATGTCCTTTTTCTTTAAACCCTTTTGCAAGCTCGTCAATTACTTCCTTTGTAACACCTATTGGCTCCAATAAACTAATTTTCATTTTTTCTTCTCCTTTTCTTATTCTTCATTCATCATGTCACAGATAGTTTCAAACACTATCTGGGTTGCTTTGGCTAAATCTGCATAGCTGCTATATTCCTGCGGGCAATGACTTCTTCCATCCTTGCTTGGCACAAATACCATAACGGTATCCACCTTATCCGCAAATACCATTGCGTCATGTGCTGCCCCACTTGTCATTTCCCTGTATTGATACTGATGCTTTTCACATTTTTCTTTCAGCATATCTATCAATCTTTGGTTCATATAAACCGGTTTCTGTCGAAGTTTTGTATCAAACTTATAACTTGCACCTACCTTATCGGTATGATATTCTAATAAATCTACGGCTTTCTCTTTCATATTTTCTATGGAAATATCCTTGGGAGAACGAATATCCATGGTAAACTCACACTTCGAAGCTATTACATTCATTGCATTGGGATATGCTCTGATAAATCCACAGGTAGCTACCGAGCCATTTTGCTCCTCTAATGCAAATTCATCTAACTTTGAAATGGTTTTAGATGCAATTTCAATGGCATCCTTACGCATATGCATGGGCGTTGTTCCGGCATGATCTGCCCGACCTTCTACGGTAACCATGCAACGAAGCAGTCCCACGATACAGTTTACAATTCCTATTTCCTGCTTTGTGGTATCAAGCACAGGTCCCTGTTCAATATGTATTTCAAAAAACGCTCGAATGTTTTCTAAATTCAGTTTTAATTCTTCTATTTTATCTGGATCAGAGCCCCATTTTATCATCCACTCTCGAATACTGATACCGTTTTCATCCGTCAGATTTGTAATGTAATCCTGGTCAATCTGTCCCGTCAATGCTTTACTTCCAAGACATCCTGACCCAAACATCATCCCTTCTTCATCATTAAAGGCTACAATCTCCAACGCATATTTTCGCTTTTTTCCACTTCGTTTCATGAAATCCGCTACTTGGATAGCACAAACAACACCTGCGATTCCATCATATTCTCCCCCTTCTTTTACCGTGTCATAATGAGAACCCATCATAATCACCTGACTATCCGGCTCTTCTGCCGGAAGAAATCCCCTGACATTTCCCACCATATCAATGTAAGCTTCTAACCCTGCCTGTTCCATTTCTTTTTTTAAATATTCTGCTGCTTTTCTTGCTTCCTCTGAAAACGGCAGTCTGGTTACACCTTTGCCATTCGCTATGGTACATGTCTTTAAATATTCCAATCTTCTTTTTATATCTTCTTTTGCTTTTAACATCATATCCATAGATTCACACTCCATTACTTTGCACGTTTCAAATATGTTCCATATCCTTTTTTGCCTGTAATTTCTCCGTCTTTGTAAACAATATTGCCCCGTACAATGGTCATGGTTGCCCAACCTTTTAATTCTATTCCAAGGTAAGGAGACCATTTACACTTTGATTTTAAATCAGTAGAGGAAAGAGCCTTCTTCAAATTCAAATCTACAATTGTAAAATCTGCATCTGTTCCAATTGCCATACTTCCCTTTTGAGGATATAATCCATATATTTTAGAGGTATGATAGCTGGTCATCTTCACCAACTGATTCAACGTAATTTTTCCTTCGTTGACCGCATTTAAAAATACAGCAAGACTGCTTTCTACGCCTGGAATACCATTTGGTGCTTTAAAGATATCCTCTTCTCCCGCCTTTTTTTCTTCCAATGTATACGGAGAATGGTCACTTCCAATATAATCCACATAGCCCTTTTTTATCAGTTCCCACATTTCCTTTTGGTTGGCTTTATCATGCATAACCGGTGAAAATTTAAGATACGGGCCTTTTTCCACCATATCCTCCACCGTAAACTGAAACAGATGTGGTGCCGATTCTGCCCATACTTTTACCCCGCGCTCTTTTGCTTCATGGATAATTCTAAGCCCTTTGGCTGTACTTACATGCAAAATTACACCCTCTGCTCCTGTGATTTCAAGATAATAAACTGCTCT
Source organism: Roseburia sp. MSJ-14 (assembly GCF_018918225.1). Taxonomy (NCBI): domain Bacteria; kingdom Bacillati; phylum Bacillota; class Clostridia; order Lachnospirales; family Lachnospiraceae; genus Roseburia; species Roseburia sp. MSJ-14. Next base: position 147,008 of record NZ_JAHLQD010000019.1, read on the forward strand.
TTGAATCGCTTCTATCTCAGCCTCGGCAGGATGTGTCATATTATAGGCAACCCCATCTTTTCTTCCTGTTGCTTTTACTTTTTCCTCCATTGCCTTTAACATACCGTCATTCTCAGCATGAATAATGGCAACTGCACCGATTTGTGCAACCTTTTCCAAGACTTTTATCATTGCCTCATCCTGTACAAACGGAAACTCTGCTACGGAAAAGCACATAAACATTTTGATTGCTGTTGCTCCTGTCTTTTTCCATAAATCAGGTAATAACTCTATATTCTCAGAAGTGGCTCCCACATGAATGGCATAATCCACATACGCATTTCCCTCGTAACTGTCTTCTTTTACCTTCAATGCCTCAAAGGTTGTGGTTGGTGGGTTATCCAGCGGATGGGAAATTACAGTTGTCACGCCTCCTGCTGCTGCCGCCATTGTTCCATGCATAAAGTCTTCACGCTCTGTAAATCCCGGATCCTGAAAATGAATATGGGGATCAATTACACCCGGTAAAATATACTTTCCAGCCACATCTACTATCTTTTCAGCCTCCATTCCCAAAGCATCCTGCCCAATAAATGCAATTTTTCCATTTTTTACTCCGATAACACCTGAAAATGTTTCATCCGTTGTGACGATTTTTCCATTCGTCAGTAATAAATCCATTTTTTCCATAGAATGCATCCTTTCAAAATGGGGAGTTATAAAACTCCCCAGCTACTTTAATATTCTTCTTTTGCTGTATAACTATCCGGTGTTACTTTTCTTAAAATACTAAAATCATGATAATCTGCAAATGGAACACTCTGACCTCCCGGAAGGATATTTTCTTCCACCATAAAGTCCTCTAATGCAATGGCTGTATCCACATAGGAATCATCTACCCCATAAGCATACACATTTTCATCCATAATTTTTGCTGTATCTTCTTCTGACATTCCGATATGCTCTGCACAAATCTTAACTGCCTCATCACGATTATTATTAATGAAATCTGTTGCCTTTTGAATTGCTAATAACATATGCGCTGTTGTATTTGGATTCTCTGCTGCCCAATCATCATTTGCGTTAATGGTAGCATACATATTACACCAAAGTACATCTCCCTCTGCTCCCGGAATATAAGACTTTGTACCACTGCAAAGAAGTGTTGCATTACATTCTTCCTGTGCCTTTGTCACCCATGGTTCCGGAACTGCCATAATATCTATTTGTCCCTGTGAAAGTGCTGATAACTGATCCGGAAACTGAAGTGTTGTGATATTAAAACTTTCCGGGTCTAAATCAAGTTCTTTACACATATTGCGAAAAGTTACATACTGTGTAGAACCGGAAACCATTCCCATCGTTAATCCCTCTAGGTCTTTTGCTGATTTAATCTTAATTCCGTCTCTTAAAAGAAGGCACTGTGTTCCACCCATATTACAGGTCGGTGCTATTACCTTACACTTTGCTCCGTTTAACACCCAGGTAGGAGTTGAATAATTATTCGCGCATGCAATCTTTGCTTCTCCATTTGCCATAATTGCTGCAATTTCCGGCACATTCGCCATATAAACACACTCTACATTCAAACCTTCTTCTTTAAAATATCCCTGATTTTCTGCAATCATCATCGCTGCTGAAATCTGAAGGTCATTTACACCATAAAGTGTAACATCCGTTGTTTCCGGCTCTCCTACTTCACCATTTTCTATGGACACTGTGTTTCCCGATGCATTTGCTGTTGTTCCTGTTTTAGAATTCTTACTACCGCTTCCACACCCTGCGAGAAGTGTTACTGCCAATGTCACTGCTACAAATAATCTTGCTTTTTTCATAATGTTTCCTCCTTCATTTTCCTGATTACTTACTAAAAAGTTCTCCCCAGCCTCTTACCAAAGCCGGATTTATGCCTACCATTTTCATTGCGTCCCAAACGACGGTGTTAATGGTGTCATATACTGTAATTCCATACTTTTCTTCCATTGCTGGAACACTCCACATTGCCGGAAGATTTGTACAAACAACACTGATTCCATCTGCCTTATCTTTACATACCTCTTGAAACATTTCCTGTATTTTTTCCTGAGATACAAGAGCAAAGGAACGATTTACAAATTGCCCTAAGCATACGGAATTTATTACCTTAATTCCGCTTTTTTCATACTCTTTTATCAGCAACTCATTGATATCCTCTGTGTAGGGCGTAATCAAATGAATGGTTTTTACGTCATACTGCTGAAAGGCTTTTAACTGTGATAACATACTGGTAGTAGCCGGAATACCTGTTTCTTTTTCAATCTCTGCACACAGCTTTCTGTCTACATCAAATCCTAACCAACCACCGGAAGTACCATTCCACGCAATCACATCTACATCTGCATCTGCAAGAAGTTTTGACGCTTCCAGCATCGGTGCTGTATCAAACTGTGATAATGCATCTTCTTCCAATGAAATTTTAGTCACACGAAATCTCCCGTAGTGCATCGTTACCATTTCTTCCAATCCGCACACCATGCTAGAACAAATGGGTTCTAATGTGGTATTGGACGATGGTGTCAACATCCCGATTTTCTTTTGCTCTTTTTCATCAAATAACACTTTTTTCATAAATATTCCTCCTCTAAAATATATACATCCATTTCTTTTCCAAATCAGGATTGGATTTTAACCATTTCAGTTCTGCAATTCTTCTTGCATCACGCATTACTTCTTTTTCTTCTATGGCTAAAACTTTTCCCTGTTCTACAACAATTTTTCCATCTACAATAACTGTTTCCACATCATTCCCCAGTCCCAGATGAACTAAGTTTCCAACCACATTCGTACATGGTGTCATATGCAAATTGTCATAATCTATTATCACAATATCTGCAAGTTTTCCCTCTTCCAGACTTCCAAGTTTTTCTTCCATGTGCAATGCTTTCGCTCCGTTTAGTGTTGCCATCGTCAGGATTTCCTCCGGTTTTGGTTCTACTACACAGTGGTTTCGAATTCTTCCGGCAACCAATGCCATACGCATATTTTCAATCATATTGGCAGCTCCATTATCTGTTGCAATGGTAACATTTATCCCTTTTTCCTTTATCTTTTTAATATCTGCAATTGCACCGGCTTTGGCATTTCCTTCCGGAATATGTACAATGTTGCCCCCTGCTTTTCCCAGCTCACAAATATCTTTTTCCTGCAAAAACACTCCATGTGCTGCCAGCAAACGATCATTTAAAAGCCCACATTCCTGCATAAGTTTTGTAGAGGAAACTCCATATACCTCCTTGACTCTGTCAAGCTCCTGCTGGCTCTGTGCCAGATGTGTAGTAATAGGTACTTCATGCTTTTGTGCCATGTCTGCAATCCGAAGTAACAGTTCTTTACTGCATGTATCCGGAGCATGGGGACCCAGGCAGGGAGTTATCAGTCCATTCTTGTCCGGGTATTTTTCAAACAATTCCATATTTTTTTCAAATAGTTCATTTCCCAGCGTTTCGTCTTTTTCGTATACTCCTGATGCAAGTTTTCCAAAAACCATATCATGCACACGCTCACTCACTACCGCTCTAATCCCCAAAGTTTCAAAAGCTCTCGCATTTGCTTTACTATGTGCATAATTATCTCCAATCAGTGTAGAACCAAATCGAAGTGCTGTAGCTGCTCCCAACAAACTGAACACATAACTTTCTTCCTCACTTAAATCATCCCCTTGCGGTACAAGCGCTGTATAAGAAGGTGCTCTTCCCAAATCCTCTGCTACTCCTCTTACAATGGATTGTGCGGTATGGATATGGGTATTTACAAATCCCGGAAAAATTGCTTTTCCTTTACAGGATATCTTACTTATCTCGCTATCCTTATACTTTTCTAAAATCGTATTCTTATCACCTATCTGCTTAATTTTATTTTCCTCTATAACAAGTGCTGCATTTTTATAAATATTGCGTTCAGAATCCATCGTTACTATGATTCCATCGTATAATATCATCATTCTTACACCACCCTACTCTATAGCATCCATTCCTGATTTCTTCCATTTCAAAACTTTTTTCTCTATGAAACAAATAATCTGTTTTATAACGGTATAAATCAATGCAATCAATGCTAGAGATAAAAACATATCTGATACCAAAAACCAGTTTCTTGCGTTTACAATAATGTAACCAAGTCCGGTGCTTGCTCCCATCATTTCTGCTACAATCAGGGCTGAAAATGTAAGTCCCAGACAAACTTTCATTCCATTTAAAACAAACGGCATTGCTGATGGTACCAATACTCTGAAAAATACTTGTCCTTCGCTTGCTCCAAGACTTCTTGCAGAACGAATCAAAAGCGGATCCACACTTCTTACGCCCTGAACTACATAGCCAATCATAGGAAGAAGTGTTGTATAGGTTATCAATGTAATCTTAGACATTTCTCCTATACCAAACCAAATAATAAACAATGGACAAAATGCATACGGAGGAATACTTCCAAAAATACCCAGCAGCGGATCTAACACATCATTTAGAACTCGTATCCTTGCCATGAAATATCCAAGTACAACTGCAATGGAAATACCAAGAAAATATCCTTTTAAAATACGAATCATACTTGCTGATATATGTTCTAAAAGTGTTCCGTCTTTTATATATTTCAGCATTGTGTTAAAAACATCGATTGGTCCGGGTAAAAATACGGGATTTATTACCTGAGCCGTTGCATTATAAAAACAAAACAATTGCCATACTATAAGAAATGCTAAAATCGAAATACCTCTTACCAACATACTGTTGTAATTTCTTTTCTTTTTCATCGCAAATACCTCCTACTTGTTATCATCCTGAATAAACTCTTTAAAGAAGTTCACATACTCTAAAAACTTTGGATTTTCCACTGTACGTTCCTCTCGTTTTACGTCAATTCCGGTATCCGTGAGTACATGTCCCTCACCCATAACGATTACACGATCCGCTAATATTACAGCCTCCTCTATGCTATGTGTAATAAATACCACTGTTGATTTATTATTTTTCCAGATACCGAGTAATTCCTTTTGCATATTTGCTCTGGTAAATTCATCCAATGCAGAAAAGGGTTCATCCATCAATAGGATATCTGCCTCATTTGCAAATGCTCTTGCAATTCCTACTCGCTGTTTCATACCTCCTGAAAGTTGATCCGGATAAGATTTCCGAAACTCCTCCAACCCAATCATGGAAATATATTTATCTACAATTTCTTTAATCTCATCCTTATTCTTTCTTGCCACTTTCGGACCAAATCCAATATTCTGTTCCACGGTATACCATGGAAACAATGCGTGCTCCTGAAATACTACTCCTCGCTCTCTGGAAGGTCCTGTGATTTTTGTTTTTCCTTCGTTTACAAGTATCTCTCCTTCATCGGGTTTAATATAACCTGCTATAAGATTTAACAATGTGCTTTTCCCGCAGCCACTATGACCTAATACACATATAAACTCATTTGCGTATATTTTTAAATTTAAATCATCAATTACTTTCTTCTCTACCACATCTTTTTTTCTTTTTCCCTTAGAGGTATCTTCATAATGTTTTGACAGATTTTTTATTTCAATTTTTACATATGCCATATACATTCTCTCCTTTCTGGTTTTCACATGTACTTTCACACTTTCATGTAACATGGTATTTCTTATGGTATAAAAAAAATGCATGACTTTTCTTAGTCATACATCTTTGTATACATACTTTCGCTATTTTGTTTCAGAAGGTGTTGTTTCTTGTTTGCCTTGCTGTTAATGCTATTTTATTGCCTTTCATTTTTTTTGTAAATTGTGCAAATATCTTATTATTTTTATTGTTTTTCCTGCACAATCTACTCTTTTCTCCTTTATTTTTCTTCTGTTTCTTCTGCTTTTTCTTTAAAATAAGGCTTTTTTACAATTGTGCATTTAAACAATTTACACTTTTTTCCCGCTATGACAATATAAAGGCATCGAAAAACACTATCTATATTAAAGGAGGAACACAACGATGTCAAAAGATATACTTATTACAGGTTATGAACCATTTGGAGGCGATACCACCAATCCTTCCTTAGAACTGGCACAGGCATTAAACGGCTGCCGTTATAAAGATTATACCTTTCAATTCGCAAAAATTCCAGTAAATCGTCATGAATGTATTTCAACTATGGAAAAAGCCATTAATTGTTTTGATCCTGAAATTGTAATTTGCACAGGATTAGCCTATGGAAGAGCTTCTATTTCTATTGAACGAGTGGCTATTAATGTGGCAGATTTTCCCTGGCCTGATAGTGCAGGCTACCTTGCATTAAATGAAACCATTGATGCAGAAGGTCCTGCGGCTTATTTTTCTACACTTCCAATCCGAAACATTATGCAGTCTCTCCATGCAGAAGGCGTTCCTGCCTATATTTCCAATTCTGCCGGAACCTATTGCTGCAACCTGCTTATGTACGGAACATTGAATTACATTGCCAAACATCATTTAAATATAAAAGCCGGGATGATGCATGTACCTTATACCCCTGATATGATAGCCGGAAAAGATCCGTTTATGCCTTCGATGTCTTTAGACACTATGATTAAAGCCGTCAAAACTGCCGCTGTTACAGCCATCGAAAGCCCAGAGGATAAAGCCATTATTTGTGGTTTTGCACAATAATATTTTGTTTTTCCGCTATTTTTGTTATGATATACTGTGTGTATGCACAATTTTATAATTAATTACGGAGGTAATGCCATGAAACTCAGTCAAGAACTTGCGCAGTATATTATTGATTATACTTCTAAAATCATTGATTACAATATTAATATTATGGATTCCAATGCAGTTATTATTGCTTCTAACGATTCTACCCGAATCGGCGAAACACATATGGGGGCACGAAAGGTACTTGTAACCGGTGAACCATATACCATTGATAAGGAAGAAGCAAAAAAATATCCAAATGTAATTCCCGGCATTTCGCTCCCCATTCATTTTAAAGACAACATTATCGGTGTCATCGGAGTTGGTGCCGGAGAGCAGGCTGCTACTATCGGAAAAATGATTCAAAGCACCACCGAACTTTTAATTGAGCAATTTCACTTAAAGGAAACCCTGAATGCAGAGACACAGGTTCGAAATGAATTTCTTACCCATTTATTGACAGAGTCCTGGTTCAATAATGAATCCTATTTTCATCATCAGCTTAAGCTCCACCATTTTAACCTAAATCAATCTTATCTGGTGATAACTGCAGAACTTTTTAATTGTACTTTTGAAAATAATTTTTCCAACAACTATGAATCAGAAATTGTACATTACGAAAAAAGTATCTCTACTCTTTTGGAAAATATTGCATATAAATTAAATTATCTTCATATCAATCTGGTTTATATTCCCAATGCAATTACCTTTCTGGTTCCATACACTTCCACTCCGGATGGGGATAAAAATCATTTTATGGACAAATTTGTTACGAATCTGGATTTTGTCCTGTCGCAGACCTTCGATTTTGGCTATCGAATTGGAATCGGCGGTTTTGCCGAAGATATGACTCAAATTCACTACCGCTATAAATGTGCCAATTCGGCTTTAAAAATTCCGAAAGCTTTGCAGCGTGACACTAAGATTTCTTCCTTTACGGATGTATACTTTGAACACTTGCTTTTTAATCTCTCTCAAAAGCAGCGTTCTCGCTATTGGGAATCTATTATCGGCAAACTGTTAAAAGAAGATAATGGAAAAAGCATGTATTTAGAGACTCTGGAAATTTTTTTTCAAAATGACCAAAGTATTACCAAGACTTCTGCGGCACTTTTCATTCACAGAAATACCCTGCTTTTCCGCTTAAATCGTATCGGAGAAATTACCGGATTTTATCCACAACACTTAAAAGATGCTATAAATCTTTACACCGCCCTTACACTTTATAAACTTTATCAATTTGAAACTTCTTCTATCAGTGATGACATAGAAAATCAAAAGGAGATACTTTTATGAAATTAAAAGAAATTGAAACAAAAGAAATTCTGATAAACCCTTTTTCCATGATTGAAGACGACTGGTTCCTTATTACTTCCGCAATCAATGGAAAAGTAAATACGATGACTGCCGCCAGTGGTGCTCTTGGACATATGTTCCGAAAAAACGTTGCCTACATTAATGTACGTCCCGAAAGATATACCCATGACTTTATCGAAGCATCCCAAATTCTGTCTCTTTCCTTTTTTGATAACACCCAAAAAAACAAGGAAATTCTAGGCTATCTCGGACGCACTTCCGGAAGAGAGGAAGATAAAATTACCAAAAGTGGTCTCACCCTTTCCTACTATGAGGAAATTCCTTACTTTGAGGAAGCCCATACCGTATTTCTTTGCCGCTGTCTATTTCGCCAACCTTATACTTCAAAAGGATTCTTAGATAAAAATGTAGAAGATTATTACTATCCTAAGCGTGATTACCACGATATGTATGTCTGCGAGATTCTAAAGACCCTGATACGCTCAAATCCAAAATGAGAAACTCACAAAGTGTGTTTCTCATAGTTTTCATAGCTTAAGAACCGTATACAGTATAGCAAACTTTACCGTCGCAACTACTACAAAGAAGTAGTTTTGGCATTACGCCAGGATAATTTTTCCTCTGTAAGATAAGTATTTAAAAGTGACAACAGCACTTCATAATCCTCTTTCGACAAATCGTTTTTTTTCAGAAGTATCATTTGATTATCAATTCTTTTTAAATAAACATATTCCTTAAATATCCCCCAGCATTTAAATGCCTCCCATTTGTTTAAACCGCAGCCAACTTCTGATGTTACAGTAACACCATCAAGGTCAAAACTGTATTCACGCATTCCTGATTTTAACTTACCATCTGTCTTGTTTTGCAATTTTTTGTAAATAAAATCTTGATAAAAAGTGGCACCACCTAGCGTTACCCATGCCAAAAATATTATAAATACCAGTCCAAGCAATGAATATCCGAATGCATCCTCTAAAAAACAAACCACTGTACAGATAGCCATAACAATTGCCATAATGACACTGAATATCCTAACATATTTCCTTTTCTTCACATTCTTAGGATTAGCCATCATAATCTCTCTTAATGCAGATACTTCTTCTTGACCTATTTCTAGTTTTGCTTTAATCATTTTTTTATTTCCTCCATCATTCTTTAAGCAAACGCCCATTGTCATTCCATTCGCCATACATAATGCCCGCCTCGGTGTTATCCAAAAGCTTTTGTAAGCGACTTTGGAACAGTTCCGGTTGCTTTTTCTTAATCTGAATTGTATCAATTCTCACACGCTGATAGAGTGGTGGAAAACTCAAAAATTTTTTCCAGACTTCTGCATTAGCTTGCAGTGCACTTAAAATATCTTTATCAATTACAAATCCCTTCTCTGACATATCTGGCAACACAGCACGACCAGCGTCTGTCATTCGTCCTAATCTCTCCATTCTACGACAGCGTTCTTTGTTTAGTTCAGACCATACACTATTTTTCCCTCTAGGTGCTAATCTTTGTGCAGTTATGCCATTATCCATTTTCTTTGTGGTACTATCAATCCAACCAAAGCACATTGCTTCTTCCACTGCATCTATATACCAAAAAGTCCCATTATCCACCGGGCGTCCACGCTTTACAACTACCCAACATTCATCTTCTTTGTTATAATTTTCCGAAAGCCATTGTCATAACTCGTCACGATTTTTAGCTTGTAATAAATTCTTAAAATCCATTTCTACTATCCTCTCAATTCTGATTAAGATTTCACCTGTTCTAAGGAATTTAATAATTATTATATCTTATTATCAAATTTCTCACAATCTCTTGAAAAAACTAAGTTTGTAACAAGTAATATTTGCTTACTGCGTTCTTGCATCACTTACAACTTCGTATGCAACATACTCATAATCAAATTCATATCCAAGCTTTTCTGCCAATCGGACAGAATTCATATTTTGAGCATCCCAGCTTGGATAGAGTCCTTCCTCCAAACAACTTAGTATAAGAGCAGAACATGCAATAGTTGCTAAGTGTTTTCTCCGCTCCTCCTCTACAGTGTCTACCTCTATCTCAATTCCCTCATTATATCTGGTATAAGAAGAGGCTCCGGCAACTATCTCACCAGCTTTTAGTATTACCATACCTTTTCCCATCTTCAAATATTGCTCCTTATTTTCAAAAGAAGAGACAAAATCTACTGTAACAGGATTCTTTAAACACTTATCATATATATCAGAATCAATCTTTGCTAATTCATATCCTGTGGGAAGTTCTTTTATTTTCCTTTTTAGTGCTTCTTTATCAAATCTCGTATCCTTTTTAATCGCGTATCTAATGACCCGTTTGGCATTTTGAAAACATTCTTCCATCAACTTTGCCCAATCCTCATTCTGTGGCACCATGATAATAAAACCATCCGGTTTGCTTTCAACAAGTTCTCTGTCCGGTTCTCCAGCATAAAAGCAAAAACATCCAACAAATGCAAATGCTGACTTAGGATTTTCTAAATCCGTAACATAAATATGTCCCATTACATTTTGAAGACACGAATAAATTAATGTTTCATGCCAATCTTCAAAAATAGCATTAACTTTTGCAAGATTCTTTAATTCATATAGCAATTATATCGCCTCCTTCAGAAATACATATGCGATAACAAATCCCGATTGTGTAATTACATAATTTAAGGATTTCATTAGCTGTTATATTTTATTAATAAATTCCCTGATAACCCTTATAAACACTAACTTTTCTGTAAGTGAGCTATCCTTTATGTATTCCCTTGTGTTATATTGTTTTACAAGGCTTTGTGAACCCTCATAAGGGCAAAAATAAAGGAAAGAAAATCACATAACAAATTATAACACAATATAAATGGACTGTGTGAACTGAATGAAATGCTTTTTAGATTTTACCGAAAAGAGGATTGACTGTGCAAAGGCAGAGGAATGGCTAAAGACTACACCTAATTCAGAGTGTGCGCTAAATGCCCTTGCAATAGGCAACCCTGTGGAGTATGCTCGTCTTTACCTTGACGGGACTATGCAGATATGTATAGATGCGGAGGATTCGTTGGAACTATGGCAAATAATTCTCAAGTTATTGCGGCAGTCGCCAAGGTCTCGTGCAAGCACGGACTTTGGCTCGTTGCTTCGCGTAAATTCAAAACAAGCACCAAATGATTTATAATATCATTTGGTGCTTGTTTTATAGATTTCGTCCTTGATACTGTATTGTTACTACATAAACTGTTTTGCATGGTTCATTAATGCGGAAAATGGCAATATAATTATCAATCAGTAACTGACGATAGCCTTTTCCGGCATATCTGCCTTCGTTACGCTCTTGATGGGACTGTGGAAATGTATCTAGGCTTAAAATAGACTTCTTAATTCTGTCTACCTGTCCTTTGGCATTCGCAGGAGCCAATTTCTCATTTGCAATATATTCGTAAATGTGGTCTAATTCACGGATTGCTCTGGGGTTGACTTTTACCTTGTATTTATCCAAAATGTTTTTTCTCCAATTCTGCAAAAACTTTTTCTGCGTCAACTGCTTCTGCACCGTTAGCAATTTCTTGCTCGGATTCGAAGATTGCTTGGTCGATACGATTCATCCTTGCAAATTTATCGTATAATTCACTACTCATCACAACCAAATCGCTATATCCGTTTTTAGTAATAAAAATAGGCTCCTGTTCCTTGTGTGCGATATTAGAAATCTCGGTTGTATTGCGTAAATCCTTAATAGGCATAATAAGTGGCATGATATTCACCCCTTTCTTTGATATAATTATAGCATAATTATGTCCGCGAAGGCAATATAAAATGATTATGTTGTCAATCCCGTCTATCACTGGCAATTGGATTTATTGCTGATGGAAAAATATTGCATTGTGAGAATTTGATTTTCTATAGGACGAAACAAAATTAATAGTAGGAAAGTTTTTCATACTAAATATATTGCAAGTAAATTTTGCACCATCAGATGATAGGAATATTGTTTGATGGTGCTTTTATTATATTTACAAGGAGGAAAAGGATATGGAGTTGAAATTAGCTAAGAAATCCGACACAGAAAAAGTATATGCACTTGTACAGGACACTATCAAAGTGGTCTATCCAAAGTACTACTTGAAAGAAATTGTAGATATGTTTTGTGAATTTCACAGCCGTGAAAATATTATAAAGGATATTGAAGCTGGAAATACATACATTTTTCTTTATCGCGACCTTTTGTGGCTGCTGTTTACGGTGCCGGAGAAGAAGGCGTTGCCGCTTATATTGAAAAGCTTGGAAACGAATTAAAAGACACCATGACAATGTGTGGTGCCTTTTCTCTCAAAGATATTACTTCCGATATGATTTTTAATTCATAATAACTGTAAAAAAATTCTTCATGGAAAACAGGGATTCTTTTGCCAGCATTTTCTCCATGGTATTTAGATTAAAGTCCGAATGTTCCAGTTCTCTGGAATATTGGTAACAAATCTCTACCATTTGTGGCAAAGTCAACTGTTTTCCATTTTTTATCCAATGTGCCATCATCCATTCACGAAGATACAGCGTACTTAATACTGCCATTTTCATTTTGCTATAAGCATCTTCATCGTATACTGCTCCGCCAAAGTAGGTAAATACAAAGTACACCATTAACTTTTCTAAGATAATCGGATAATTTAAAATGTGTTCACGGAACAGTTGAAATTGTGACTGATACCAAATATTTCCCCTCTCGTAAAGTGTCCTTCTGGCTTCCCTTACCCTCTTTGGAAATTTGGCATTTAACACTTCCATTCGATTCCAGGCTTCCATCATTTCATCCATAAGAAGAATTTTTTCTTTTCCCTTATTCCGATAACCTTCCAATCGTTTCATCAAATGCTGGGTATTATGTGGTGCCTGATACTTTTCAATTAACTCATCAATCTCAAAAATCTCCTGATTCCGGATGCGTCTTTGCATGTCGTGCGTAAATCCAAGTGCTATACCGATTCTGTATTCAATGGAATATGCGCGGTTTTGCAATAATTCTAACAGAAAACTTCTTGCATCCATCAATTTATCAAACAGAAAAAAGTCAAATTCTTCGTAAGTTTCTTCCGGACTTTCTTTTTCTTTATCGATAAACGTTATCTTTTCCGAACTTCCTAATATAATTTGTGCCACTTCCGGACATGACATAGAAAGAGAAATTTCTCGAATATTTTCAAACTCTTCAATATGTCTTGGATAACGTCTGCAAGTAGTACAAAATGCCTCTTCTCCAAGATTGGTATAAATATCACACAAGTTTTGATTATTTAAAAATGCACATCTTTTGCCGTGCTGGCGAAAAGACTTATCCTGCCAATCAATCTCTTGTCTCAGTCGATTTCCAAATGTACCTTTCACCCTGCTGTATCGATACAATGTATTATTATCTATTCCTATCCCCCATCCTGCACAACAGGTGTCAATACACTTATCTGCTGTACAGGAAAATTTTTTATAATAATCTGGGTATGTTATCTGCATATTACTCTATTTCACCGGATATCTTTTTAAGTAACGGTTCTGTCTGTTCCATCATATTAGAGATATCTTCGTATATAAATCCTTTCTGTGTCATAAGGCTCTTTAATCCATTGATATTTTCCATAACCTGCGCATAGTGATTTTCATATGTCTGCATGTCTCTCTGAAGAGAATCAACCTGTCCGCTACACTGGTCTACTACTTCATTAATTCCTCTATGTACATCTTTTACTCCGGATACGGACTCATTGATTTCATTAAATATACCTTCAGTATTATTCATCTGTTCTTTGGAAGTATTCAACGCCTCTTTTACTCCCTCCAAAGATCTGGTAAGGCTTTCGGAACTTATTTGCAGTCCTTCCATACTTTTATTTACATCGCCTACTAACTCTTTGATACCGATGGATAACTTGGTTACTTCATCTGCAACTACTGCAAATCCTTTTCCATGCTCTCCGGCTCTTGCTGCTTCAATGGATGCGTTTAATGCCAATAAATTTGTCTGATTTGCTACTCCAACAATATTCATCATAGTTGCCTTGATTTCATCAAATCGTTTTTGGAATTCGTCATAAATCTTTCCGATTTCTTCAAACTGAACTTCTACTTTTGCTGAACTCTCCTTTAAATCCTGAATATCCTGCAATGCATCACTTGACACTTCCGTAACATTCTGAATAACACCGTTAAATTCTCCTGATATTTCTCCGATTTTTGCAAACTCTTTTTGGAAATTATCAACGGATTCACTAATCTTCGCATTGTTTTCAATTACTTCGTTATAAGACTCACGAACATTGTCAATTTCCTTTACTGTTTTTGCTTCTTCTTCAACTAATGCTTCTTTTTTATCCATTACGAACTTGCTTAAGTATGACATGGATTTTAAATATTCATTTATATTTTCCTTTTTTCCAATGGAAGATTCCCTTGTTACTTCCTGTATCTCTTCTGTTTTTTTCTTTCCAAACATGATAGTCCTCCTATTCAAATACCGCACAAACCATAGTCTGATTTACATGCTGATTATTGCATTGTTCTCCACCGCCAACAACTCCCATATGATTTCCAAGGGATGCCATATCCTTGGCATATGTTGCAAAATACCCTTCTCCATCATAAAGTAAGTATCGATAAATACAGTCAATTGACACTACTAACGAAATATGATTCATGTCGCTTTGAATCTTGTTTCTTGTCTCCTGTTCTATCTGCTGATATTCGCCTAATTCCAGAAAATAGATACAATCGTTTTTATTAATGCGCTTATAATTTACTAATGTTCCATTTGGCTCCATGCCCATCATGGATGAAATGAACACTTCATCCCCTACGGCACGTCCCATTGGATTTTTCAGTACGTTATCAACGATTTTATCCTTGGAAATTCCAAGTTCCTGACTATAAACTTCCGCTGCCGGTTTTCCATCCAATTCAATCAATGCCTTTTTGGAAGTATTTACCCTGGTAGCAAAGTGTGAGATATTAGAAGCCTGTTTCTTATAAATATTTTCCTTATAAACTCTTACTTTTCCGGTTGTATTCTTAATAAGTGCATACACACATGCATTTTCATAGATTCTTCCGTTATATGCTACAACAGATGCCTTTCCTTCCGGTGCTCCGAATGCTGTTCCGCCTGCCAACTGAATTCCCTTTTTTTCAAAACAGGAGGTAAAGGTTGTTACCAGCTTTTCTTCTTCTCCTGTGCAGTATTCCAGACATACGGTATCTCCATGTCCCGGCGAAACTGCTGAAATATCTTTTTCCAATTTTCCTATGGATGCAACAGGACATTCACTGATGTTCTCAATTACACCACATCTTACCTTGGCATCTGAAAATAATCCTAAAACAGATACATTATTATCCCCCACCTGTCCATTTACAAGTTTGGTTCCTATGGTTCCAATGGATGGTGTATTAGGATATTGCTTTTTCAGTAAATCTGCCACTTCGCCTACGATATCATAGGGTGCAATAAAAATAATTGCCTCCGGTGACTCTAATCCTCGTGTTGCTTCTTGTACTGCATTTTTTGCATTCCCTGTTCCTTGTCCTATAAATGACCGCATATCGTTATTTCCTCCTTGTTTCCGCTTTCGAATTCCATTTCTTAATATGCTTTGATTATTTTTCATTATAAAAATAATATCGTCATATTTCAATACTATTTTAACTATTTTTTAACCATTTTTCAGTGACTTTCTAAGGATTTTTCAATGATTTTTTGGGAACATAGACATTCTAAAAAGAATACCATAAAGAAACAATATATTCGGTGAAATACCATGTTAGAATTTATTTTAGAAATCTTATTGCTGGTTACCGCAATCTCTATAGATGCTTTTGCCGCGGGATTTGCTTATGGTGTCAGTCGAACACGAATTCCGCTTTCTTCTCTTTGTATTCTTACCTCTATTTCCAGTCTGATACTGGCGGTTTCGTTGCTTACCGGAAACCTTTTAACCGGATTACTCACACCTAGACAAACCTGCACTATCAGCTTTTTAGTACTACTGCTTCTTGGCATTACCAAGCTTTTTGACCATTCCTGCTGTGACCATGCGGACAAGGCTGATAAAGACCGGGACAAATTTCTCTCCCCTGGAGAATCACTTTCTCTTGGATTTGCACTTTCCATTGACAGTGCGGCAGCGGGAATTGGTGCGGCTCTTCCGCCTTTTTCCATTCCTGCTGCAATTATTGCTTCTTTTCTCATGGGGATTCTCGCCATTCTTACCGGCAGTTTCCTTGGGAAAAAGCTCTCCTGCCATACACAAAAAAATATTTGCTGGGTTAGTGGTGCTCTTTTGATACTTTTAGCTTTTTTGAAACTCTTTTGAACTTAATCTGGAAAGCAACACCAATACTTCATGTGCTAAAAGGGGCATTGCCGCCAATCCTAAAAGTTTGCCCCACTCTGTCCCTGACAAAGCACATGTGCCGAATGCATTTACAAAATACGGAATTTCTGTCACCATCAACTGTAATCCGATTCCAATTACAAATGCCAGTATCATCAATTTATTTTTCAGATGATTCATGGCAAATACAGAACACTCTACATTGCGCATTCCTATGGCATGAAATAACTGTGACATTCCAAGTACGGTAAAGGCATAAGTCTGACATCTGCTCAGCATCTCTTGATTCGCAAACAAGGTTCGAAGATTTTCCAATGAAAACTCCATGTTCTGTGAAAGCATCATTTGTATTGGCAAATGCAAAAATGCTACGGTACTGATCATTGCAATCAGGATACCATAAAATATGGTGCAGCTTAAGCCGCCACCTGCAAATAAACTTTCTGTTTTTGACCGGGGAGGACGATTCATATCATTTCGATTGTCTTCCTCGTCCACTCCTAACGCCAGTGCCGGGAGAGAATCTGTAATCAAGTTAATCCACAAAATATGGCTTGGCTTTAACGGTGCTGCAAGTCCAAGTGCTACCGCTGCAAGCATGGTAATGATTTCTCCAAAGTTCGAAGATAACAAAAACAGTACTGATTTTTTGATGTTCTCGTAAATACTTCTTCCCTGAGCGATTGCCTTGGTAATCGTAGCAAAATTATCATCGGTAAGCACTATATCTGCTGCATTTTTCGCAACATCTGTTCCCGCCATTCCCATGGCAATTCCCACATCTGCCGACTTTAGAGATGGTGCATCGTTGACCCCGTCCCCTGTCATAGCAACAATTTCTCCTAATTCTTTAAATCCTGAAACAATGCGTACTTTATGCTCCGGTGACACATGGGCAAATACTCTGACCTTTGGAAGTCTTTGTTGAAGTGCCTTGGGATTTAACCTTTCTAGTTCTTCCCCTGTCATGCACTGTTCCGGATTTTTGGCAATGCCAAGTTCTTTGGCAATGGCTAACGCGGTATCTTTTCTGTCTCCTGTAATCATAATGGTTCTAACCCCGGCATGCCGAAATTCTTCCACTGCTTTTCCTGCTTCTGGTCGCACCGGGTCTGCCATTCCTGCCATTCCAAGAAAAATCAGCTCGTTTTCCTTTAATTGGGTTACGCCGGTACGCATTCCCAATGCCAATACACGAAGTGCATCCCTTGTAAATTCTTTTAATGTACTTTGTATCTTTTCCCGATGAGCCTGGCTCATAGGCAGGTCTTTTCCGTCAATTCGAATATAACTGCAACGCTCTAAAATTTCATCCGGAGAACCTTTGGTATAAGACAGTTTTTTCGCTCCTTCCTGATGAAGGGTTGACATCATTTTTCTACCGGAATCAAAGGCGATTTCATCTACTCGCGGCATTTGCTGTTCTAAGCGTTCTCGCACAATTCCAAATGCTGCACCCATGTCCAGTAGTGCTAATTCTGTGGGGTCACCCATACGGGTTCCGTCCTGTAAAGATGCGTCGTTACACAACATAAATCCGTATATAAAATCTCTGTCTTCCGACTCTTTTAACGCATCTGTATCACAAACTCTGCCGTTGGTATAACAGCGTGTCACTGTCATTCGATTCTGTGTCAAGGTTCCCGTCTTATCAGAACATACCACACTGACACATCCGAGGGTTTCCACACTAGGTAAACGCTTTACAATGGTATTTACTTTTACCATACGAGAGACACTCAATGCCAATACCATAGTAACAATAGCCGGTAAGCCTTCCGGTACTGCCGCTACTGCAAGAGAAATTGCAGTAATTAACATTTCCATAATGTCTCTCTTTTGTAATACTGCAATTCCAAACAGTAGCACACACAAAACTACAGAAACACCACTTAATACTTTTCCTAAATCTGCTAATCTTTTTTGCAAAGGAGTGGTTTCTACCGGTGCATTTTGTATCATTCTTGCAATCTTTCCGATTTCCGTATCCATGCCAATAGCGGTTACAACACCTTCACCTCTGCCATATGTAACATTTGTAGACATATATGCCCTATTGTTTTTTCTGGTATCTTTGATGACCGGAAGGGATTCTCCGGTAAGGGCTGCCTCTTCTATTTTCAGATTTACCGCAGATGTCAGCTGTAAATCTGCCGGCACTTGTCGCCCTGCTTCTAAACACACAATATCTCCCGGTATTAAATCTGCCGCCGGTATTTCCTGCATATGTCCTGACCGTTTCACTACTGCCTTTGGACTTGTCATTTCTTTTAGAGCTTCTAAGGCTTTCTGTGCCTTTCCTTCCTGAATCACTCCGATTACTGCATTTACCAAAATGACTGCCAGAATAATCATCATATCACTAAATTCTTGCAGTAGCATGGATATGGCTGCCGCTACAAATAATATAAAAATCAGGGGATCATTGAGCTGTTCTAAAAAACAGGCAAACGGGGACTTGTGTTGTTCATCCTCTAACACATTTTTCCCTCGCATCACTTCTCCATTGCTTTTTTTGCTTTCTGTCATAACTTCCTCCATCGTCCTATTGTTGTCCTTATGTTTCTATGAATATGAGGACAGGCAGGAAATTATACCTGCATCTCTATATTTTCTCACAATAATTTTTCTATTTCATAAACTATAACAAACACGCTTGATTCTGTTGGATAGAAAGGAATCTTATGGTTATTTATACGGTTCGCTCCGGTGATACAATTGACAATATTGCTATACGCTATCAGGTTTCTGCCGAAGACATTGCCTATGCCAATCAGATTCCATATCCTTATGCCCTTGCTGTTGGCAGTTCACTATTGCTGCCTGATGCTTCCTATACACTTACTGAAGAAGATATTCTGATCGTTTCCACTAACCGTTTTGCTTATTCCGGCGGCTATGCTTATCCTTTTATCAGTCCTTGGGTATTAGAACAGACTTTGCCTTATCTTTCCGACCTTTTTATTTTCTCTTATGGGTTTACTACGGAAGGCACCTTGATTCCTCCTGCCTTAGACGACACCTTTATGATTACCCTTGCAAAAAATTATGGCGTTGCTCCCATTTTGACGCTAACTCCTTTCGGACCGAATGGTCAATTCAGTAACTATCTGATTACCAGAGTAATCAATAACGAAGAATCCAAGGCTCAATTAATCTCTTCTCTTGTGTCAGAAGTAACGGAACGTGAATTTGAAGGTGTGGATATTGACTTTGAATATATTCTTTCGGAAGACCGCATCGCTTTTGCCCGATTCGTCTCTGAGGTAAGAACTGCTATCAATGAACTTGGCTATCCTGTTTCCGTGGCTCTTGCGCCAAAAACTTCTGATACTCAGGTTGGTCTGCTTTATGAAGGAAAAGACTATGCACTCTTAGGCGAAGCTGCGGACTATGTACTGTTAATGACTTACGAATGGGGCTATACCTACGGGCCTGCCATGGCTGTTGCTCCTTTGAATAAAGTTCGGGAAGTGGTGGAATATGCCCTTACCAAGATTCCTGCTGAAAAAATCAATCTTGGAATTCCTAATTACGGCTATGACTGGACACTTCCTTATGTAAAGGGTACCTCTAAGGCGCGAACTATTGGAAATATCGAGGCCGTACAACTTGCCATTTCACAAGGTGTTTCCATTCAGTTTGATGAAGTTGCACAATCTCCCTTTTTTACCTATGTGCAAAATGGTCTGACCCATGAAGTATGGTTTGAAGATGCCCGCAGTATTTATGGAAAATTCGGTTTAGTACAGGAATATAGTTTGCGTGGAATGAGTTATTGGCAAATTATGCGCCTGTTTCGTGCAAATTTGCTATTACAAGAAGAATTTTTCTCCCATAACCTATCTAATTTGTAGTTACAAAACGCTCATTTTATGTTATAGTAAAGTAAAATATAGAGCAAGGAGATATTGATATGGTAGAGAAAACATTAGCACTTGTAAAACCAGACGGGGTAGAAGCAAATCATGTAGGGGAAATTCTTGATATGTACGAAAAAGCCGGATTAAAAATCAAGGCTCTTAAAATGATTAAGATTAATAAAGAGTTTGCTCGTCAACACTATATTGACTTAAAGGATAAGCCTTTTTATCAGGAATTGGTCGATTTCATTTCCAGAAGTCCTTTGGTTGCCATGATTTTAGAGGGCGAGAACGCTGTAAATACAGTAAGACATGTAAACGGCGCAACAGATCCTACTGAAGCCGCTGAAGGAACTATCCGTTATAAATATGGTCACGGAAAAACAGATAATACTGTTCACGGTTCTGATTCTGTAGAGCATGCCAAAAGAGAAATTTCCATGTGGTTTCCGGAATTTTTGGATTCCTATTTGGATGACTAATGATAATAGAAGAATACTTTTTCTTTAACTATGAGAAACTCGCAAAGCGTGTTTCTCATAGTTTTTATAAGAATGAAATTTTCAAAAACAAACGCATCCTTTGTATAACGTATTTTAATTTAACCAATGAATTTGTTCTTCCTGAATCAAAGGATACCGCACTAATTCTTTTCCATCCAGATTTTCCCGGTGCATGTCTACTGCTGTTATCTGTTGATTTTCATAGGTTGTATAATAATAAATCCCTTTATCTGCGTTACAGCAGGAGGTATAAATGGTAATTTCATATTTTCCTTCTGCTACCTCACAACATCCTCTTTGCTGTTCCACTGAACCTAAGATATGGAAAAACTGGGAAACGCTTTCTGTCTCAGAATCTCCGGAAACAGAATTTAATTTTGTAAATGCTACTCGAGCGAAACGTGATGCTGAGGACAAATCTCCAGGCAGTCCTAATGCTCCCATTCCCCGACTATAGGTCTTTAACGAAATTTTATCTGAAAACTGATTCTCCGGTTGCTTTGGAGAAAGCTGCATATAATTATTTAACAGAAACATCTGCATTTCAAAAGGTGGATTATTGGTTAAAACACCTACGGAATTATCATATATATGCAAACCGTCTGCCATACACTCTACGGTAATTGCCTCATCCTTATCTGCAATCATCCAATGCAACTGTGCTGCCGGCAACTGTTGGCTAAAAGGTGTCCCTACCAGATTCATTTTTTCTAAAAGTTCCCGTACTTCTTTCATGGAAGCGCACTGTCCCAATATCCATGGAATAAATTCATACTGGGCTACATTTTCTCTTCCCTCTTCCACCTCCTGATACACCGCATTTCCCACAAAGTTAAGTCCTGCCATGCCAATACCTTTTTCATTAATGGCATCGTAATAAAGGGGATAATTTCCTGCTACATGTGCCATACCGATAATGGCATAATGTGTATCAATTTTTCCCATATGCCGAAAATCAAAAGGATAATTTCGAGGTGTGACGGTGACTTCATCTCCATAAGAAAATTCATAATCTAAGGTTCTTCCCATATAAAAATCTTTTGTTTTATAAGTTGCTGCTGTACACATATGCATTCCTTCCTTTCCTTTTGATATTTTTATTATATCCTGTCAAGCCATTCTATACTCTTCTCTTTAAACTAACCACTCTTCCATCTTACTATGCATCTGATCTGGAATATGCATTTTTCATCTGGTCGCTTAACTCAAAAAGTACTTTATCTAAGGTATCTAATGCTTTTTTCTTCAGCATATCTGCGATTTCCTGATTTGCCTTCTTTTTTAATTCCATTTGCTTGTTCTTATCGGTTTCTTTTTCCAAAAGTGCGTCATATCGGTTAATGACTTCATGTCCTTTGGACATCACATACTCCTGATAACGTTCAATGTGAAATACGGACTTTCGATAAGATGCATCTGCCATAGCTGCAATCATACGACTTGCCCAATAAAAATTGTCGGTAGATACCTGACCTGTTGTATTGGAAAGATACTCCGGTACTTCCTCTACATCTGCGTAAAATGGCACTAATACATTAAATGCATTGGAGGCAAACGCAACCCACTCAACGGTGTTATAATTCTGTTCCAAGTCCGGTCTCATCTGGATAACAGATAAAAAGTCATTTCGATTAATGCCGATGGAACGATAGGCGCCCCGCAAAGACTTATCTCCGTATGAAGCATATGGATCATATGGGGTTCCCTGATAATGAGAAGATAAGACATATTTTACATCTTCTACTGTCACTTTCTTTTCCGGTACCATGCACCATGGCAAATCATCGGAACATGGTGTATAGTCTGCTGTTTCACCATCCCATACTTTTGTATGAGGATTCAGGTAACGCTCCATAAACCATGCACGAGGTGTATTGTATACATGATCTGCGTCATCATGACTTCCAAAAGCATCTCGTGGATTTAAAACACCATCTAATGACAAATCCAAGTGATATTTTTCAATAAACTCACGCATATCTTTTGAGCACATATACTCTTTTTGCTCTGAAAGCGCATCTTCCAGGTCAAACTTATCGATTCCTAACTGGTTTGGCATAACCACATACACATCATCCGGAACCTTTCTGGCAATCCAATGATGTCCACCAATGGTCTCTAACCACCAGATTTCGTTTACGTCCTGAAATGCGATTCCGTTCATTTCATATGTACCATACTTCTCCAACAAATTTCCTAATCTCTGTACCCCTTCTCTGGCACTTCGGATATATGGAAGTACAATATAAACAATATCTTCTTCTCCGATTCCTCCAGCAATTTCCTCTTTTCCCTCTTCTGCCGACTGATATACCACCAATGGGTCTGCCCCTAATACGCGGGGATTGGAGGTAATTGTCTCTGTTGCTGTCATGGCAACATGTGCTTCATTCACACCACTTGCAGCCCAGATGCCTTCTCCTTTTACCGCATTTGGCATTGCCGTATATCGCATTGGATTATCAGGAAGTTCTATCTCTACATGAGAAAGAACGGATTTATATTTTTTCGGCTGTTCCTCCGGAGAAACTACCACCATTTTCTTCGGAGTAAAATGTCCGGAACCGGAATCATCATTTCTCGCAATCATCGTAGAGCCATCATAAGATGCATTTTTTCCAACAAGTATTGTAGTACAAGCCATATCTATTTCTCCTTTCGTATACTTTCTTCTTTTTGTATTCTTTTCAAATAGTAACATATTTTTACATTTTTCTCTAGTCGTAATAGTAATGGTAATGGATAAATCTTCCAAAAATTTCTTGCATAATTTCAATACTTGTGTCATGATAGAACAGATTGAGAAAAATTATACGGGAGAAAAATGAAAATGGAAGAATTTAAAAAAAATTTATTAAAAATTTGTGGAAAAAACATCGTTGCTCCAATTATTTTCTTGGGAATAGGTGTACTTTTCCTTGTTATCGGCCTCATACCGGAATGGACCACTTATAAGTCATTTGATCCACAGTCCGATGGCTATGCAACGCTGGATGTTACTTATGTTATGGGACCGTTTGCAGAACTTGTCAATGATAACAAATCAGACACCGAATTTTATATCGCAGAAGATTCTGATGGCTATTGGAACATTATTGCTACCAAAAAGGGAACTTCTTTGCCGGTTTATGGGGTAGATGTCCAGGATGATGACCTCAACACTTTAACCGGTCAGACTATCCGTGGTGAAAGTACCCTCATACCTTATGAGGCTTCACGCTATCTGGTAGACTATCTTTCTGATGCCGGATTGGATATCACCACCTCAAATTACAGCGAATATTTTGGAGATTACTACTTAGACACCACACATCCTGCCAACGAAAACAGTATTTATTTATATATTGTTGCTGCTGCATTTGCTTTTATCAGTATCCTCATCTTCACAACAGGCAACAACAAAAAGAAAGCTGTAAAGAAAAAAATTTCTACTTTAGAACAAACCGGTGAGTTTCAGCAGATTTATTCTGACTTTTCAGTCAGTCCGTCTATTTTTTCATCTAATATGAAACTTGCTGTTTCGAATCATTTCATATTGGATTTTAATGATAAAAAAGACGGTTTTTCCGTTATGCCTTTAAATACTATTACCAATGTATTTAAATGTAATATGGTAAATGGGGAGCCGACAACCGATACCTATATTGCCTTAGAAACTGCAGATGGAACACGTTCGCTGCTTTCTGCTCGTAAAAACAAAGATTTGGATAAGATAATTGCACAGTTAAAAGCAAATATTAATCAAGGAGGTATTACAACATGGTAATTGTATATGGAACAAGAACTCTATTTAAACGCGAAGGCATTGTTGACACATTTGTTTGTCCTAACTGCCAGCATAATGTTATGCACACTCTTTGCAGACAGTTAAATCAGGCAACACTTTTCTATATTCCTATCTTCAGTCACCAGCAGCAACGCGGCATTATGTGTGAAAGCTGTGGCATGATTACACCACTTAATGCCAAGGAATATAAGGAACGAAAAAAAGATGCTAAAATGCTCCAGAAAAACTAAAGTAAGCATTTTTTATACAATAGGATGCAATTTTCTATTGCAAAAAGAACTCGGAGTCCTCATAAAAGGGGCATCCGAGTTCTTTTTGATTTACGCGAGTTTCTCATAGTTATTTAACTTTCGCTACTTTCATTCCTATTTTGCTGCTGCCGGATTAATCTTTTTGGTCTTAATATCGTCCTGAAGCATTGCAAGGAACTCTTCCATGGAAACGGTAGTTGTCTTCTGTTCTCCATGTAATCTGTAACTTACAGTTCTGTCGTTCATTTCGTTCTTACCAAGTACTAACAGATAAGGAACCTTTGCCATCTGTGCTTCTCTCAAACGATAGCCAAGTTTTTCATTTCTTTCGTCAATTTCAACACGAATTCCATTTTCTTCTAAGTAAGAATATACTTCGTGAGAATAAGCATTTAATTCCTCATCTTCGTTCTTTACCGGAAGAATGGTTGTCTGAACTGGTGCAAGCCAAAGTGGAAGATTTCCCTTTGTTTCCTCCAAAATGTATGCCATGAAACGGTCTAAGGAACCAAGAATTGCTCTGTGAAGAACTACCGGTGTCTTCTTTGTTCCATCACTGTCAATATATGTCAGGTTGAATTTTGCAGGTAAGCAGAAGTCTAACTGACAGGTGGAAAGTGTATATTCATTACCGATTGCAGGTTTTACATTTACATCAAGTTTTGGTCCGTAGAATGCTGCTTCACCGATTTCCTCTGTGTATTCGATTCCGATGTCATCCAAAACTTTTCTTAATGCATTTTCTGCATTGTTCCACATCTCATCATCATCATGGTATTTTACCTTATCTTCCGGATCTCTTAAGGAGAGTACGCAACGATAATCTGTGATATTAAAGTCTTTATATGTTTCAAAAATAAGCTCTACTACTTTGGAAAATTCAGATTCAATCTGTTCCGGTGTAACGAATAAATGGGCATCGTTCTGGCAGAAATGTCTTCCTCTTTCAATACCCTTTAATGTACCACTTGCTTCAAAACGGAAGTCGTGTGCAATTTCACCGATACGAATTGGCAAATCCTTGTAGGAATGCATTCTGTTTGCATAAATCATCATATGGTGCGGGCAGTTCATAGGACGAAGTACAAAGGATTCTCCCTCTACTTCCATTGCAGGGAACATATTGTCCTTATAGTGATCCCAGTGACCGGATGTCTTGTACAGATTTACCGTACCAACACATGGCGTCATTACATGGAAATAACCACGTTTTCTTTCTTTTTCCTTGATATAGTTCTCAAGTTCCTGCCATACGGTATATCCTTTAGGAAGGAACATCGGAAGTCCACGTCCAACTAAATCATCAGACATAAATAACTGCATTTCTTTTCCGATTTTTCTATGGTCACGCTCTTTTGCTTCTTCTAAAAGTTTTAAATGATCTTCTAATTCTTCTGCTGTTGGGAAACATACACCATAGATTCTTTGCATTACATGGTTATTAGCATCGCCCTTCCAGTATACACCGGAATGTTTTACTAATTTAAAATATTTACAAAGCTTTGTGTTATCTACATGAGGTCCGCGACAAAGGTCTGTAAAATCTCCCTGATCATATACAGAAATATTTCCATCTTCTAAGTTGCTGATTAAATCTAATTTGTATTCATCATCCTTGAATAATTCCAATGCTTCTGCCTTGGAAATCTCACGTCTGTAAATTTTCTTTCCTTCTTTACAAACCTTTTTCATCTCTTTTTCGATAGCGGCAATTGCTTCGTCATTAATTACGGCATCTCCAAGATCCATATCATAATAAAAACCTTCCTTTACCACAGGTCCAACCCAGAACTTTGCATTTGGGTATAAGTGTTTTACAGCCTGTGCCATGACATGTGCGCAGGAATGGTTCAAAGTATTCAGTCTTTCATCTGCTTTAAAATCTACCATTTTTGTATCTCCTTTCATATTAAAGGTGTCTCAGAACTTACCAGCCTAATGTTTATAAAATACTTATAATATAAAAACCCCTTATACAAACAGTTTGCTTGTATAAGGGGCGAATATACTAACTATCCGCGGTTCCACCCTACTTATTTCCATGGGGAAATCACTCTTTTGATGATAACGGAATCACCGGACCGGATTAGGGCCGCTCAGAGGTGGTCTTCCTGAAGTTCTTATTCTAAGATACTCACACCAATTGTATCTCTCTCTGGAGAACATCTCTTCAGTACTCTTCTCTTCAACACGCTTGTTTTATTGTATTTCAAAATCTCGCAACTGTCAAGTCCCAGCTTGGCATATTTTTATACCATTCCCAGTACAAGTCCGATAACCCGAACTACCAAAGCTGCCACCCACGCAATAACGCATTGCCATAAGACTACTGCAACTGCCCACTTTCCACCAAGTTCACGCTTTACAGACGCAATGGCAGCAACACAAGGAGTATAGAGCAAACTAAATACTAATAAAGATGCTGCTCCCAGTGGAGAAAGTACCGTTGCGATACCACCACCAAATAAAACTTCCAGCGTGGAAACAACACTTTCTTTTGCCATAAATCCACTAATCAGTGATGTACAAATACGCCAATCTCCCAATCCTAATGGTGCAAATATCGGAACCAACAGACTAGAAACTGCTGCAAGAATACTGTCTGCTGAATCTTTTACCATGTTCAGATGCAGGTCAAAGCTCTGAAAGAACCAAACTACAATGGTTGCTATCAGAATTACCGAAAATGCTTTTTGTAAAAAGTCTTTTGCTTTTTCCCAAAGTAACTGTGCAACATTTTTTGCTCCCGGCAAACGATAATTCGGCAATTCCATAACAAACGGAACCGGTTCTCCCTTAAATAATGTTCCCTTGTACAAAAAGGCTACCAAGATTCCAACAACGATTCCCAATAAGTAAAGTCCTGCCATAATGAATCCACCACGCTTCGGGAAAAATACACTAACAAAGAATGCATATATCGGAAGCTTTGCGGTACAACTCATAAACGGAGTTAATAAAATGGTCATTTTACGGTCACGCTCGCTGGTAAGGGTTCTGGTTGCCATAACTGCCGGAACGGTACACCCAAATCCAATCAACATCGGAACAATACTTCGTCCGGAAAGTCCGATTTTTCGTAGTAATTTATCCATTACGAATGCAACACGAGCAATATATCCACTGTCTTCCATAAGTGACAGGAAAAAGAACAAGGTTACAATAATCGGTAAAAAGCTAAGGACACTTCCTACTCCGGTAAAAATACCATCAATTACAAGGCTGTGTACTGCGCTATTGACATTTGCCGCTGTTAATGCCTTATCGGTTATCTCTGATAACTTGTCAATTCCCAATTCTAAAACGCCTTGCATCCACGCTCCTATTACATTAAAGGTCAGATAAAATACCAATACCATAATTCCGATAAAGCATGGAATTGCCGTATATTTTCCAGTAAGTACCTTATCAATCTTCTCGCTACGGACACGTTCTCTGCTTTCTTTTGGCTTTACAACAGTCTGTTCACACAAACGCTCAATAAAATCAAAACGCATATCTGCAATGGCTGCACTTCTGTCTAACTCTCGCTCTGATTCCATCTGTTGCACAATATGTTCTAACATTTCCATCTCATTTTGATCCAGTTTTAACTGCTTCAAAATCAAATGGTCGCCCTCTATCACCTTTGTAGCTGCAAAACGAACCGGAATTTTTGCCTTTTCTGCATGATCTTCAATCAAATGAATGACTGCATGAATGCAACGATGTACTGCACCATTATGATCTTGCTTATCACAAAAGTCCTGTCTCAATGGACATTCCTGATATTTTGCAATATGTAATGCATGACGTACTAATTCATCTACACCTTCATTTTTTGCCGCAGAAATTGGAATTACCGGAACTCCCAGCAATGCCTCCATGGCATTTACATCAATTGCTCCCTGGTTTCCAATTACTTCATCCATCATGTTTAACGCCACTACCATAGGAATATCCATTTCCATCAGCTGCATGGTAAGATATAAGTTTCGCTCGATGTTGGTGGCATCTACAATATTAATAATGGCTTTTGGTTTCTCGTTTAACACAAAGTTTCTTGAAACAATTTCTTCGCTACTGTATGGAGACATAGAATAAATTCCAGGTAAATCCGTAACATTGGTATTTGGATAGCCCTTAATCGTTCCATCCTTACGATCTACGGTTACACCCGGAAAATTTCCAACATGCTGGTTTGCTCCTGTCAACTGGTTGAACAAGGTTGTCTTACCACAGTTCTGATTTCCTACCAGCGCATACGTCAATGTTGTTCCTTCCGGCAACGGATTTTCATTTTCTTTGGAATGATACTTTCCTTCTTCTCCTAATCCCGGATGTGCTGAATTTTTGATATACTCACTTCCCTGATGGCTCCGGCTTCGCTGATGAATCGGTTCTATTTCAATTTGATCTGCTTCTGCTAATCTAAGAGTCAGCTCATACCCATGAATCTGAAGCTCCATCGGATCTCCCATAGGTGCAAGTTTCACCACTGTTACCTCTGCCCCCGGAATCATTCCCATATCTAAAAAGTGTTGTCGTAATGCTCCTTCGCCACCCACTTTTTTTATAGCTGCACTTTTTCCGATTTCCAGTTCTTTTAACGTCATACTAAATATTCTTCCTTTTCTCTTTGCTTTTTCATTGGTGATTGCAGTACTTACCTCTGCAACGATTTTTTTACATTTTCTCCTATTTTACCACATTTTTTTATTTTGTATATTACTATATTGGAAATGAACCAAATCTACATTTTATTTTCAAAAAAATCCTGTCACCCCTACCACACTAGACACTTGTTACACTGTTCCTATTGTCTAAAGCTGTAATTCTGCTTTACCCATTTAATTTGTACAGAAAGATTTGCTTCATCATCCTTTGGTTGATTATCTATGGTATTTACTACTTTACGAAACTTCTTTTCTAATTCATCATGATGAGGCTCGTCATAATTTATCTTCTTATTCTTATTTCGGTTAGTAGAAATAACTGCTGCAATTCCCCCTGTGGGTACAACGCCTAATCTTGCCAATTCCATCTTAGAACAATGATGTGGCACATGCATAAAATCTATGTTTCTCTTTAATATATCCGGCATAGATTGATATGGCACATCTCCTGCCAACAATACATCTCCCAAGTTATTATTTTTGTCATATATTTGTATAATAAGACCTTCCCTGTTTTTTCTATTAATTCTAGTTGTGGTATTTCCATCTCCCAGCCATAGTTTCATTTCTGCATTTTTTCTGCAAGGAATCGTTGCAATCAATTTGTTCGTCTGTTCTCTGTCCACAAGACATAAATTGCCCAATACCCATAAATAATGTGCCAGTCGAATGGCATTTGTAGATGCTTTTTTGTCCTTACCGGATACCAAGTGAGGAGCTATCCACTTTTTACAAAATATATTCTGTTTTGCATATGCGCAGCCTATGATATGATCTAAATCCCAATGGGACAAAATTACACAACTTGGTCTTAACTGCCGTATTGACCTGACTGCTTTCAAATATTTAGAATTATTATAACTGGGAAATGAACGGTAATTATATCCTATATCATACAAAATCCTATGTTTTGCACCTCTTATATAATCTGCATTTCCATGTCCGATATTATAAATATCAATGGTATTGGGGAAATCCTTACTCCATGCATCATCTAATATTTTTTGAATTTCTTTACTGTCGGTTTTGGGGAATTTGTACGGATCATATGTATTATTTATTTTATCTAATACTTCTTTTTTCATTGCTTTATTCTGAAATACCAGTAATTTTCCTTCTATACAATTGATAGGACTTGCACTGGTTTCCAATGTCCCTTGTAATAAAATTCCTTCTTCGACAACTGTTTCTTCATTATTTATAAATTTTGCTTCGTGCCAGCTTTCTTCCAAAGCATAGATACTTTTTAATTTATTTTCTCTGATTGGTACGATAAAACTAACAAAATATGGTCTATACCTATTTAAAAGTTCCTCTCTTCCTTCTACTCTGAAAGTCTCTATATCATACGATAATATCTCGTCTGAGAGTATGGACATGCGTACATATTGTGTGCCACTTCCTTCTATCTCTTCTAATGTATTTTGCTCCACATTTATGTAAATATTTGCTCCGTTTTTAATGTTGTCAAAAATAGTATGACATTTTTTCCTGTGAGAAGCGAGTTCTTTTCCATAGGTTTTCTCGTATTTTCTAGTTTGGAAAGGCATGGTTCTGTATATTTGTTCTGGTTGTATTTTCATATGTTGGTTTCCTTTTGTTTATCTAAATTCTCTTTGCTATCTCAATTGCAATATATAATTTATCCATGTTATGGTTTGCATTTGCAAGCCCTGAAACATCATAAACTGCTTGGTCAAGTATATCACCCGTAACAAGAAAATCATATAAATCCCAGCCATAAAAATCACATACCGCCTGTACTCCTGCTAGTTCCATTTCGACAGCAATACAGCCTTCTGCCTTTCTTGCTTCCATCTTGGCTTTTGTTTCTCGATATATTGCATCCGTTGTCCAAACCTTCCCCTCCACACTTGGAAGGTTTAATTCATTCAATATTGTTTTCACAATTTCTGAATTCTTGATTTTTATATAATCTGCCGGTGCAGCGTAATGATAGCTCAAGCCTTCGTCTCGATAACTTTCTGTTGGAATAACAAACTTTCCCTTTGTCGCATTGCTATCCAAAGAACCTGCTGAACCAAACATAATAAATTTACTTGCACCTGTAAGCCAATTTACATCAATCACGTCATTTCCAGCCAATGCCGAACCAATATGGCTTAAATACCCTGCAATTTTCATTCCATCTATTTCAAAAACATATACCGTGGTAATTCCATTGCAACATCTTATAAATCCTGCTTCCTCATGCACATATGTTTCAAGCATATATGCAAATATCTTCTCGGAAAACACAATAATGCACTTATCACATAAATGCTTTTGCTCTCCATAAAAATCTTTTGGTCCAAATAAAACCTCTGATTTTTCAAATGCATCTGTTATCATTTTAATCAACCTCCTTATTACTCTAATGCAGTTTTTACATAATCAACCAATGTCATCTTTTCATTAAATTTCCTATTGAAAAAAATCGCACCAAACATTCAGCGTCTAGTGCGATAATTCCAAATTAAGATGCAATATATATTAAACACATCACTTACATTCTGGTTATATGCACTAGACCAAAAGACCTATCGACCATAAACTAATGCACTAACCTTGCCAAGTTTATAGCTGAGTACGTCTATAATACATGTACATATAACGTCTTAAATGTAAGTTCTGATTCATTTGCATGCTCTCCTTGTAATTTTGTCAATTAGCATACCACCTATAATTTCTCATGTCAATGAAATCTTTTCAATCATCAGATGATGAAAAAATGCAATATCCTTATATCCATCCATATCAGACACACGCATCTCAATCTCCACCATTTTATCCTGCCAATCCACATCCTTGTGAATCTCTTGATTCTGCTGCATATCCCAAAATGTTCTCATACCAAGCGTCTTCGTAATTGTAAGTTCCGGACACCATTTTTCGATATCAGAATCTTCATAGTAATGAATCGCTCCATACTTAGAAGTCATTCCATCATTACCATTAAGTAAGCTATTCGCGTGTTCAAAATCATTTAGAAGCACAACCATCTGCATAACTCTTCCTGCTCGATTATGTTTCATAATAGAAATCTTTCCATTTATCTTCAGAATCCGCGCAAACTCCTTAACAATATCTTCTCTATCCTTTGCATACTCTAAAACATTGTGGCAAATAATCATGTCAAATGTCTCATCCGCAAATTTGCGCAATTCATCTGTACTTCCGACAATTTGCGTATACTGATTATCTGACCATCTTTCCTTTACACTTTCTTCATCCGGTTCAATAGCTGTTACATCGTTATTTTCTGCCAGATAATTTGCTGTTACTCCAATACCACTACCAAAATCAAGTATCTTCTTGTCATGAATATCCCCTAATTGTCTCCATGCAATTCTTTTCATCAAACATTCCCATGGTTGTAAATCTGTCACTTTTCTACGCACTATACTCTCTCCATTTCATCTTGTATTTTCACAAATCCATACTTCTCATAATGGTTGTCCCATAACTGTTGCTTCTACCGCAATACGCTTACCTATTCTATACCATTATCAACAATCTTGCAAATCGCTCCACCACCAATTACAAACTCAATCTTTCCCTTAGCTTTGTTTCCAAGCCTATCATATAGCCTGCCGGCACTCATTGACTCTCCCTTTACCGTATATGGACTATTTGCCACATATCCAACTTTGCCAAGACCCTTTATCTTAACCTGTATTGCCTCTTTGTCATACTCATTGTCTGGCTCCTTTACCAATTTCACCTTCATTCCTTTTTCCATAAATCTATTACCAAAATAATAATTGCATCCTGTTATTGTAAAATACATCTCGTCCATAATTACTTCCTCCTTTTTCAATCAAACAATTTATGACATAATAAATAGCATCGTAATCCTCTGTATCCCTTTTCTCTACCACTCCTCCCCAAATTCATCCATTGCATCATCTACGCCCTCTGCATAATCACTGTCGTTATCGTATCTATCATAATCATAGTCCCCATCCATATAGATATCATCATATCCATCATCATAAGAATTATATGTGTTGTTTTTCTTGGAATTGCTTGTTCCATAATCATTTTCCTTTGCAGTGTCACTATAACTATTCGTCGTACTACTAAAACTTTCTGACGAACTGCTACTTGGTGAACTAACCGTTGATGACTGACTTTCAGAAAATGTTCCGCTATATGTGGAAGATTTCCTCTCATACGGCTTATGGAGATAGCAATAACTGCTTCCTGATTCCTGCTTTCTATCACATCCACCCTTGATACATTTAGGTTCTGATTCAAATGCTCCTGAAATCAATCCGATAAAATAAAATACACCTATCACCACAAGAACTAATACAAATTTTTCACCTGCTGAATTCTTTTCCATATAAATCGCCCTCCTTATCACTACTACTTAGCCACTGTTATAATCATCCAGATTAAAATCCTACATCGATTATTTCAAATTCAAAAAATAGAGCCATCTTAAGAAGTTCTGTTGCTTCTTAGGATGACTCTATTATGCCAAAGTACGAGTCCATAAATTCCGACTCGTACATCGAATATTTGTTCTGTTATTTTTCATATTGTTGAGATAATCTCCGTATTTCTTTTTTTACTTCTTCCACCAGGCTCTCCGGACCTATAATCTTTGCACCATCTCCCAATGCCATAATCCAATGAATGAAATGACTGCTTGCTGCAACTTTTACAACTACTCTGAAATGTTCGTCATCTACTTTGAGCATTCGTACATCTTTACCAAAGCGGTCAATCATAACTCCCGCTAATTCATTTACGCACAAGATTTCTACATTCTGCTCTTCTCCATCAAACATGTTGAACATCTTCTTTGCATAAGCAGCCATATCTACTTCCTTGAATTTATTTCTGCCCTCACGTCTTGTGGATTCCACTTTGATTTTGAGCATCTTATCCACGCGGTAATGCTTGATTCTATCCGCTCCGGAATCGTAACCTACCAGGTAATAATTCTCATCGTCCCATGACAATCCCCATGGACTAATAATATACCTTTCTCCATTCTTGCGCAGTTCCGGCTCCTTCTTACTATTCCATTGAAAATACTGAAAGGAAATTTTAAGATTCTGGGAAATCGCATTATGAATGGCATCTACGTTTTCCATGATATCTTTATTCATTGTCTTTACACGACCAGATACATAAACCTGACGCTGTAGCATGGAAGCTTCCTGCTTACTTGCCAAGTGTTCTATCTTCTTAATAAGTTCGTTGGATTTTTCTTCTGTAATAAACTTCGCTGACGCAGCAGAATCCACCAAAAGTTTCAACTCTGCCAGTTCAAACTCACGGTTAATCACCTGATAATGATAGGTTTTTCCATATTGTGTCTTCTTTATCTTAATTCCAAAATCATCTAATTGGGCAATATCATCATACAAGCTCTTTCGTTCTGCTGTCACATTATTTGCAGCTAATTTGTCGATAATTTCCTGCAAAGTAATATCATGATTAGCATCCGTATTATCTAATAAAATCTTTGCTAAATACAGTATCTTAAGTTTCTGATTACTCCTCGGACCACGTCTTTGCTTTTCAACTCGTTCACCAGACATAAAAACACCTCCAGTATTTTGATATCTTGATTATACCAAAAATACTGAAGGTAGAGTAGTCTTTAATGTCAGTAGCACTTTGTGTTGATTAAGAAAACTTCTAGCTCCACTGTATCACCCCTATGGCTTTTGGGTATGATAACAAATTACAAATCTCTGATCATAATCATAGACTGCATTCTTCTCAATAGGTTTATTACTCTTCTTCGTAGTTATCTAACACGTACTGTAACATCTCCAATGCAACCTCTTTCTTAGCCCGTTTCTTTGATGATGATTCAGTATCAAATATCGCATCCATTTCGTCAATATGACATTCAGCATGCCAAATAGGATTTCCATCTTCATCATGTGATTCCGTATATTCATACTTTGGAATACTGAAATATCCGCGACGAGCAAGTATCTCAAGCTGATTTATTGCCATTTCAATAGATGGCTCATCTATTTCATCACGAATCGTAAATAATAAATCATGCTCTACCAAATAATCATATGCAGCCTTGCAAGCTATCTTACGAGCTTCATTTTTAGATAATCCATAAGCTTTAAATCTCGGAAGATCGTTTCTTATGGACATTTCACATGAATGATTAGCATTCGCAGGATAATACCGACCTTGCGGGACAACCTCGATTACTTCGGAGTTACTTTGAATATATAAGCTATAGTGTTCATTCTTATACCTGAAATAAGGAATACATCCAAAAGATTCATCCCACATGTATATTAGCCTTACATAGTCCACTTCTTCTCCATTATCTACAATCGAATCTGGTCGAAGCATTATCTCTGCCACATTTTGTATAATATCATAATCATAATTGCTATCGAGAGCAACGGCGCCAAGTATCGCTTCAAACAAATCCTCTTTAACAGATGGTTGCTCCACCATATTTTGCTCTATATCGCCCTTACCCATGATAAGAAACTCTGTAAAGCCCAGTTCATCAATACGCATTGCAAGCGTCTTTTTTTCTACCAGCTTTTGTTTAATTCTAGTAAGCTCGCCTTCGGTCTTTTCACTATGAAACTCTTTTGGTTCTTGTGGCACTCTGAATCCTGCCGGAATCTTGTCCTGAACATGAAGATCATTTCCATACTTCGTAGTTAGATATCGCATAACGGCTGCACTTAGAACTGTGTCGCCAACAAACTCTAAAACCTCATTGTTCTCACCACCGTTCTCAGAAGAATATGATTTTCTTACAAATGCCTGCCTTAACAACAATGAGTTCTTAAACTCATATCCAATTTGATTCTGCACCACTGTTTCAAAATACTTTTTCTTGTCCATAAAATAAAAAACTCCTTTCAACAATTAAATGTGAAAGGGGCATAATAATCTAACACAAAATAGACTACTCGTGAGATAGTAATCGTCTGTATCAGACATGGATCTTAAATTTTCTTCTCTATTTTCATGTATTTACTAAAGCACACTTGCATATACAGAAATAAATCGCGTACAAATAGAACACAAAATTTAAAAAGCATCACGCCCCAATTTTCAGTTACATGGTTATTTTATCACAAACACAGAAACTCTACCACACATTTTATTTTCATACAAAGTAATTCTCCACTTCTGGTCCAATGGACCAAAAGTTAAAATCCTCTCCAATCGTTCCTCATAAGTTGACTGCAGGGATCCGTGGCTGTGCAAAAGGGCACAAGAAAGTGTCTTCGACACTCTCAACTCCCCTGCCCCTCAATCATGAGGGGAAAGGGGTTTTCCTTTGTCTTTCTTTATTGTAAAATTCTATTATGAATATATTACAATCCATCTTT
>NZ_JAHLQD010000032.1:0-161500 GCF_018918225.1 Roseburia sp. MSJ-14
CTTTGGTATGAAAACTATATGGTACTGGCATTTCCAGCGAACATGTGATAAACTTTGATTGTCCATTAAGGACCGCCTCCTTTGTTTTGAGATTGGCTTGCGATACCTTTCTCATTGTAGCACAGGAGGCTTTTTATCGTTATCCTACACGCTACTGCTTACTCCATTCACCCCAGCATAGCTGGGGGATTAGGTTTTTCATTTATTATTTTTGATTTGCAGGCTCAATACTGATGCTCTTACCCTTAATCTTAGCTCCTGCCAATGCTAAAAGAACCTCGCGGCCATATTCTCTCGGAACCTCTACAAAGGTATACTTATCAAACATATCGATAGCACCTACTAATTTTCCCGGCATTCCGGATTCTCCGGCAATTGCTCCTAAAATATCTCCAGGCTTTACTTTCTGTTTCTTTCCGATATTAATAAACAGACGAACCATTCCTTCTTCTGCTCCGGTATCACCAAAGTCAAAATTGTCTTTTTCGGAATTTTGTTCTTCGTTTCCACCCATTGCCATTTTCAAGAAAGCTGCTGCAATATCCATGGCTGTGTAATCGGATTCGTTTACCTGATTTTCAATCATATCAAGCATTGGTGTCAAATCTTCTTCCTCAATCACTGTGGACACCTTATCCATAATTTTTTCTAATTTTACCTGGGCTACATCCTGCATGGTTGGAATCTTCTGTGCAAGAATCTTTGTCTTACAGTAACGCTGAATATCCTTTAACTTATAGACTTCTTTTCCTTTTACAAAGGTAAAGGAACGTCCGGTTCTTCCGGCACGTCCGGTTCTTCCGATACGATGTACATAATACTCATCATCCTGTGGAACATCAAAGTTAAAAACGGCTTCTACATCATCCACATCAATTCCTCGTGCTGCCACATCGGTAGCTACCAGTATCTCTGTTTTTCCATTTCTGAAGTTATTCATTACACGGTCACGTTGCTGCTGCTTCATGTCTCCATGAAGTCCTTCTGCAAAATAACCTCTGCCTTGCAATGCAGTTACCAGCTCGTCTACCATACGCTTGGTATTACAGAATACCAAAGAAAGCTTTGGATTGTATACATCTAAAAGACGACTTAATACTTCTACTTTATCCTTACGCTTTACATCATAATAATACTGCTCGATATTTGGTACTGTCAGTTCCTTTTTTACCACCTTAATTGTTGTGGCATTCTTCTGATACTTTCTGGTAATATCTAAAATTGCCTTTGGCATAGTTGCGGAAAAGAGCACCACCTGTCGGTCTTCCTTCAGATATCCCAATACGGTCTCAATATCCTCACGGAATCCCATATTCAGCATTTCGTCTGCTTCATCCAATACAATGGTATTAATGAAATCACACTTAATGGTCTTTCTTCTCAAGTGATCCATAACACGTCCCGGAGTTCCTACGATAATCTGCGCTCCGCCCTTTAAGGAACGAATCTGCTTACTAATCTCCTGTCCTCCGTATACCGGAAGCACTTTTACTCCATGCATGTATTTCGCCAGATTACGAATCTCATCGGCTACCTGAATGGCTAATTCTCTGGTAGGGCACAATACAATCGCCTGTGTCTTTTTATTCTGCGGATCTGCCTTCATTAATAAAGGGATTCCGAAGGCAGCAGTCTTTCCGGTTCCCGTCTGTGCCTGACCAATTACATCGCCACCGGCTAACACTACCGGGATTGCCTTTCCCTGAATTGGACTCGCTTCTTCAAATCCCATTTCCTTAATTCCTCTTAATATTTGAGGAGATAAATCTAATTCATCAAATCTTACTGTTTCCATATATTTCCTTTCGTTGGCTAGTTTTAAAGCCTGTTGCTTATCATAACAGAGATTACCTTGATTGTCAAACTTCTAAAAATTTTTCAAGCGCTCCTATTGACTTTGTTTTCTATAAGTAGTAGTATTTGTTTATCGTTAATATGGTTTTTAATACTACATGTTATATTTTTCAATTCTATGCATATAATAATTCTAGAGGAGATGATTATATGAAATTTAAATTAAAAGAACCAGGTAGTTCTATTACTCATTTTATTGGTATGCTGATGGCACTTTTTGCTGCTACGCCTCTTTTGATACGAGCTTCTACCAATCCAGACAAAGTGCATGTCATATCCCTTGCTATTTTTATCATTAGCATGATTTTACTTTATGCAGCCAGTGCTACTTATCACGGATTAGATTTGTCTGAGCATACTAACCGCATTTTACGAAAACTAGACCATATGATGATTTTCGTATTAATTGCCGGCAGCTATACACCGGTATGTGTAATTGTGCTTGGGGGAAAATTAGGCTATACACTTTTAGCTCTTGTATGGGGAATTGCCCTTGCCGGAATTCTAATTAAGGGTTTTTGGATTACTTGTCCAAAATGGTTTTCTTCTGTACTTTATATTGCTATGGGTTGGATTTGCGTACTGGCATTTACTCAGATTATCAATTCCTTATCCCCACAGGCATTCGGATGGCTCCTGGCAGGCGGCATCATCTACACCATTGGCGGTATTATTTATGCATTGAAGCTACCAATCTTCAATGCAAAACACAAGAACTTCGGTTCCCACGAAATCTTCCATTTGTTCGTTATGGGTGGAAGCATCTGTCACTTTATCATGATGTACTGTTTCGTGGCAAAAATGCCGATTTTATAATCCATGTTTCTGTTGGCTTTGATACTGTTGTATCAGAGCCTCTTTTTCTTTACGGGAAAGTTTTTTTATTCCTGCTTCCCGTTGCATTGCCTCCTGCTTCGTCTCATGCACTTCAAGGTAAACTAACTTCACCGGAGTCCTTCCTCTGGTATACTTGGCACCTTGTCCACAATTATGTGCTTCTAATCGCTTTTCCATATCGTTTGTCCATCCGGTATATAAAGTTTTATCACTACATTCTAATATATACGTTACATTCTGTTTCATATCTGTTCCTTCTATGTAAAGAGACTGCCTTGCAGTCTCCTGTATGCAAAGCAGTCGTTCCCATTGTACTTCACTCAAATTCACACTACCTGTTAAAATTATACGACTGCGTTTTTTCTATCTATACTTCATTTTATGCTTTTTTCAGGCTCTTGTGCCTGTATTTTCCAGCCATCTAAATGCAGTCATATTTATCTTTTATTATACTTTCTTTTCCAAAACCTGTAAAGAATGCTTTCCTTTGGC
Source organism: Roseburia sp. MSJ-14 (assembly GCF_018918225.1). NCBI lineage: Bacteria > Bacillati > Bacillota > Clostridia > Lachnospirales > Lachnospiraceae > Roseburia > Roseburia sp. MSJ-14. Next base: position 3,184 of record NZ_JAHLQD010000032.1, read on the forward strand.
TACTCCAAATATTCCATAGGATTTATGGGTGCTCCGTCCTTTTGTAACGCAAAATACAAATTTGCTCCTTCTACAGAAAAATATTTGGTAGGTTCACTGACATAACCAATCACATCGCCCTCTGTCACCTTGTCTCCTGTTTGAAAGGCTATTTCTTTCAACTGTCCGTATACTGCGCTGTAACCGTCTCCCATATCTATTGTAACGGTTGCGCCTGTTTCTGCATTATTTTCCACTGCCGTTACTTTTCCTGCGGCAACCGCCTCTACCGGTGTGTTCACTTCCGCCTGTATGATAACTGCAGGATTATACTTATATTGGTCTAATGTAGCAAAATACACCGTCTGATCCATACTGTAATTCATTATTACATTTCCTTGCAGTGGCCATCCGATATTTTCTGCGTCAAAGTGCGGCTCTACTTCCTGCATCACAGGTTCTTTTTCCACAACTGTTTCCGGCGCATCTAAGAAATCACTATTCTGCGCATTATTCTGCGGTTGGATTATTCCGGATACGGCTTCTGTCTGTTGTTTTGCCTCTTCTTCCAGTTTAGCCTGCTGTTCTTTTTTCTGGGTTTCCTGCTTTTCCTTTGCTACCTCTTGCTTTTCTAATAATTCCTGCTCTTTTGCCAGCTTGGCTTCTTGCTTCTTCGTCTGTTGGGAATAATAAACACCAGTCATTCCAAACGCTGCCGCTAACATAATTACCGCTGCAATGATATAAGACTTTTGTTTCCATCCTGTTGTTGTTTTTCTTCCTCTCATCCTATCACCTTCCTGTTTTTATTTTCCTTGTTAGTCTTGCCGAAAAAAACAGGTTTATGCAGTGGTTTTAATATATTTTTAATGCTAACTCTTTATAGTAGTATGTCAAAATTTCTTTATAGGTTTTTCCTTGTTTTGCCATGTCGTTTGCTCCATACTGGCTCATTCCCAGTCCATGTCCTAACCCTTTCGTAAGAATTCGTACCTGTCCTTCTACTTCTTTTATGTAAAAACAGGCTGAGTTTAATCCCACATATTGCCGGAACTGCTCGCCGGACAACGTAATGTTTCCTATTTGTATTTGTGTAACGTACCCACTATCATCTCTTCCAGTTATCTGAATCATTGCCGGGATTTCCTCCGGACTAAGCGCAAGTGCGTTGTCTGCCACCTGCAATTTTTGTGCTAACTCCTCTTTTTCCATAAAAATAACCTTTAAATAATCCTGAGATGAAATATCCGTCATACTGTCTACCGCTTTTAAATAAGGAACATCTTCTCTTCCCAATGCCGTCTGACTGTCTCTTGTCCTTCCGGCACTTACCGCATGATATGCCACTTCTGCGGGTTTTTCCTGCCAAGTCAAAATCTCTCCTTTGGTTGCAGCCACTGCCTGTTCTAATAAATGGTATTTTTCTTCAAATCCCTTTTTTTCAAAAAGTTTCAACAGTTCCTGTGCATCCATGGAATCCGGTAATTTCTTTTGTTCCCTCTGTGCTTTTACAATCATCGTTCTTGCAATCACTGCCTGCGCCTTTAAGGTTTCTTCTTCACTTTCCAATGAAATCTGTTTAACCACCACGCCTTTTACATATTCTTCTACATCTATTTCCTTTGCTTTTGCATCCGCAGATGTATCTCTCAATTTTATTTTTTCTACATCTTTTTGATTTAAGCTTGTCTCTTCTCCTTGAAATAGCAACGTCGCAATATATGGAATTGCCACTACCAATACACATATAAATAAAAATGTTTTTATTTTTTCTTTCATAGGTATCCCCCTTCTGATGTAGCTTATGTAAAACATTCAAAAAAAATACCAGTTTTTTGCCAAACAAATGTTCTTGCATTTTCTCAAAAAATATGCTATTGTTGTTTTAGAACATTTGTTCGTATCGGAGGGATTTAGATGAACTTACAAATGAACATGGATTTAATGGAGAAATTAACGATTCTTTCAGATGCCGCTAAGTATGATGTTGCCTGTACTTCCAGCGGGGTAGACCGCAAAGGCACCGGCAAGGGTATGGGAAATTCCATTGCGCCCGGCATTTGCCATACCTTTTCCGCAGACGGTCGTTGCGTTTCTCTTTTGAAAATATTATTTACAAATGAATGTATTTTTAACTGTGCCTACTGCCTGAACAATTGCAATAGCGATGTAAAACGTGCTGCATTTACTCCGGAAGAAGTCTGTACTCTTACCATGGAGTTTTATCGCCGTAATTATATCGAAGGACTTTTTCTAAGCTCCGGTATCATGGTAAGTCCCAACTATACCATGGACTTAATATACCAAACAGTTTATCAGTTAAGAACCGTTCACCACTTTAACGGTTATATTCATGTAAAGGCTATTCCCGGTGCTGACCCTGTTTTAGTGGAAAAAACCGGATTTCTTGCAGACCGTATGAGTATTAATCTGGAACTTCCTACTTCGGATGGTTTAAAACAACTTGCCCCATATAAGTCACGAAAGACAATTTTAAAACCTATGCGGCAGATTCAGAATGGAATTGCAGAAAATAAGCATGAGCTTATGGTTTATCGCAAGGCTCCTACTTTCGTTCCGGCAGGTCAGTCTACCCAGATGATTATCGGTGCTACCCCGGAAAATGATTTTCAGATTATGAGCGTTGCAGAAGGGCTTTATAAAAAATTTTCTTTAAAGCGTGTATTTTACTCTGCCTTTGTGAATGTAAACAACAATTCTAATCTTCCTGCTACCACCGGTGGACCTCCGCTTCTACGGGAACATCGACTGTATCAGGCAGACTGGTTGCTACGTTATTATAAGTTTGAAGTATCGGAATTGTTATCTGAAGAACACCCGGACTTTAATATCTTTTTAGACCCGAAATGTGACTGGGCTCTACGTCATCTGGAATATTTTCCGGTAGAAATCAATCGTGCCAGCTATCAGACCCTTTTGCGTGTTCCCGGCATTGGCTACAAGTCTGCGGAACGTATTGTAAAGGCACGTCGTATGAATAAACTCACTTTTGATGACTTAAAAAAAATCGGGGTTGTCTTAAAGAGAGCCCTTTACTTTATCACCTGTTCCGGGAAAATGATGTATAACACCAAGTTAGAAGAGAACTATATCTGCCAAAACCTTATGCGTGATAAAACACAGATTCCAAAGGATATTCGGGAATCCGGCTATCAACAGTTAAGTTTTTTTGACCAGAATATGCGGGCAGATTTTCATCTTACCGATACACAGATTATTCCGCCGGGACAACAGATTACCGTCATTTAGCAAGGAAGAAAAGGAGGACAACTTATGTATATTTTCCTTTGTGAAGATAGTATTGATGGAATTTTTACGGGAGTATATGATGCCTGGGCAAGCCGTTACGGACATCAAAATGTCTCTCTTACCACGCATACTCCTGACAATTACACACTGTTTGATGAATATATTACGGTTACTCCCGATACAGAAAAGAGTCAAAAAGTCGCAAACACGTTACGAACGCAACTGGGAGAGGAAGTATTTTCTCAGATTTGCGAAGCTGCTTCTGCTTTAGAGGAATCTTCTCATAGGCACAACTATATGCCTAAGGCAGATGCCGTTTATCGCACAATTGTTTTGGGATTATCTCTAAAAAATGGCAATCGTGTGTTAGATTATCTTGGAGAACCTTATGTAAATCGTGTGTTTCAGTTGTCTCGTGCCACAGGAAACGAAGCCCATCATCTCCTTGGCTTTCTGCGATTTCAAGAATTAGAAAATGGTGTTCTTTTCGCCCGTATTCATCCGAAAAATGACGTATTATCCTTTCTGGCAAATCATTTCTCGGATCGTTTACCGGAAGAAAACTTTATGATTTATGATGAGACACGAAAAAAGGCCGCCCTGCACCGGAAAGGTTCTTACTTTTTCCTTACCGGCACAGAGGACCTGGATGAACAACTATTGCAACGTCTCTCTCCACAAGAACTGGAATATCAGAAATTGTGGTGTGGATTTTTTGAAAGTATTGCTATTGAAGCCAGATGCAATCCCAAATTGCAAAATCAAAATATTCCGAAACGCTTTCAAAAAGATGCGGTAGAATTTTCTTCTCACCTATAACTGAAACATTTTTACAATCTCTTGCAACTTTGCAATATTTTCTTCACTGCTATCCACTAATGTATTATTCACTTGCACAATTTGGAACATTTCCTGTGTTCTCTGTGCAATATCGGTAATACCACCCGCAGCCTCACTTACTGTTTTACTTACATTTTCCACTGCATCCGCAATATCGGTAATTGCTTTTTGCAGCACCTCGATTTGACCGCCGATTTCACTCATGTCACCTTCAAATTCTGCTGCATCTTCTGTATATTGCTCTGCAACTGTATTAAAGCTACCATAGTCGCTTAATACATTTTTCTCTAAGAATTCTGAGCTTTCCTCTAAACAAGTTGCCATATTTTCTACTGCTGTATTTACTTCTCCGATAATCTCATTTATATCTGTTACCGTATTGGAAGTTTGATCAGCTAAAGAACCGATTTCACCTGCTACCACCGCGAATCCTTTTCCTGCTTCACCTGCTCTTGCCGCCTCAATGGATGCATTTAAAGCCAATAAGTTGGTTTGACTTGAAATATCCAAAATTGCTTTGGTTAATTCGTTAATTCGCTCTACCGCCTTTGCCTGCTCTATTGCCTCGTCTGACTTGCGTCGTACGTTTTCGTACATTTGGGTTGTTTTATCACTTGCACTCTGTGTCTTACCTTTTAGCTGACCAGCCCGCTCTTTTACTTCAACAGATACTTTTTGTCCTACCTCTGAACGGTTTCGGATTACTTCTGCGCGTTGACGAATATCTGCAATTGTATTATTTACGGTTTCCATGGTTGCTGCTGTCTCTTCCATTGCCGCTGCAAGCTGTTGGGTAACTGCTACATTACTCTCTCCCATTTCACTGACCTGATCTGTTGTCTGTGTCATTTGAGTAACTGTCTTACTGATATCTTCATCTGCGGTACGAATATCTTCTACCATCTTTCGAAGATTTCTTCGCATATTATGCATCGATACTGCCATTGCTGCCGTTTCGTCTTTTTTCTTATAAAGAACATCATTATTGGGATCGTGGGTAAAGTTAAACTTCGCCGTGGACTCCACAATTCCATTAATCTGCTGAATCGGTTTTGTCAATCCGCGACTAATCAAAAGACCTATGACCGCAGAAATAAGCAATGCTAAAACCGCTCCTCCGGCAATCATTTTTCCTAAGTATATTGCTTCCCCACGAAGCTCTGACAATGCAACCGTCATTACCAATAACATACCATTGTCAAGTTTTGTATAATACAAGTCTTTTTGAGCACCTTTATATGTATACTCTACAATTTTTTCTTCCTTACTCTCATCTGACAATGCTGCTTCTACCGTAGACAACCTGCTGTCTGCATCCGAAAGTTGCGTTCCCGTCTCTAAATCCTTATGATACATGACCTTTCCATCTGCATTTGCCAGAAAACTATAACCCATATCAATTGTGGAATCGTCTTTTAGTGTTTCTTCAAATTTTGAAAAATCAATGTCCATACCAACAATTCCGATGGACTCACCATTTACATAAATTGGTACAACATAAGAAATCATATATATATCAATATTTGAGTTTAAATATGGTTCCATCCATGTTGCCTTTTTATTTTCTACCGGAATATAATACCATCCGACATGTTCTACATCACTTTTATCGTACATAGAAAAATCTGTCGGTGTTACACTTTCAAATTCTTCATCATCTGAATTTCTTGTAAGAAATAAACCGCTTGTTGGTTCTGTAAAATCAGGATTATAACGAATGTATGCGGTCAGTGCTCCTTCTGTATTGGATGCCGCCTCCATTAGTACATTTTTCATTTTCTCTGTGTAGGTATCTACATACTCTTTGTTGCTTTTAAATTCCTCCGGATCTTCTAGGTCTGCGATTGCAATATTATATACTGTATCTACCGACTGGGATACTCTTTGAAGCATACCGTTAATTTTCTGACTTTGCTCCTGAGTATTTAATTCCATAATTCTTTTGGAATCTTTATAAGATGTCCTGTATACATTCTGTATGCTGATAACTCCACATACGCAAACAGAAATCAATGTACAAATTAGCACTGATATGGTAATTTTGGTCTTGATTGACTTCATATAATAGTCCCCCTTCTCCTTCGCATTTGTGCATTTTGTTGATTACTATTATAATTTTACCATATTTTTCATCTATTTCAACATATTCTTTATAATATTACTTAATTTTGCAAACTGCTCTAAGCTTAATGCTTCTCCTCGAATGCTTGCACTCACTCCCAGCTCTTGGATTGCCTGAGCAATCTTTTCCTTAGATAACGGAATATCCGATGCATTATTCAAACCATTTGCCAATGTTTTTCTGCGTTGATTAAAGGACGCACGAATGATACGAAACATCAGTTTTTCATCCTCTACCTGTACCGGTACTTCCTTATGTCTTGTGAGACGTATTACCGCACTTCCGACTTTCGGTCTTGGCATAAAACAATTTGGTGGCACATTCGCTACAATCTCCGGTTTTGCATAATATTGTACAGCTAAAGAAAGTGCCCCATATTCCTTGGTCCCCGGTCCTACTTGCATACGGTCTGCCACTTCCTTTTGTACCATGATGGTAATGCTATCAATGGGAACATGACTTTCAAACAATCCCATAATAATGGGTGTGGTTATATAATAAGGCAAATTCGCTACTACTTTAATTGGTTTTCCGCCATTTCGTTCTTCTGCTAATTTGTTAATATCCACTTTTAAAATATCATTGTTAATTACTTCTACATTATCGTAATCACTTAAGGTATCTGCCAAAATAGGAATCAGATTTTTATCAATTTCTACTGCTGCTACTTCTCTGGCATTTTCACAAAGATACTGTGTCATGGTTCCGATTCCCGGTCCGATTTCTAACACAAAATCTTCTTTTGTCACGCCTGCCGCTATAATGATGCGCTCTAAAACCCTTGTATCAATTAAAAAGTTTTGTCCGAATTTTTTTTGAAAATTAAAATTATACTTTTGCAATACCGCAATGGTATTTTGTGGATTTCCTAATGTTGCCATAACTAAACTACTCCTATTCTATTACTCCTTCTCTGCCTTTACCCCAAAGAGACGCTGTGCATTTCTTCGAGTGGCTTCTATTACTTCCTCCGGCGTAATTCCTCGAATATGTGCAATTTCTGCTGCTACATATGGTAAGTTCAAAGAGGAATTGCGTGTACCGCGGTTCGGTTCCGGTGCTAAATACGGGCAATCTGTCTCCAGCAAAATCCGTTCCATTGGTACGGTTGCTGCTACTTCTTTTACTTTTTTTGCATTCTTAAAGGTCACTACTCCGCCGATTCCAATATAGTATCCCATTTTTACATATTCCGCTGCCATTTCTTTAGAATAAGAAAAGCAATGAATTACACCGGGAATTTCTTCGGCATGAATCCCCTTCATAAGCTTTAGTGTATCTTCCGCTGCATCTCTTGAATGAATAATAACAGGCAATCCTTCCCTTTTTGCCAATTTCATCTGCCATTCAAACCATTCTCTTTGGGCTTTTTGTATTTCTTCTTCCTTATCCCAATAATAATCCAGTCCAATTTCACCTATGGCTACTATCTTTTCCAGTGTGGTTTTTTCTTCCAGCCACCTACAAGTATCATCATTCAAGTCTCCAATATCACTTGGGTGTATTCCAATTGCACCATAAATAAAATCATACTTATTCATAAGCTCTACGGTTTTCTCACAACCACAAAAATCAGAACCTACATTTATAATTGTCTCTATTCCATTTTCCTTCATAGATGTCAGCAATTCTTCTCTGTCATTATCGAACTGCGCATCATCATAATGTGCATGACTTTCAAATATCATCTTTTCTCCTACTTACCAGAACAATTGTGTCCACCAGTTCATCTTCTTTTTCATACTTCATACACACACTGTTCTTTTCACATTGCTTTGCCTGATATAGTGCACCATCTGCGGAATGCAAATAATCCCATACGCTTTTTCTTTCTTTGGGGATTGTATTATGGATTCCCTGAGAAATGGTAATAACGTGTGTCTCCGGAGAATATTGGTGCAGTATTTTCTGCTTTAATATTTCCTGTCTTAAAATTACTGCCTCATGCAAAATTTCTTCACTTGTTTTTCCATAATAAAGAATCACAAATTCATCCCCACCATAGCGGGCACAAAAAACATTTTTTTCTTTTTCCGTGAACTGACGCAATACTTTTGCTATGGTTTTTAAACATTCATCACCCTTTTGGTGGCCATATCCGTCATTATATTGTTTAAAATAATCTACATCTAAAATTTCTATTCCGAAATTCTTCCGTTCTCGATACGCTTTTTCATATAATTCTTCCGCAAACGCTTTTAAACGATACCGATTCGGTAACTCTGTAAGGGCATCTCTCTCCGCTTTTTCCCGTAATAAGGTTGTCTCTTTTCGTAATGTCTCTTCTTTCCCCTCGGCTTCCTCAAGACTAAAACGTAATTCTGCCGCCCTTCTTAGCATTACAAGATTCTCTTTATGCTGTATTTCCCTACATTCATAAAGTTCCGCACAAGCCTCTAAGTATTCCTTTCTTCTTGTAAGTCCTTTATGGTATCGGATTTTTAACCGCAAAAACTCAGCCTTCATATTCATGACCTGCATATCTTCAAGCCATTTTTCCAATTTTTCAAAAAGCTGCCGGACTTCCTCATACTTCTTTAAGTTTAACAGAAAATCCCCAAAGCTAAACACATCTTCCCAGATTTCAAGAAAAATCGGAAAAGAATCCATACACTCCATTGCTTTTCGTACATTTTCTTCACAGGCTTCTTCCATCCCCTTTGCATGACAAAGACGGGCACGAAAACTATAAATCAGTACCCAATCCGTATGATCCAGTTCTTCTTCCTGCATCCACTTTGTCATTTGTCCTTCTGATGCCTCTGCCTCTGCTGTTTTTTCAAGCTGAATATAACATTCTCCCATAATAATATAAATCATAATGAGATTTTGTCTTGCTCTCTGATTTTCTGTGAATTTTAGAAGTAACTGTTCTGATTTTGAAAAATAGTATATTGCCTGATCAAATTCCTCTAAACGCATATAAAGCTGTCCCATATTATTATATATCATGGCAACCTCATATTCACATTCATACGTTTTTCCTATTTTTACTCCTTGCAGATACTGATCCAATGCAACCGTTATATTTCCCTGATCTGCCGCACTGATTCCCATCAAATTATAGGAACGTGCCAAAATAGACCATTGGGCAGATTCTTTCTGATATTCCACTCCAATCTGCAAATATTTAGAAAACTGCTTATAATCATTTAAAACAAAATATATATTGGCAAGATGATAGTATCCAAATCCTAATAACTTAGCATCCTGCATTTTCTCGCCTTTTTCAATTAACTCATCACAAAGCACTTTTCCCTTCTCCGAGTCTGTCATTGCCTTTATTGGAATATCATCTGTAAGTTTTCTAATCTCAGTTGAGTATCCGGAAAAATCCATGGACTACAATCCTTTCTTTACAGAAAAACGTATTTAAGAAGAACTGTGCATCCTCGCACAACCTCTTAAATACGTCTTATGTTTTCAATTATCCCTTATTAACAAATCTCTGCTCCAGATGGCATGCTCTTCTCCGGTACTACTAAAGCAAGCTGTCCGTTTTCATCTTCTGCGCAAAGCAGCATTCCTTCGGATAATACTCCTGCAAGTTTTGCCGGCTTCAAGTTAACCAAAACCATTACTTTCTTTCCTACCATTTCTTCCGGTGTATAGTACTTACGGATTCCAGATACAATTTGTTTTACCTGACTTCCGATACGCACCTGGGAACAAAGTAATTTCTTAGATTTCGCAACGGCTTCACATGCAATAATTTCTCCCACCTGGAATTGCATCTTCATAAAATCATCATACTCTATTTCCGGCTTAGATTCAATATCTATTCCATTTTCTTCTGTCTTTTCTTCCGGCTCTTCTTTTTTCGGATGCAACTGTGCTACCTTTTCCATTACTTCTTCTAATTTCATACGCTCAAATAAAATTTCCGGCTCTGCTGTCACTTTTGTTCCACTAACATAATGTCCGAATGTATTTAAGCCTTCGTATGGGATTTCTTTTGCATTTAACTGGCTTAAAATCTTTTCTGCGGTCTGTGGCATAAAGCTCTTTAACAAAGTAGCTCCGATGGAGATACTTTCTACCAAATTATATAAAACAGTGGCAAGACGTGGTTTATCTGCCTCTTCCTTTGCTAAAATCCATGGCGTTGTTTCATCAATGTATTTGTTACAACGTTTAAATAAGTTAAAGATTTCTGTCATTGCATCTGCAACACGAAGTTCTCCCATCTTAGCTTCTACTTTTGCAACGGTTCCTGTTACAACTGCTTTCAAATCATCATCTACGGAATCTGTAACTCCTGCATCTTTTACTACTCCGTCAAAATATTTATTGCTCATGGAAATTGTTCTGTTTACCAAATTTCCAAGAGTGTTTGCCAAATCGGAATTTCTTCTTTCGGTTATTAACTCCCAGGAAATAACACCGTCATTGTCGAATGGCATCTCATGAAGCAGGAAGTAACGAATGGCATCTACACCAAACATATCTACTAATTCATCTGCATAAAGCACATTTCCCTTGGACTTACTCATCTTACCATCGCCCTGTAACAGCCATGGATGTCCAAATACCTGCTTTGGTAATGGTAAATCCAATGCCATTAAGAAGATTGGCCAATAAATGGTATGGAAACGAATAATATCTTTTCCGATCAAATGAAGGTCTGCCGGCCAGTTCTTTTTGAATAAATCAGATGAATTACCGTCCACATCATATCCAATCTTGGTAATATAGTTTGTCAACGCATCCAGCCATACATAAACCACATGCTTTGGATCAAAGTCTACCGGAATTCCCCAGCTAAAGGAGGTTCTGGATACACACAAATCCTGAAGTCCCGGTAACAGGAAGTTATTCATCATTTCATTTTTACGAGATACCGGCTGTATAAAATCCGGATGTGTATTGATATGCTCGATTAAACGGTCTGCATATTTGCTCATTTTAAAGAAGTATGCTTCTTCCTTTGCAGGCTGTACTTCACGTCCACAATCCGGACATTTTCCGTCTACTAACTGTGACTCTGTCCAGAAAGATTCACAAGGGGTACAGTACAATCCTTCATAAGAACCTTTATAAATGTCACCCTGCTCATAAAGCTTTTTAAAAATCTTTGCAACCTGTGTTTCATGGTCTTTATCAGTGGTACGAATAAAGTTGTCATAGGAAGCTCCCATCAAGTCCCATACTTCCTTTACCTGACCTGCTACATGGTCTACATATTCTTTTGGTGTAATTCCCTGTTCTTCTGCCTTTAACTGAATCTTCTGACCATGTTCATCGGTTCCTGTCTGGAAATATACATCATAGCCTTCCTGACGTTTGTATCTGGCAATCGCATCCGCCAATACAATCTCATAAGTATTTCCAATATGAGGTTTTCCTGAAGTATAGGCAATGGCTGTTGTCATATAGTACTTTCCTTTGTTACATTTTGTACACATAAATTTTTCCTCCTAAAATAACTATATTTTATATCATAGGGAAATCATAACTTTCACACTTTCGTGCAACATGGTATTTCCTATGATATAAAAACCCGTCTTCCATATCTCTATAGAAGACGGGCGATAATTGTCCGTGATACCACTTCTTTTCATCTGCATCTCACAACACAGACCTCAGTAAGTACTTTCATACTCTTCGCTATAACAGGCGACCCTGTCACTATCTAGCCTACCGGTTCGATAATGCCACTCCAAAGCCATCTTCCACACACTCTCTTGCATCCCTTCTCAGCTACCGGGATTCTCTTTGCCATTCCTTTGCATGTACTCTCTTTTTCTCGGTGTTTATCTACCTAAAAAATTTAGCACAGAACTTCCGCTAAGTCAAGTTTTACTTACTAACGCATACAGATATATACCACATATGCTATATAAATTGCAATCATAATTATTCCGTGTACACGATTTAATTTTTTCTTCGTCCACGCAAAAATCCATACCAAAACACTAACTGCAATTAAGATAACATCATCAATTAAGTTTTCATTTAGCATTGTCATTGGACTGACGGCTGCTGCAACACCTAACACTAACAATATATTAAAAATGTTCGAACCGATCACATTTCCAAGTGCCATGTCGGTTTCACCTTTTTTCGCAGCTACAAGAGAAGTTACCAATTCCGGCAAAGAGGTTCCGAATGCCACAATGGTAAGACCTATTAACGTCTGGCTCAAACCAAAGTCTGATGCAATGGCGGATGCAGAATCTACAACTAAGTCTCCACCAATTATAATCGCAATGATCCCGCCAATAATATATATCAGACATTTCCAACCCGAAAGAGTTTCAATCTCCTCTACTTCTGTATTATTTCTCGCTTTTTTTGCTTCCCAGACCATCCACAATAAAAATCCGGCAAAAATCACAAGTAAAATAACACCTTCTATACGATTGAGACTCATTCCCAAATATCCCATTCCCAATAAAAGTATTGCCGCAAGAATAGATAATGGGAATTCCTGCTTTAAGGTGGATGCTTTTACTGCCAATGGTGTAAATAATGCACATGCTCCACAGACAATCATTAGGTTAAAAATGTTAGAACCAATCACGTTACTAATTGCCATTGTATTGCTTCCTTTTACTGATGCTGCAATACTAACTGCACATTCCGGTGCGCTTGTTCCCATGGCTACAATTGTCATACCGATAATCATGGTTGGTACACGAAGTTTTTTTGCTACGCTGGCACTACCATCTACAAAAAAATCTGCGCCCTTTATCAACAGTACAAATCCAACTACCAGTAAAATATAATCCATCTCTTTTCCTCTTTTCTTTTGTTATTTATAGTATTTCCAAATTAGAAATTCAATATGCCTAAGTGTTCCAGTAAAATTTTTAATCCAATGAGAATCAAAATGATTCCCCCTGCAAGTTCTGCCTTGTTCTTATATTTACTTCCAAATATGTTTCCAACAAATACCCCTATGATGGAAATCACAAATGTAGTTATTCCTATGATTGTAATTGCCGGAACAATCTGAACCTGTAAAAATGCAAAGGTAATTCCAACTGCTAATGCGTCAATACTTGTTGCAACAGCCAGTAAAAAGAGTTCCTTGACATTTAACTTTTGTGGACATTCCTCTCCTTTTTCTTCCTCATCCTTTTCCATCGATTCTCTTACCATGTTTCCACCGATTAAAGCCAACAAGACAAAAGCAATCCAATGATCTACCGAAGTAATATAGACCTCAAACTGTTTTCCCAGTAGCCAGCCGATAAATGGCATTAATGCCTGAAATCCGCCGAAGAACAATGCAATTACAAAGCAATGAACCTTATTTATCTTTTTCATATTCAGTCCTTTGCAAATTGCAACTGCAAATGCATCCATGGATAAACCAATTCCGATTAACAGTAATTCAACTATTCCCATTTCTTTTCTCCTTTGCTAAACGATTAGAAATACACGCTACTCGCGTACATACTAAAAGACCCATGTATGCCTGTTACAAGCATACATGAGTCTCATTCTTTAAGATTTGCCAGGTCTTTACGGCTTGCGCCTAACCAGGATGTTGACAAATCACGTTTCCACGCGAATTACTCCCTCACGAAGTCTTTTCATACTATAACAGCTTTTGATAATATTTGTCAACTACTAAAATAAAATTTTTATCTCCGTCCCCTTTCCCGGTTCGCTTTCCAATGTCATTTCTGCATTATGCTGAGCTACAATGTGTTTTACAATCGCTAATCCAAGTCCGGTTCCACCACTTTGTTTTGAACGGCTCTTATCCACCCGATAAAAACGTTCAAACACTCTTTCCTGATGTTCTTTTGGAATACCTATTCCGGTATCTTTTACGGATAATAGTACTCTTCCATTGACAGGTTTTACCGTTACTGTAACACTTCCACCACGGTTATTATAGCGCACCGCATTGCTGCATAAATTATATAACAATTCGTCCATCAGGTTATGGTTTGCCACTACGATACAATGCTCGCCTTCCAGTTTTAGGGTCACATCCTGTTTTGCTGCCTGTACATCTATCATGTCCAGACATCCTTGAGCAACATTGTATATATCTACCTGTTCAAAATCAAATTCCAAATCTTCGCAATCCAATTCCGACAGTTTTATAATATCATTAATTAACGTCAACAATCGGTCGGAACTATGATGAATTTCTTCTGCAAAACGCTTGGTATCTTTCTCATCTGCCATACCGCTTCCTATCAACTCTGCATATCCGGAAATGGCTGTCAGTGGTGTTTTCAGTTCATGTGACACATTTGCGGTAAATTCCTGCCGCATTTTAGCACTATTTAAAATATTAATGTGCTGTTCTTTAATTGTTTGAATAAACGGTTTTATTTCATCATAAATATTATCTTGATTTACTCCATCCAGGTTTGTCGCTAGCTTTTCAATTGGCGCCAGCAGACGTTTTGTTAAAATATGAGACAAAAATACGCACAGGAGTACCACCAATACAGACAATATCAACACGATAGATATGGTATTTAGCATAATCCGGAAAATATTTTCCGAATCTTTTCCGATACGCAATATCTGTCCGTTATCTAATTCTTCTGCATAATACAGTGTATGTAGGGAACTGGTTGCCGACCAACGTACTGCCGTTCCCTCGCCCTTTTCCATAGCCTCTTTTATTTCGGGACGGTTTTTATGATTTTCCATGCTACTTGCATCTGCTGTACTATCATAAATAACTTTTCCGCTCTTTCCCACCAGGGTAATCCGAAGTCCATCCTGATCTAAACGTTTTTGATTTTCCGGTTTTTCCCAAAAACCCTGGTCAAGAGGCTGAATCACATGTGCATATGCCTTAATATCATCAAACACCTGATTTTTAAATATGTTATAAAACAGTAACATAGAAGTGATGGCGGTAATAATTACCGCAAATGCCGATACTGCCATAAACTGTATATTTATTTTTCTTTTCATCTGCTCGCTTCCTATAATGAATCTATCATATATCCAACATTTCGCACGGTTTTAATTGCACTTCCTGCTGTTCCCAGCTTCTGTCGCAACGTTTTAATATGCATATCTACGGTACGGCTTTCTCCTTCATACTCGAATCCCCATACCTGATCCATAATTTTATCTCTGGTAAGCACAATTCCCCGATTCAGCAAAAGCATCTTTAACAGTTCAAATTCCTTATATGTCAATTCACAACTGTTTCCGTTTACTTTTACGCTTCGTTTGTCCATATCAATTACAATTTCACCATTGGTAAGGATTGGGGTTTCTGCAATATCTTCTGTTCTTCTTAACAGTGCCTTCACTCTGGATATTAGTTCCATAACGCCAAATGGTTTTGTCATGTAATCGTCAGCTCCTAAGTCCAGTCCCTTAACCTTGTCAAGTTCCGTGGTCTTGGCTGTTACCATGATAATCGGCACTTTCTTGGTCGCCTTTTGATTACGCAACTCGGTCAAAATATCCAGTCCATCCTCATTTGGCAACATGATATCCAGCAAAATAAGATTTGGTACATGCTTTTCAATTGCCTTATGCAATTCCTTTCCACATTCAAACTCTTGTACCTCAAAACCACTGTTTTTTAAAGCATAACGTTCTATTTCTCGGATGTTTACATCATCCTCTACGATATATATCAACGACACGGAATCTCCTCCTCCTGCTTTCCCCTCTAGGAAAGTTGATATTTTTCCTGGTAGGCTTCCTGCATTTTTTCAAATTGTTCTCTACTTTCTTCTGTAAGTGTATTCATGTACTCGTGTGCTTCTATGGAATTATCCTCCATTTGAATCATATATACTGCCAGATTAGAACAATGGTCTGCTACTCTTTCGTAGTTTGCCGCTACATCTGCCAGTACCAGTCCTAAATCAATGGTACATTTTCCTTTTCTAAGCCGCTTGATGTGACGTTTCTTCACTTCTTTATTAAGACTGTCAATCACTTCCTCCAAAGGTTCTACTGACTGTGCCAATTCCATATCATTTTTCACAAAAGCCTGTACAGAACGATTTAAAATATCCTCTACTGCTTTTCCGAACACTTCCATCTCATCTTGTGCCTTTTTCGAAAATTCAATTTCCTTTTTCTTCATTTTTCCGGCAATCTCCGTGAGATTTACGGCATGATCTGCAATTCGTTCAAAATCATTGATGCTATGCATTAACGTAGACACCATCTGACTTTCACGATATGCAAGATTTTGGCTATTTATCTGAGTAAGATATGCGCCCAACTTATCATCAAACTTATCAATCAGCGCTTCCTGCTTTTCCACTTTTTCCGCTACTTCCTGTGAATATTCTAAAAAAAGACTTTTTGCGGAAATAAATGTGTCTCTTGTAAGTTCTGCCATCTGCTTTGTTACTGTTACACATTGTTCAATAGCAAAGTTCGGAGTTGCTAAAAATCTGCTGTCCAAGATTTTAAGTTCTTCGTCCTCTCCGCTTTTTTCCATTTCAGATTCATCCACCGGAATAGTGAGATATGCCAGTTTCTCCAGTCCTTTCGTAAATGGCAATAACACTATGGTTGCAAATATATTAAAAATACTATGAATTGCAGCAATTCCGGCAACACCTACGGTTTCATTGGTAAAGCTAAACTGAAATACTGCATTCAATACACTATACAATATTAAAAATACCACAGAACCGATAATATTGAAATATAAATGTACAAATGCGGTACGTTTTGCACCTCTATTTCCACCTACTGCGGAAATCATAGCAGTCACACATGTTCCAATATTCTGTCCCATAATAATTGGTATTACAGACCCATAAGTAAACGCTCCTGTTACAGACAATGCCTGTAAAATACCCACAGAAGCAGATGAACTTTGTATTATCGCTGTTAAAACAGCTCCTACTAAAACACCCAGCAATGGGTTACTAAATTTTGTAAGGATTCCTGTAAATTCCGGCACATCTGCGAGAGGCTTTACTGCACTGCTCATGGCATCCATCCCAAACATCAATATAGCAAATCCAATCAGAATCTCACCAACATCTTTTTTACGGTCACTTTTATTACTCATAATTAAAATAATTCCAATCACCGCAAGAATTGGTGAAAAGGATGTAGGCTTTAGCATACTGATAAAAAAGTTATTACTTTCAATTCCGGTAAGACTCAACAACCATGAAGTTGCTGTTGTACCGATATTGGCACCCATTATAATTCCAATCGCCTGTGACAGCTTCATAATTCCTGAGTTTACAAATCCCACCAGCATAACCGTAGTTGCAGATGATGACTGTATGACTGCCGTCACTCCTGCACCTAATAATACTGCTTTTAGCGGATTCGAAGTAAGCTTCTCAAGAATACGCTCCAGTTTTCCACCGGAAACTTTTTCCAAGCCGCCGCCCATTACGTTCATTCCGTACAAAAACAAAGCCAACCCGCCAAGTAATGACAGAAATCCAAAAATATTCATTTTTCATCCTCCTAAGTGATTCCTTTATCTTTTATCCCAACTGCCAATGAGTAGAGTTTCCCCATTAGCATCCTTATTGTATACTGTTTCTGTAAATCAAATACATAATCTATGTAAAGTCTGTGTAAAATCTTTACACTTTCTTTACATCCAGACGATAATTTATCCATTCACGCAATAAGGAATATAAGACAGACACCAAAGGAATGAATATAAGCATTCCCATAACTCCCATAAGTTTGCCACCTACCGTTACTGCAAACAATACCCAGATGGATGGTAATCCTACGGAATTACCAACTACATGTGGATAAATTAAATTTCCTTCCACTTGTTGTAAAATCAAAAATAGAATCACAAAGAATACTGCCTGCATGGGATTTACCATTAATATCAAAACTGCTCCCACAAAACATCCGATAAATGCTCCTACAATAGGAATCAATGCAGTAAACGCAATCAGAACTCCTACCAGAAGCGCATATGGCAGACGGAAAATTATCATTGTGATAAAAAACATCGTACCCAAAATCAATGCTTCTAAACACTGTCCTGTAATAAAACGAGAAAATGTTTTATAGGATAGACTGCTGATGGTAAGTATTTTTTCCACAATTTTTTTTTGAAAAATGGCAGTTATCAACTTTTTGCTCTGTCTTGCCAGATTTTCTTTTTGAATCAAAATGTATAATGCAAAAATGAAAGAAATAAAAAATGTCATCACACCATTTACCACCATCATTGTTGCCGACATAGTATAAGACAGTACACTTCCTGCACCATTCCATGCAAAATCTTTTATGGTATTAATCCAATTCTTCCAATCAAAATCCATATTTTTAATATAATCTACGATTTCCTCTTGATTTTGAAAGGTCTGCTCTAACCAAATCTGAATCTTAGGCAACGACTTACTCATACTTACACCAATGCTATTTATGGTGGCACCTAATTGAGGAACTACCACACCGATTACAATTCCAATAATCAAAAACACCAGAAAAATAGCAAGTACCATACTGATAGGACGCATAACTTTTTCCCTTATCTTTTCCCCTCGTTTTGTTTTTATTTTTATCTTTTGCAGCTGTTTCTCTATGGCAGACATCGGAATATTTAATATAAATGCTATAGCACCTCCTACAACAAACGGAAATACAATTTCCCATAAAAATACGAGATAATTTCCCACCGCTTTAAAATTAAGCAGTACCGCCATGAGAACCAGTGTAAATGTAATAATTCCTAATATTTTTTTTACATTCTTCTTGTTAAATTCCATATCCTCTTCCTTTCTCTGTATTTTAAATACTAATATTTTATCACAAAGAAGTTTTCCACACTACCCTCAGGTCAAAACTTTTCTCTTGACAAGTCTTTCTTCTTGTGTTTATACTAAGCATAGTTTTATATACAAAAAAGCATTGATTGGAAAAAGTAACAATCAGGAAATCCAACAGAAAGTTGCCGGTTGATGAGAGGCATAGGAAGAACTTTTTGCGAATACGTCCAGGAGCTTCACACCGAACAGAGGAAATGATTTTACTAAGTAGGCTGTGACGGAATTGCAACCGTTATGATGCAAAAGTGCTGATTGGCACTTAATGAGACAGATTATGTGAGTAATCTGTAAACAAAGGTGGTACCACGTAAGTTTTAGCTTTCGTCCTTTTTTAGGGCGGAAGCTTTTTTTACGCGAATAGCGATGAAAATGCTGTGCTTGCACTGGCATTTGAAGAGCACCGCGATAACTTGAGAAATTCGCAAAGCGTGTTTCTCATAGTTGCGCGTTAAAGCAGAGAAAAAACTCAAAAACTCAAAAATTTCACAAACAAAAATGACCATTCAGGAGGAACAAAAATATGACATTATATGATGAATTAGTTGCCAGAGGACTTATCGCTCAGGTAACAGATGAAGATGAAATCAAAGACCTTATAAACAACGGAAAGGCTGTATTTTACATTGGTTTTGACCCAACCGCAGACAGCCTTCATGTAGGACACTTCATGACTTTATGCTTAATGAAACGTTTGCAGATGGCCGGTAACAAACCAATCGCCTTAATCGGTGGCGGTACTGCTATGATTGGTGACCCATCCGGAAGAACTGATATGCGTCAGATGATGACACCGGAAACCATTCAGCATAACGTAGACTGCTTTAAGAAACAGATGAGCCGTTTCATTGATTTTTCTGATGGAAAAGCCTTACTGGTAAACAATGCAGACTGGCTCATGAACTTAAACTATGTAGAAGTATTGCGTGAAGTTGGTCCACATTTTTCCGTAAACCGTATGCTGACTCACGAATGCTACAAGCAAAGAATGGAACGTGGTCTTACCTTCCTTGAATTCAACTACATGATTATGCAAAGCTATGACTTCTACGAATTATTCCAGAAATACGGCTGTAATATGCAGTTCGGTGGCGATGATCAGTGGGCAAATATGTTAGGTGGTACAGAATTAATCCGTCGTAAACTGGGAAAAGATGCATATGCCATGACTATCACTCTGTTATTAAATTCCGAAGGAAAGAAAATGGGAAAAACCCAGTCCGGTGCTGTATGGCTTGACCCTGAAAAAACTTCTCCTTTTGATTTCTACCAGTACTGGAGAAATGTTGCGGATGCAGATGTATTAAAATTTATTCGTATGCTTACTTTCCTTCCATTGGAAGAAGTTGATAAAATGGATACTTGGGAAGGTGCTCAGTTAAATACTGCCAAAGAAATCCTTGCCTTTGAATTAACCAAATTAGTTCATGGGGAAGAAGAAGCAAAGAAAGCACAGGAAGGTGCTCGCGCTCTGTTTTCCAGTGGAAACGCTGCAAATATGCCAACTGCCACTTTAACAGATGCCGACTTTATGGATGGCTCTATCGACATTTTAGGTGTCTTGGTTGCTTCCGGTCTTGCTGCTTCTCGTTCCGAAGCACGTCGTGCCGTAGAACAGGGTGGCGTTTCCGTTGATGGAGAAAAAGTTACTGACATTCGTGCTGCCTTTACTCCTGATGATTTTAAAGAGGCAAAAGTTGTAAAAAAAGGAAAGAAGAACTTCAGAAAGGTAGAAATGTAAGACTTTCTATCTATTTCGGTTATTACATTAAAATACAATTATTACAAACGGAGAGCTGCCGCACAAATACGACAGCTCTCTTTTTGTCTCATAGAAGATACCATGTTACCTTAATACGAAAGCACATGATTTTTAATATTCAAATATGGCAACTCCATATCCAGATAATGGATAAGCAAAAGAATATGGTCGATTATCACAGTCCTGTGCGACTGCCCGATAAGTAAGCGGACGTGTTTCTCCACTTCCTCCATACTTCTTTTCATCACTGTTAAAAATCAGTTTATACTGTTTTTTCATCGGAACACCTACCCGATAATCTTCTCTTGCCACAGGTGTAAAGTTGCATACAAACAGCAAGTTCTTCTTGCCATTTTTACTCTTTCTTACAAAACTGAAAATACTACGATATGCATCGTCTGCATTAATCCACTCAAAATTATTCCAATCTGTATCTGCTTCATACATTGCCGGATATTTTTTATAGATATGTAATAAATCTTTCACAAACGTTTGAAGCTGTTTATGACTGTCTTCCTCTAACAGAAACCAATCCAGTTCCCGTTCCTCACTCCATTCACGAAGCTGACCGAACTCCTGTCCCATAAACAACAGCTTTTTGCCCGGATGTCCCATCATAAAAGCATAGCCTGCCTTTAAGTTAGAAAACTTCTCTTCACCAAGTCCCGGCATTTTATTCAACATGGAACACTTCAAATGAACAACTTCGTCATGAGACAGCACCAAAATATAATGCTCACTACCGTTATAGCTCATACCAAAAGTCATTTTGTTATGATTATCTTTTCTGAAATATGGGTCTAACTTCATATAGTCTAAGAAGTCATGCATCCAACCCATGTTCCACTTATAACTAAAGTTTAGTCCGTCTTCCTCTACTTTTCCTGTTACTTTCGGCCATGCGGTAGATTCTTCCGCTATCATAACAGTTCCCGGATTACGTCCAAGAATCAGTGTATTAATATGCTTAAAGAATTCTATTGCTTCTAAGTTCTTATTTCCACCATACTTATTTGCAATCCATTGCCCATCTTTTTTACCATAATCAAGGTACAGCATAGATGCCACCGCATCTACACGCAAACCGTCTACATGATAATGCTCTATCCACATCAAAGCACTTCCTATCAGGAAGTTTTTTACCTCATTCTTGCCATAGTCAAAAATCTTTGTTCCCCAATCCGGATGTTCACCCTTCTTAGGGTCTGCATACTCGTATAAACAAGTGCCGTCAAACTCTGCAAGTCCGTGGGCATCTTTTGGAAAATGCGCCGGTACCCAATCCAAAATGACACCAATATTATTTTTATGCAAATAATCTACGAAATAGGCAAAATCCGCTGGTGTTCCGTAACGAGAGGTGGGGGCATAATATCCTGTTACCTGATATCCCCAGGAACCGTCATATGGATATTCAGAAATTCCCATTAACTCTACATGTGTATATCCCATCTCTTTTACATATGCAGTCAGTCGTTTCGCTAATTCCCGATAGCTGTAAAATCCCTCGTCTTCTCTACCGGGATGACGCATCCAAGACCCCGGATGCACTTCATAGATTGACATTGGCTGACTATGTACATCCTTTGTGGCTTTCCGCTTTTCCATCCACTTGGCATCTGTCCACTTAAAATGTGTAATATCCGTTACAACAGATGCTGTTCCCGGTCGAAGTTCTGCATAATTGGCATAAGGGTCTGCCTTATACAACCGTCTGCCATCCCGTGTTTCAATATAAAATTTATACATATCACCTTCTGCCGCTTCTGGTATAAATGTCTCGTAAACGCCCATCGGTTCTAAACGTTCCATCTCATTGGCATCTTCCTGCCAGTTATTGAAACTTCCAATCACACTCACCTTTGCTGCATTTGGTGCCCATACTGCAAAATATACGCCCTTTTTCCCCTTTTCTTCCGTAGGATGTGCTCCTAACTTTCGATAAATTTCATAATGTGTTGCCTGCCCCAAATAATACATATCTAGTTCTGAAAATCTGCCCATAGTACCCACTCCTTGTTTCTTTTAATTTTGAAAATCCTTCTCCCGTAGATATAGATAACCTTCCGGACTGTACCGCTTACCACCAAACAGCTTTTTCAATCCACCGCGTTCTGCATGGTCAATTGCATCATCTACAATTTCTTTTACTTCTGTCAACGTTGTTGCTTCATCTAACTTTTGTATATTACTGATGCAGTTGTATAATGCAAGAATCCCCATATCATCAATCTCACATTCCTGCTCTATTGCATATGCCTTTGCAAACTCTACAAGTTCATCACTGGTAAATACCGGTATTTTTATTCTTTCTGTAAACTTTCGTGTAAAGTTTACATCTCTTGCTAATACTTTTTCTATTCCTACTCTGGTATCTTCCATAATGATGGTTAAACCTTTGGTATTCTGTTCCATCAACAGGGATAACTTTGTCACTGTTTCCTGTGATAAATCTCCTGCCTTTTCAATAATCAGATAGCCGCCTGCTATCTTTTTCAACAACTGAGATAAATCTTTTTGATTCAGGGATGATGCTGCTATCTTTCCTATTTTAGCTCCTGCATGACCACCACTTTTTTGTACTGCTTTGATAATGTCCGTAGCCAACACTGTTTTTCCACTTCCACGACCACCCATAATAACAATATTTCCGGTGGCTGATGTATTGGCATTTCCACGTCTATGAAGGGTTCCCTCTAAGACCTGACACAACTGTTGTTCCATTCCGGTAACCGGAACAAAATAGGAAAATATTTCTTTTTGTTCTTCGTTTAACCTGGTAATAGGTTCTTCTTCTATCTTAGCAAGCTCAATTTCTTCCTTCGGAAATTCTACTTCGTTCTTCAGAAGACTTTCTAAATATTCTTCGGAAGAAGACTCTTTTGGTTCTTCCTCTTCTTGTTCTACTTCCTGCCGTGTCTCCTGCTCCAATGCCTGCTGTACCTCTGCCAAATCAATGGTTGGCTGTGGCACTTTTTCCTGCGGCTCTTCTATATCTTCCATTGCATCTGTTTCCGGTAATTCGCCTTCTGATAACGCTGCATCTGCTATTTCTTCTGCTGGGCTTTCTTCTAACATTGCCTCTTCTGATGATTCATCCCCTTGTGGCAATGGGGCTTCTTCCGGCATCTTCGCTTCTTCCGGTAACTCTATCTCAGGCAACCGACCTGTTCCCTGTAAATACTTTTCTGCCATTAATTCTTGTGGGGAAACTCCTGCATCTAATTTTGGCATTACATCTGTCAGACGTTCCATGATTCCTTCCGCCTTTTGCAATGCTTTTGCCTTTGCAGACTCCAGTTTGCGCTGTCTTGCAGTTTCCATTGCTACTTCTGCTGCCCGCTTGGTTCTTTCCCACTCTGACAATATATCCTGAATACTCATCTGTCCATTTACCTGTGGTTCCTGATTTGCACCACCCGGTACAAACAGACTAATCTGTCCATCCCGATCTTCTGCCAACATTTCTTTAAAATCCAACTTCAAAGAACCGTCAATTTCTTCATCACTTTCGATATGACCGAATTTCTCTTCTATCTCCTTTGTTTCTTCCTCTTCATCCGGCATTTGTAAATACGGAATTTCTTCTACCATCTTGTTGATGCTATCCATAGTATCTGTTACCGTTTTCTGGGAATTTGCATCCATAATCTGCTGCATACTCTTTGCAAGCTCTGCCTGTAAATTTACAGTATTAAACTTTCCGGTATTGGCTGTTACCTTTGGAATCTTAACCGGTTCTCGTACAATCTCTCCGGATTCTAATTCATCTGTCGGACGAACTTCTACAACACCTTCTTTACGTTGTTTAAACTGACGATATTTATCTTCCTGAAGCTTATTAAGTGGCTGATAAAGCATTTTAAGTTCCAATGCTTTTTCTACATATTTTCCATCACCAAACCAAAGAATCAACTCATCGCAAACTGCAACGCAGCGTTCGCTGTTTCCTGCCTTATGATATAAATACGCTAATTCAAATGCCCATTCTTCTGTATATTCTCGTTCCTTAAATTCTTCTAGAATATCAATTAATTCACCTAAGGATGCTCCGCCTACCTTGGCAATCTCATAGCGCAGCACATAACGTAAATTGTCATAAGGGGCGATCTCTAAAAATTCGTCATAATATTCTTTTGCTTCATCCACATTCCCCATTTTTAATGCTACCAATGCAAGACGATAAATAATATTTCTTCCTACGGAAGAGCGGTCATATGCCATCAAAAGAATTTCTTTGCTATCTTCATAACGTTTATTTTTATCATAAATTTCACCCACCATACAAAGGGTAGATGCACTCTTTACTTTACGCCAGTTAATGGTATCTGCTATTTCTACAGCAGTTTTATAATCCTTCTCTGCTACAAGATTTTTTAATTGTTCCAGTTTTAATTTGTATTCGTATTTGTCCACCTTAATGTCACCTCAAACTCTATGAAAGGTATAGTTCTCCTAATTATCATTTTATTGAATTTAGTGTAACATATGAAGCATACTTATGTCAAAAAATATGCCTAAAAAAATATCTTGCAAACTACCATATCTTTGAATGGTTTCGTCTGCAAGATACTATATTTGGTTAAATATTACTCTTCTGTTTTGTCCTGTTCCTTGTCTTTTTCTACTTTTCCAGCTTTCTTGGTCTTTTCCTTTTTCTCCTGCTTTTCCCAGTGTTCAAATTCATGCTTTTCAATATTAAGCCGACGGACTTGTATATACGCTCCGGTTTCTTTCGGAAGTTTCTTCTTTTCTAACACATAATTCACAATATTTCGAATAATATAATAAATCACTGCAAATACGGGAACTCCGATAATCATTCCCGGAACTCCAAAAAGTCCTCCGCCTACTAAAATTGCAAACACCACCCAAAAAGAGGTAAGCCCTGTAGAGTCACCTAAAATCTTAGGTCCGATAATATTTCCATCTAACTGTTGCAAGACTAAAATAAAGATAAGGAAATACAGTCCCGACAGTGGATTTGCTAACGTAATCAATATGGTACTTGGCACTGCACCTAAATATGGCCCAAAAAACGGTATTACATTGGTAACACCAACGATTACACTAACCAGCAATGTATATGGCATTTTCAAAATAGATAATCCCACAAAACAAAGTATTCCGATAATAACGGAATCTAAAATTTTTCCGGAAATAAATCCACCGAAAATCTCATTGCTTTTGTGTACTGTATGAACAATTACATTGGCTTTTTTGGGTGGGAATATCGCATATATCAGTTTCTTTGATTGTCCGATAAAGCTTTCTTTACTCATTAGTACATAAATAGATATAATAATACCAATGATTATATTAAACAGTACTTTCACTACATTTATAACACCTGTTGTAAGGGAAGTAAGAATATTCTTTGTCTGTGGCAGAAACTCGGTTTTCGCCCAATTTTCAAAGAACTTGGTTCCCTGCTTTAACATCTGTTCCAGCTTATCTGCCACTTTGCTATTTTCATCCACATGAGTACTTGCCCAATCGATGAAACCATTTACCTGTTTTGGCAAATCCACAATCATTCGCTCAATACTTCTGTATAATTCCGGAATCACCATTTTTAGTAAAATGCTTAAAATTAATCCCACAAAAATCAGTGCGCCAAAGATACTGATTCCTCTACTGAGTTTTCCTGCCTTCTTCTGATTCTTAATATTCTTTTCCAATACCGGAAGCAAATACTTTTCTTCAAATTTTACAATCGGGTTTAACAGATACGCCAATATAAGTCCAATGGTAATCGGCTGCAAAATATTGGATAATTTATTCCACAATTCTGTCAATCCCGTATATCGATATATCAGGAAAAATACCGAGATACTTGCTATAATTACAATAAAAGCGGTAAGCCCTATCGCTAAATAGGGCCTAATATTCCAATTTGCTTTTTGTTTTTCTGTTTTTTTATTATTTTCTTCCAAAATGATTCCTCTTTTCTTTTCATTTTGAAATGCACCGGAGTCTATCCTCTGTAGTAATTAATCAGGCATCCCTTTAAAATAATGGTACGCTCGTCTTCTGTTAATTCACCCATATTTAATGTGAACTCTTTCAGAGTATTATCTTTTACCACATACGCTGTAAACTCTGTCTTACGTTCTTCTACTGCCTTACGAACTTCCGGTATAAAGATATAATCTCCGTTTGTAAATGGTAATTCTCCTTCCTTAATTAAGAATGGAAGCATACCCCAGTTAATAAGGTTAGAACGATAACGTTTGGTTGCATATTCATTGGCAATGTTTGCCCATCCGCCTAATACCTTCTGACAGGATGCAGCCTGCTCTCTTGCAGAACCATCACCTGGTTTTACTGCAAAAATAGTACTTCCGAATCCGATATTTCCCTTTCCTGCTTCTGGGAATTTCTCGTTTACAGTTGCCATAACTTCTTTTAATTCCGGCACTTCTTCTAACGGACATTTTCCTGCTTCTACTGCTTTCTGCGCTTTCTGAATCTCTTTTGCTCTTCCAACATAAGCAGGATCCTTTCTAGAAAGGGTAAACTCTGCCAATCCCAACGGATTAGAACGATAAGAAGAAGTCTCTCCGGAAGGAATCAATTCATCGGTTGTAGTTACCGGGTCGTGAATTTCTGAAACCACCTTTAATACCATATTTTCCGGTAATGCACTCATTGCCGGCCAATCCTTGATATTTGGTCCAAATTTAATTTCCTGATTTGGATCTGCAATACCCTTGCTATCAAATACACGGTTTGCATAAATATTGCTGTCAAAGTGATATTTTGGCTTGCTATAGTTTACATCTATATCTGTTGCAGGAGTTAAATATCCCTTATTTGCTGCGGTTGCTGCAATAGAACGTGCATCCATTAATGCTACAGATGCAATCTGTCCACTCTGAAGCTTAGAACCTTCACGGTTCGGGAAGTTTCTGGTAGAGTGACGAATAGAGAATCCGTTGTTGCTTGGTGTATCTCCGGCACCAAAACATGGTCCACAGAATGCTGTCTTTAAAATTGCTCCTGTTTCCATTAAGGTTGCTGCTGCACCATTTTTTACTAATTCCATGTAAATTGGCATACTTGCCGGATATACACTTAAGGTAAACTCGTCTGCTCCAATGCTTGCACCTTTCAAAATATCTGCTGCATCACAAATATTTTCAAATCCACCGCCGGCACATCCTGCGATAATTCCCTGATCTACATATAATTTTCCATTTCTTACTTTATCTTTTAAAGTAAAGTCTACTGCTCCGTCTAAGCTTACTAATGCTTTCTTTTCGCAATCGTCTAAAATATCCATTAAGTTCGCATTTAATTCTTCAATGGTATAGGTATTGCTTGGATGGAATGGCATAGCAATCATTGGTTTTACTTTGCTTAAGTCAATTTCAATCATTCCGTCATAGTATGCTACCTGTCCAGGATTCAGTTCTTTATAATCTGCTGTTCTTCCATGAATGTCATAGAAATCACGAATGGTATCGTCTGTTCTCCAGATAGATGATAAACAGGTTGTCTCTGTTGTCATAACATCTACACCGATACGGAAGTCTGCACTCAGGTTCGATACACCAGGTCCTACAAATTCCATAACTTTATTATTTACATAACCATTTGCAAATACTTCTCCGATAATTGCAAGAGCAACGTCCTGAGGGCCTACTCCTTTTTCCGGTTTTCCTGTCATGTATACACCAACAACTTTTGGCATATTAATATCATAAGTCTTATTCAATAACTGTTTTACTAATTCAGGACCACCTTCTCCCATTGCCATGGTTCCTAATGCACCATAACGGGTATGAGAATCTGAACCTAAAATCATTTTTCCGCCACCTGCAAGCATTTCTCTTGCAAACTGATGGATAACCGCCTGATGAGGTGGCACATAGACTCCACCATATTTCTTTGCACAAGTCAGACCAAACATGTGATCATCTTCGTTGATGGTTCCACCAACAGCACAAAGAGAGTTGTGACAGTTTGTTAATACATATGGTACCGGGAATTTTTCCAATCCGGATGCTCTGGCTGTCTGAATAATTCCAACAAATGTAATATCATGAGATGTTAATTTGTCAAACTTAATTTTCAGCTTATCCATATTTCCAGATGTATTGTGGTCTGCAAGGATACCATATGCAATGGTGTTTTTCGCTGCTTCTTCCTTTGAGATACTCTTTCCAACGGCTGCATTCAGTGCCGCTGCTGCCTGTGCATTATCTTCCACCAAAGTGGTGCCATTTACCAGATATACACCGCCATCATGCAATTTAATCATAATATGTCCTCCTGTTTGGTATTAGTGACTTCTATATTCATGGCTACCATATCTGTCTGATATTTTATCATATGCGTTTTTATTCATGATATCTGCCACTTTTTCCTATTAACGTATTATACTGTTCTATTAGCGGAATTGCAAGGCAAAATACGTTTTTTCTAATATGTAAATAACGGTAATGTTTATTTTCAGTAATTATACTATGTGTGTTGAATTATCTTATTCGGTAACTACTCTAGCTTCCGGAAATGCCTTTTGTAACTTGCTGATTTCTTTTTCATTTTGAGCAAGTGGGGTGTCCGTTAATAGTAATTCATTTATATTCTTCAGACTTAACAAATCTTCTGCACTATCTATATCACTATGCCACAAAGCAATACTTTGCAATTTACTGCACTTCTCTAATACAGAGTAATCCTTAACATTTGCATAAGCAATGGTTATACTCTTTATATTTTTCCCATACTTTAAAAAATCAATATTGGGTATATTGAATGTATCATTTACATTCGAAAAACTAAACTCCTCTATTTTTCTCGCACTTTTTAGGATTGTTTCCAAATCCTTCTGTATCCTCTCTATTTTTTCCCCACCCAACGGAGGATAATACCTCTCATCTGTTTCTGTTACTTCATACAATTCAAAACCTACCTTTCCTCGTGGAACTGATGAATTTACCCACAGTTTTTTTAAATTTTTACACTTTGCAACATCTATAATAGTTTCAAATTCTCCAACCGGTCCTATCTCCAATTCCTCTATTGTCTCTAAATCTCTATATGTGACATCATGAGAGTCCTTATCTTTTCCCAACTCCAAACAAATCACCTGACGCATTTTATCATCTGCAAAGTGTACTCTTCTTCCTTTGTAAAGCCAGTTCCCAGCAAAGGCTATTGCTACTATAATTACGATGTATACAAATATCTTTATCTTGTTTTGTTTGATTTTTTCCATCTTTTACGCCTCATTTTATTCCGTTATTATCCATGCGTCTGGAAATGCCTTTTGTAACTTGCTGATTTCTTCCTCATTCTCTGCTAACGGTGTACCTGTTAGCCAAAACTTTTTTACATTTTTCAATTTTAATAATGTATCTGCACTTTCTATATTGCTATGCCACAAGTCCACACTTTCCAATTTACTGCAATTTTCCAATACTGAATAGTCTTTTATATTTGAGTAAGAAATATCAATGTCTTTTATATTTTTTCCATACTTTAAAAAGTCAATATCTGGTATATCAAAAGTGTCATTTATATTTGAAAAACCAAACACCTCTATTTTTCTTGCACTTTTTAAGATTTTTTCCAAATCCTTCTGCATTCTCTCCATTTTTTTCTTACTTAGTGGTGGGTAATATCGTTTCCCTGTCTCTGTTATCTCATACAGTTCAAAACAGGTCTTTCCCCTGCCTATTGACCTATTTACTCTTAAAGTTTTTAAATTTTTACACTTTGCAACATCTATAATAGTTTCAAATTCTCCAACCGGTCCTATCTCCAATTCCTCTATTGTCTCTAAATCCCGATATGTCACATCATGAGAATTCTTATCTTTTCCCAACTCTAAACATATCACCTGGCGCATTTTATCGTCTGCAAAGTGTACTCTTCTTCCTTTGTAAAGCCAGTTTCCAACACACACAATTACAACTGCAACTATTATACACCCTATTACTTTTATTCTGTTTCTTTTTACTTTACTCATTTTCCAACTCCTTATAAATATTTATTATGTCTTGGCTATATCCATCTAATCTATCATTATCTCCTGCCTTTATATCCAGCATATTAAATATCTCGCACACTTCATTTGGATGTGCCATTAAATACTCCACCGTCAATTCTCCTCCCGGCAGTTTACTATACCCACATCCAACTGCCTCTTCAGCCCCACTCCCATTCTGCATATACTCATTAAATGCTTTTACCCAGTTTTGTGTTGTTTCACTTGGATACAGAGAATATGCATGTAAATTAGCATTTCCGTTGATATCAGAAGACACATAGGTCATTTGGAACATATCTGCCAGAATTCCTACGCCTGCTATTTCCTGACATGCTCCAATTGGATTATTTGCAGCATCTATTCCAGCTGAAATAATACTCTGAACCGCGCCTGCCACACCACTTCCCGGTATTTCTCCTATAAATGCAGACAGCACCTGTGAAACTGTTTCTTGAGAAACAGATTGTAAGACCGTATCATTTCCAATATATGCCGCCATATACCGAAAGCTTTCATCCTTAGCCTCATTTTCCCCTGCCTGCCCCCTCGCAGGTGAAGATATTGAAATAACTGTGGGTTGCTGTTCTATCCATACCTGATTTTTACCCGGATATCTGAAAAATTGCAGCCGTAACAATCCCTCACTGGTATAAGAAACCTCTATCAGCCTTTGGGATGTAACTTTTCTGTCTCCTTGCATATTTTCCGTTGTAGCAATATCCAAAGCTTCACTATATGGTAGAAATGTCTGCATTAATTGATTGATACGAATTGCATTCTTTCTCATACTTTCGTCAATATCTACTCCTTGCATACACGATGCCTCCAAAATCATCATTACGGCATTTGCCGCATCCGCAAGTTTCTTTAGCTTTTCACTCGCGTTATAAGATACAGTAGTAACTGTAATTCCTCCTTCGCTCCGAGTTTCCACCGCTGAATAGTCATAACACAGATTCAACATATCTTCTAAAAGTTCTGCATCCCCACTTCGAACTAAAAGTTCTGCCAATTGCATATACTCCTCCTGTGTGATTTCATTGGCAGGCTTTTGTAATATTTCTCTCCATCTCATTTGCAATAAAATATTTGCTTCCTGTGAAACAGAGGTAAAAAAAGCGGTACTATCAAACTCCGTTATAAAATTCTTATTTCCTATTTCTTCTGTCAATCTCTTTACGACTGTATCAAATGCCTGCACTGTGTCCACCTGTGCCTGAAGGATTCTCCCATATCGCTTATCTACCCCTTCTACATTTAAAAAAATCTGTTTCAATTTTTCTACCGTATAATCATTCAAATCGGAAATATCTGTCATATACTGTTCTATATTTCCCAAATCATCTTCTAAATCTATACCGCCAAACGCATCTTGGGCATGTAATGGAATATCTGTGAAAAAATCCAAAAACGGCTCTGTTGAAATTCCACTCTCCAATGCATCATATACTTCTGTTGTAAATACTCTTTTTCTTCCCATTTATACAATCCTCTCTAAGCGATTTCCCGCTTTTTTATCTGCGTTCTGTACCGTTTCTTTTGTTCCCTCCAAAAATGTTACAGTAGCTTCTATCAATTTTTTCATACTATCCTTACTGCTACTTACCTTTGCCTCTATTTCTTCCATTTTTTCATAAGTAGTTCCGGCACCTCCTTCTTCTTTTCCTTTTGTCAAATTGATTTCCTCTAACTTTTCCTCTAATCCATTCAATTTCAATACTGCTTCTTCTATTTTCTCATTCCTTACACCAACTGTAGTTATCACTGCTGCCCCTCCTAATATATTTCCATATCTGCTGTATCTATTTCTGCTACATACTGCTCCATCTGGCTTGCCAACTGTGTTGACCAATTAAGCATGGTGTCTTTCAGCAACGCTTCTGCCAAATCTGCAAACTGACCTAATTTTTGTGCTGTTTTTCCACTCAGACCACCTTCGTCCACAACTCCTTTTAAAATACTGACATACTCCGTTATGACCTCATTCATCCTCTCTCCTGCCACCAAATAATCCTGCTTTACCTGTGCG
Organism: Roseburia sp. MSJ-14; assembly: GCF_018918225.1. NCBI lineage: Bacteria > Bacillati > Bacillota > Clostridia > Lachnospirales > Lachnospiraceae > Roseburia > Roseburia sp. MSJ-14. The sequence goes on from NZ_JAHLQD010000032.1 coordinate 35,905, forward strand.
GTATAATTATCATCAATTACTACAATATCTTTCGCTAATATGCCTTCCATTTATATTCCTCCCACTTTTCTGTTTAATTGCGCTATTTTACTATGATAGTCTGCAATTTGTCTTCTTAACTCTTCCAACCTCTGTATGTTATCATTGATTGCAGTTGTCATTTTTTCAGCTACTTCTTCCATACTTCTTCGACTCCCTGTAGCCCTCTGCCCATCTAAGAATTCATACATACGACTTTGATAGCCATACAGGAATTTTACATTTTTTACATATAATTCCATATTACGCGTATTTCCACGTTTTCTCTCCTTAGCACTTTCAACTTGAATACACATATTATCATAGCGTTTTTTGGCTTCTTGCTGTCGTTCCAACTTTTGATTTATTCTTCCAATTTCTTGATTTAAATCATCTATGGTATTTTCACAATTTCTTATCTGAACACATATTGTCTGACGTTGTGCCTCTCTTTGTTCTACCTGTGTCTGACGCATTGCGTACCTCCTCTATTTTATTTACTCTTACGGGAATAATTTTGTAGAATTACAAAATCGTGAATAAATATACAATCATTAGATACCCTTTATTCCCTCATTTATTAGGATAGCATTTTTCCTATTTTATGTCAATTTTATATGATTTCCTTTTACTTCTTATGCCAATACACACCCTTAGCGGAACATTTTTATATCATAAGAAAATCTGTACTTTTATACAATATAGCAACGTCTTTCTCATGACAAAAAAATCTCCTGCATACCTGCTTTCACATTGTATGCAAGAGAATTTTCCTAAGTTCTACGCATATTTTTATTAGAGCGCAGTTACAGAATTTAAAAACTCCTGTACTGCTGTTGGGTCTGTATATGTCATTGTAAATACTAACATATAATTTCCAACTTTATGTGCATAATATTCCTGGGTCATTTGACCTGCACTTAATGAAACCACTTTAAAGTCCATGCCGCCTAATGTTGCATCTGTAACTTCCGGCTCACCTACATCGATTCCGGCACTTTTATATGCTGTCTTTAAATTGGTTGTCATTGCCTGTGCATACTCATCTGCCGTCAGCTCTCTTCCTGCTGTAACCTCTGTATCTTCCATTACAATCTGGATATTAGTTGTCTGGTCTGCTGTTACTGCAATAACATCATAAATGGTTCCGGAAAGACTGTTTTCAATGGTATCACTGTCGTATGCTTCTTCCATAATATCAGAACCATTTCCTACTACTTCCTGAATCTCTTCATCGCTATACATCGTACAGCCCTCTGGAAATGTTGCCTGAAATCCCATGCTTTCGTTTGTGTAAACATTTCCATCAAAAGTTCCACGTTCTGCGGTTACTGTATCTTCCTCTGTATCTTCCGCTTCGTCAACGTCTTCACTTTCTAAATCTTTTTCATCCTTATCCTTTTGCTGCTCTGTCTTGGATGTTTCTTTTGTGTCTTTCTTGTTGTCATTTCCACATGCTGTCACTGAAAATACCATAGTCAGTGCTAACATGCATGCAATTACTCTCTTTTTCATCTTTTTTCCTCTTTTTATATTTTAGTCCTGTCTAACCAGAACTCTTATATTGTAACCTTCCTATGTTTAGATGTCAAATCCATCCGATGAATCCCTTTATTTTCCTATGAGCTCCTCTGCAAATGCCTGATAGTCCTGCATACTGGTACAATTTGGTGCATAGTCACTCAGTAACTGCTTAGCTCTTTGCGCCTCTTTGGTTTTGATACACTCACGAATTGCTGTTTTAAATACCTTTGTTCCCAACTCCTGCGCCTGCTGTTCTAATTCCTTTTCCACTATTTTTTCCAGATTGGAACGTCCGGAAAACTTCACCAGCAGCAGTCCTGCAATCTTAAGTGCCGGATTCTGTCTTCTTTGTACTGCTTTGATTGTATTATACAACTGCTGCAAGCCCTGCATAGAGTATGCATCTGCCATTACCGGAATAATAACTTCATCGGCTGCAATCAGACAATTGTATAAAATCACATTCAATGACGGTGCTGTATCTATTACAATATAATCATATCCGCCCAGTTCTTCTATGGCATCCTTTAAGCGATATAATCCTTCCACGTCACCATCTAACATCTTTTCTGCCTTACTGAGCAATGGGTCTGATGCCACAATATCTCCGTTTGGCATATGTTGAATTGCATCCTCCAATGGCAACATATCCGAATCTACCATAACATCATATAGGGTTGCCTGATCTTCAATTTTCGCCTGATAGGTTGCACTACTGTTTCCCTGTGGGTCGGCATCAATTAAAAGGGTCTTTCCTTTTTTTCCTAAAATTCCCGCTAACGTAGTTGCTGTGGTTGTCTTACCAATTCCGCCCTTCTGATTTGCTACTACATATGTAACTGTCATTGTATCTTCTCCTCCACTTCTTCCTGCTTATCTTTTTAAAATGCAATTTTTCCTTCCACTTCTCCGTTTACCACATAGAATACCGCTGATTCTTCCGGTTTGATATAAACATTTACTTCGTTAATTTCTTCATCGGTAACTCCCTGACGCAAAATATCTCTTCGCACCAAGTCCAGTAAATTTTGTTCTAAACGTTCTCTTCCCTGATACTGAATTACTACATTTTTTCTTGCAGTTGCAAAGCCTCCTGCCTTCTTTTCTGCCCTTTCAACGCTGCTTTTTAATGCCATTTTTCATCCTCCTCCAACTGTATCTGTTTATTCTTCTGTTTTCTCCGGTTCCCTGCTAAATCCTATGGTAACCTTAAACAAATCCCCATCCAAATATATCTCAAATTCACCACCCATAAGCTTGGTGAGATTTTTGGCAATGGAAAGTCCCAAGCCACTTCCTTCTGTACTTCTTGACACATCTCCACGAATAAAACGCTCTGTTAATTCGTCTGCCTGTATATTCAGTGCATTCTGTGAAATATTTTTAATGGAAAGGGTAACCCAATCTTCTTCCACTTCCATATCCACATATACACGGGTATTTGCCATAGCATATTTTGCCACATTATTGTATAAGTTTTCAACCACACGCCAGATTCGTCTGCCGTCTGCCATAATCACTACCGGCTCTCTTGGAAGTTTTGTCACGGCTGTAAGTCCCTTCGCCTCGAACTTCTCGTTGAACTCTCCGCCTGTCTGATATACCAGTTCCACAAAATTAATACGCTCCATCTGCAAAGTAATGTTTCCAGAGCTTATCTTAGATGCCTCTAACAAATCCTCTGTCAGTTGCTTCAATCGCTGGGACTTTGCTTCTAACACGTTAATGTAATTCTGCGCCCTCTCATTTGGTATATCCTCTCGTTTCAGCAAGTCTACATAGTTAATAATAGAGGTAAGTGGCGTTTTTATATCATGGGATACATTGGTAATCAAGTCTGCCTTTAAACGTTCATTTTTCATACTGTCATCCACCGCATGAAACAATCCGTCTCCAATGGCATTTACTGATTCTGCAAATTTCTTATTATCCCCTTGTAACTGGGTAGTGTCTATTTTAAATTCAAGGTTTCCATCCGAAATATTTTTAATTCCTTCCAACACTTTATTGCGTTGTACGCCTTCTCTTACAATAAACACGCCTTCTACAAGACTCATTCCTACAAACCAAAGAATCCCCAATATCTGGTATCTTCGATTCCACTCCGTCAAAAGCGGAATCATTATGAGACACCCTACAAAATGGATTGCAAACCAGATAATCATTTTAGTCATCGGTCTACGCGCATGAAAAACAATTCCGACTCCACGCACTATCCAGTGAGCAATACTCTGATTCCACAGTATTCCGGCACGAATTCTTCTTACAAAGCTCAAATAAAACAACATGAACAATGCCGAGCTAAAGAATCCCAAAACCCCTGACATAATGAGCATTCCCGCCAGTTCCGACGGACCGAATCTATAAAGCACCTCTCCAAACATAATAATGGTTGCTATCGTTGAAATGGCTGCTCCTAAAAATACCAGTTCTGTAGGAATTTTATCAAACCAGCAAGTGAGATTTTCTTCTCCGTTTTCCCCGCCTTTTCCGGCTACAGTACTTAAATAAATAAAACATATCAGCCATCCAAGTCCGCTTACCACCATCGCCACTGTTCCGATATATATCCATGGATACAATCGGCTATATTCCTGCTGTGCCTCATAAAAACTATCCTGTTGTGCAAAAGAAGTGTTTACACAGATAAACAAAACATTTCCCTTTCCTCCATACGTCTGCTCGATTCCATTATAAAAGGCATCTTCCATTCCTTTTACATTGGTTTCCAGACGCATGTCAGATTCCTGATAGAAAAAGTATTTTCCCATCTGTTTTCCATATGCAATTAAATCGTCTGCACTTTTCTCTCCCAGATTGGTATATACTTGTTCATCGCTTCCACGTTTTATCCAATATGCTACATTGCTTCCTTCTTTTCCCAGATTATAGCGATTTAAGCACTTCTTATAATTATTTACCTCTTGTCCGATATTTTCAAGTGTATATTCTAATGCCTCATATGATTTTTGCATTTGAGCTTCTGTACAATTCCCCTGAATATAGTCACTCCAAATGCCTCTTTCATCCACAGAAAGGTAACTTTCATTTACAAAATTATAATTGGATTTGTATCCCTGCTGCTGCATTCCCATATCTTTTAACAATAATATGAGTTCTTCGCTATTCAGGTCATACAACCCACCTTCTATCACTCTTTGAATGACACTTTGCAGTAATTCTTCGTCTACTCCCCCTTCATCTACTGTCTCTTCATCTCCAGCTGTTTCTGTTAGTGTTACTGTAACCTCACCGTCTGTGGTAGTCTCTACTCCCGGAATTTGATAAGAACCGCCATAATAATGCTCTACATTTGCTACTATAAGTTCTTGAAGTTCCAGGCTCATATCCCCAAGACTTCCAATGATTTTTTCCTCATTATAAACAGATTTCCCCTCACGGGTCACCGTCTGTTTCTGATGAATTTCATCGTCAATGTAATAGCTGGATTGAAAATTATATTGAGAATAGGTATAATTTCTTGCCCATTCTACCAAATCTCCCAAATAATAGCGTCTTATGTCGCTACCATCATCTACCGTTTTATCCTCAGGGCCATCCGCTACTCTTCCCTGACTACTATAATATTTTTGAATATCAATTTGCTTTTCTGTGTCATAATTTCCATCTGTTTCAAACTTCTTACGAAGTTCTACAAAGTTAAAAATTTCCTCGGCTGATTGCTGAAACAGCGAGGAAAAATATGCCGACGTTGAAAAAGACTTATTTTTGATATCACCAAAATCCAGAATATTTTTCCGAAAAAGTGTTGTTACCAACAATATAGATACCACCAGTACTACAAAGAAAATCTGTTGAACAACCACCATAGTTGCTTTTAATCCGGTAGAATATCGTATCTTTTTCATTACGTCACTCCTTTATTTTGACTTTTCTATCTTATATCCCACTCCCCACACTACTTTTAAGTATCGTGGTTCCTTGGGATTGATTTCTATTTTTTCTCTGATATGGCGAATATGTACTGCCACGGTATTATCCGCTCCAATCGCATCTTCATTCCATATATTTTCATATATCTGATTGATGGAAAATACCTTTCCCTGATTTTTTACCAACAATAACAAAATATTGTATTCAATGGGGGTAAGTTTCACCAACTCATCATCCACAGTCACTTCTTTTAAATCATCGTTCATGACTAATCCACCTACCTGATAGATTTTCTGACTGCTTTCCGCTACGTTGCCCAACTGGGTATATCTTCGCAACTGAGACTTTACTCTTGCCACTAATTCCAGCGGATTAAATGGTTTTGTCACATAATCATCCGCTCCGATATTCAATCCTAAAATCTTGTCTGCATCTTCTGACTTGGCTGATAAAATAATAATGGGAATACTGCTTTCTTCTCGAATCTTCAGTGTTGCCCGAATTCCGTCTAACTTCGGCATCATTACGTCAATAATTAACAGATGTACCTCCTGTTCTTTTAATACCTCCAATGCCTGCTCGCCATCATATGCCTTTAGGATGTTATACCCTTCCTGTTGCAAGTATATCTCTATTGCGTCTACGATTTCTTTATCATCATCACACACTAAAATGTTTTTCATATTCATTACCTCATATTGTAACAACTAGTTTTTAATTTCCTAATTGGAAATTTATTAAGATTTCCGAAAGGTTCCTACTTTTTACCAAAGGAAAAACGTTTTCCGCTATTTTCTTCCTTGACCGGTTTCTTTTTAAAATACGCTGCATCTAAGTTAACCTTTACTTCCGGTGCTGTATGGACTTTAGGGTTCTCTTCTTTACCACCATACAATTCACTGCTCATTGCCGCTCTTCTTCGCAGGCTCTCTGCAAATTCCTTACCGGTCACCTTAGAAAGGCTTTCCGAAATCTCATCTTCTTCTAAAGTTTCTGCCAAATATCCGTTTTCATCGTAATGCTTTCCGGTCTGATCGAAATAAGCCTTATTGACCTTAATTTCCGGTTGAATGGCAGAATAAGACTTTCCTTCGTTTTGAATTCTTTTTCCTTTTGTCTTTTCTATCTTTTCACGCAATTCTTTTTCACGCTGCTGATTGTTTTCTTCAATCAATTTCAGATATTTCTGTGTATCTGCAAAATCCTGCAATTGCTCTCTTAATTCAGATTGATTCTGTCGTATCTGGTCTTTTTCATCGGTCAGCTCTTCACTCATTTTTCGGAAAATCCGTTGTACAGACTTATTGGCATCTTCCATAATGTTTTGAATCCTGCTTAATGCATCGTCTGTGTACATAATGGATGCTGCATAAATATCATCCGCATGTCGATTGGCTCTTCCTACAATCTCTTCACCGCGTTTCTGACTGCGACGCTCTGACAATTCATGTTTCTGACTGGTCACCTCATATTCATCCATCACTTCATAAACCGCCACATTCAGTTGTTCTAGAAGTTCAAATACTTTTTGCTTTTCTATTACAACCATAGAATCATTTGGTCCATATGTCTGGCTTTTCGAAAAAAGCACATGTATCTCTTTTAAAATTCTTTCTATTTTATCTTGTACGCTCATATTTAGGTTTCCCCTATCTGTTTCTTGTTCTCATTTATTATAGGGGATTTATTTTTATGTTGCAATAGCTGATTTATTTAGGTTAAGTTAAGAAAAAAGAGATTTATTCTTAAGATTTTTTTTATATAATGACAATATAAAACTAAAAGAAGGAAGTGTGGAGTTTTTATGGAACTAAAACAACTAAACCAAAAAGCCCTATATTGTATGTATGTCACTACTTTTTGCATGACTGTAGTAGCCCTTGCCGTTATAACAGCCATCTTGTATTTTACCTCTTTGTTTTCCAAGCCTATCGTTCCTATCTTGTTTGGAATCCTTTTTATCTTTTCCTTATCAGATTTACTTATCTGTCCTTTTTTCCGCTATCGGCGATATCGTTATGGCTTAGACAAAGATTGTATTTACATACGTGAGGGATTCTTATGGACAGAAGAAACCATTGTTCCTTTAGAACGTCTTCACAAAATTGCTCTGTCCCAAGGACCTATTGACCGCTTCTTCGGGCTTACAAAAGTCATTGTTACAACTGCCGGTGGAGACGCAGAAATTAATTTTCTGGAATACACAGTCGCACAATCCATTACAGAATCTTTGAAACATAAAATAAACCACATTGCATTGGAGGAGAAACATGGAAAACAATAAAATACGCTGTCATTTTAGTATTATTTTTGAAAAAGCCGGAAGTTTTCTGGTTTTTTGGTTTATCCTTGCCTGGAACTGGATAGATGATATTATTGAGCTTTTTACCTCACCTGATTTTAATCAAAAAGCTTTTCAGCATCTTCTTCCTATTTGCGTGGGGCTTATTTTACTTTTGGTTTTCATTTTAGGCTATCAATTTCTAGTGTGGCGCAAAACCTTTATTTATTTAGAGGGAGACACTTTTGTCGTTGAACGCAGTACTTTGAATCGGAAAAAAAATTCCCTTTCCATCTCTAGTATTGCAAATATTAACTTGGAACAGAATCTCTTTGAACGATTGATTGGAACATCCCGTTTCAAATTAGACACAGACAGCTTTTCCACTGCTGATTCTACAGATGTTTCCATTGTACTTTCTACCCCAAAAGCTACTGCCTTAAAGGAATCTCTATTATCTTTGATGAATAATACCACCCACAAAGTTGATACCTCCGCCTCCTCCGCACAGACCACACCGGAACATTCCTACGTTTCCACAAAAGACGTTCTTTCTCACTGCTTTTTCAGCCTTCCCAGTGCAACCATATTCTTCTTTTTAATACTAGTGATTGGCTTGCCGCTTGCTGTACACTTTGGATACCTCTCTTTGGGAAATCCTGCATCCGGAAATAATTCTGAATTTTATAAGAGTATATTTGCAATTGCAATATTTGTAATTACCTATGTATATTCCTTTTTAAAACGTTTGCTGTCCTTTTATCATTTTTGCTGTTGCCGACAAGGCAATGAACTTATGATTCAGTATGGATTTTTCCGTAAACAGGAGTTTACTATTCCATTAGAACGCATCAATGCAGTTCAGCTACTACAGCCACCACTTGCCCGTCTTACCGGGCGTATGCAGGCACAACTTATATGTGTTGGTATCGGCGATGATGATACAGAAAAGCCACAGCTTACCCTTTCCATGAAAAAAGATTTGTTTTTTGCACATTTACAGGAAATTTTACCCGAGTTTTCCACAGAAAGTATAAAAAACGTTCATAATCTTCCTAACAATACCGGAATTGCCTACTTTTTTTCCTGTTTATCCTTTTTCTTGCTTTTTCAGGCGTTTTTTTGGATTACACTTTCTGTATTAGACATAAAAAGTTCCGGCACACAATTTCTTTGGATTTGTTATGGTGTTAGTAATGTCTTTATTATTTTATATCAACTGCTCCATTATCACACCATGGGAACTGTACTGGAAGAGAAACGCTTAACCATTCATAATGGTGTTTTCCAGAAACAAATATATATAATTCCTTACCGGAAAATTCAATTTTTTACATTTCACCAGAATCCCCTCTGCGGTTTTTTGCAAATTGCGCGTGGGGAAATACACCTTCTTGCCCCTTTGACAAATAGTACAATCTCTTTACCTTATATTAACTCAAAAGATATGAATCTATTAAAAGTAAAACTGCTGGATTAATCTCTTAAATCCAGCAGTTCTACTTCTCTTTGATTTTTCTCTCTGCAAACCTATGATATGTTTGATAATATGCTTCTTCTCGTTCTTTTGTTGTAATATATTCTAAGCTCTGAATTAGATTTTCATCCGCAAGAATAAAGTCCACAATTTCAGGCGAATATTTTATTCCTTTTTCCTTTTCCATCTCTACTAACACCATACGCACATTTTTATCATTCATGTAATTTCTTCCCAGATTATCCGTTGCTGCATCTAAGCAATCGCATATTGTTATCAAATCTATGGCAAATTTATCTTTGCATTTTCGATTATCAAACGCTTCCGGATATCCACCCTTTCCGTTATAGAACTTATGATGTCCCAAAATAATGTTATTATATTTTTTCAGGCTCTGATAGGACTCTGCCCCTTTCAGACCGTACTCCGGATGCTTTTTTATCGTTGCAAATTCCTGATCTGTCAACTTGCGTAACTGCATATTAATAGTCGTGCTCATCAACAGCTTTCCCCTATCATGATGCAATGCTCCTTTTCGCAAAAATGTAAGTACTCCTTTTTTACGCTTTTGTACTTCCTCCGGTGTTTGGATTCCTAAGATTCCTATCATATACTCCGGTTTTTTATCTATTATTCTTCCGGCTACCTCCACTGCAAGTTTTGCCACGTCTCTTACATGAATCTCGGTACTTCCCTGTCTTGAAAGTAATACGCTTTCATACAATTCCATTGCTTCGTCCTGATTATAATGAGGGAGCAATTCCATGATTTCATACACGATAGTCCGATCTACATACGCCTTGTTTCCGGTGCGTGGAAAACTGGTATAATACCACTCCACATCCTCTTTCAATGCTTCTATCCATGGAAAATCATATTTCTTTGCCCCATCAAATAGTTCTGGCAAAAATAATGGCATCATTTGTACCATATTATTGTAATTATAATTGTAGCCTCCGCTTTTTTCATTTTTTATTTTTTTCCATAGTTCTTGACAATAGTATTCATACAGCTTTTCAAAATAGTCTTTTTCTCCTATTTCTCCCTGCCGTTGTTTATGTTTCCAATAATTATAATATTCTCGTGCAGACAATCGCTCTTTTATCTTTTCTTTTTCCTGATAATATTGTGTTTCGATTTCCCGTGCCGTTTCGGCAGCCCGCTCATTGCCCGGCTTCAATAATTCATAGCAAATTTCGTCTTTGATATATTCTAATACCATTGGAATACTTATATTTTCTTTCCAAATCTCGTTATCTTTTTCTCTTTGATAAACCTCATAGGCTTCCATCAGGTGAGACATATGTATGGTATTATAATTCTTTTTACAAGAGACTTCGGTGTCCCAGTTAGACCGATTAAATAATGCTGCCAAAATCGCCTTTTTTACATGTGTATCCGTAATTTCTTCATATTGATTCCGATAGGAAACCACCTTTTGATAACATTGGTATACCTCCTGACGTATCTGCGGGTCATTTATGTAACCATCGAAATACCCAAGATAGAAATAACTTAAAATCTGTTTTTCCCGATTGTTTTGTTCTGTATAATATACTACCAGTTTTTTTAATATTTCTACTGTCAAAAGACTGTCAAAAATCATTTGTCTTGCCATTTTTATAATTTCATCTAAAAAAGTATCTGCCAGTTCATCGTTAAAATCCCGATGTCCCTCTCCTTCTGTTAAAAAGGGCATTATGTTCTCATTAATATCTTTATTATTGCTTTCAAAAACCGCTCTTTGAAACTGGCACTTTTCCTTTAACAGCAGGAACCACTTTTCTTTTTGTTCCGGTTTCATGTACAAAAAATACAGGATGCTTTCATAATGATCCTGTTTTCTTATAATTTCCTTACACTTCTTATAAAATTTTCGTATTTGCTCTGCACTAATTTCCTGCATAGTAAAGAAACTCCATTTTCCTTGCACAATTCCGTTTGTCATAATCTGGTACATTGATATATTATACCACGTTTTGCCTTTTGTAAATTATTATTCGAAAAAAGACGATTACAATTCACCAACAGCATAGTTTTTTAACATAAACGTAGCAGGTATTTCCTATCTTACACCTGCCACGTTCTGACTTTTATAACTTTTTCTAAATAACTCTAAAATCTAAAGTCACGTTCTCCATTATGAATATTCTTCAGATATTGGATAACTCTTTCCTTTACTTTTGGATTAGTGATTACATCCAGTTCTTTTTCAATCAACTTATCACCCACTTCTTTCGTTGCCGGAGATGCATAATCTTCTAAATATTCTTTTAATGTCATAAGTGCATTTGGATGACAGCAGTTGACAATCTGACCACTCTTTAACAAGGACATAAAGCGATCTCCGGTTCTTCCCTCTCGATAACATGCGGTACAAAAACTTGGCACATATCCCATATCCATTAACCATTTTACCACTTCATCTAAGGTACGGGTATCGCTTACATCAAATTGTGCGGAGTTTTCTTCCTCCGGTTCCTCTTCTGCATAACCTCCTACACTGGTTCTGGAACCTCCACTAATTTGAGACACACCAAGATGAAGTACCTTTTCTCGACAGACTTTCGATTCACGAGTTGATATAATCATTCCTGTATATGGCACTGCAATTCGAATACATGCTACAATTTTCTGAAATGTCTCATCGGAAATACCATTATCAAACACATTTGGATCAATATCATCTGCACGACGCACTCTTGGAACACTAATGGTATGAGGACCAACGCCCTTGTATGCCTCTAAATGTTCTGCATGCATTAAAATTCCAACGAAGTCATAACGATAGTTATTCAGCCCAAATAATACACCAAGTCCCACATCATCAATTCCACCTTCCATTGCACGATCCATGGCTTCGGTATGATATGCATAATCATGTTTTGGTCCGGTTGGATGAAGTTTCTCATAGGATTCTTTGTTATAAGTTTCCTGAAACAGTATGTATGTTCCGATTCCGGCTTCCTTTAGCTTATGGTAATTTTCCACGGTAGTTGCCGCAATGTTGACATTTACACGGCGGATTGCTCCGTTTTTATGCTTAATTCCATAAATGGTGTGAATACACTCTAAGATATACTCAATTGGGTTATTTACCGGATCTTCTCCCGCCTCCAATGCCAAACGTTTATGTCCCATATCCTGCAATGCTGTTACTTCTTTTACAATTTCTTCCTGTGTTAATTTTTTGCGGGCTATATGCTTATTTTTCGCATGATATGGACAATATTCACAACCATTAATACAATAATTAGACAAATATAATGGCGCAAACATAACGATACGATTTCCGTAGAAATCCTTTTTTATCTGTTCTGCTAATGCATAAATTTCCTGATTTTTATCTTCCAATTCACAGTCTAAAAGCACCATGGCTTCTTTATGAGAAACACCTTTTCTCTTTCTTGCCTTTTCAAGAATCTGATCTATCAATTCTCGATCGTTTTTATTTTTTTCCGCATACGCTAAGCAATCTAAAATTTCCTGATTGTCAATAAATTCTTCCGCCTTTGGCGACATTACATTATACATTTCTTTTCCTCCATTATTTGTTTTTATTATAGTCGGGATAATCTCCCCGATCTGTTACTAATTCATATCCTATGCCTTCCATTCTTCGATTCAGGCACATTCGACATTCTGCCGCTTCATCTCCGGTACAGATTTTATTGTCATAAAGTTCGTATTTCTTCCGCACCGTGGTAGGAGAAAGATTGGGCATTACCACGTTAGCTCCCGCCCGAATTCCTTTTTCTCTCCCCAAAGGGTCTATAGTTCCAAGTGCTGTGGTAGATGGCAGTAATAACTTCGGTTGCATCAATCGCAATAGTCCTATCATAAAAAGTGTCAATTCTACCGTTCCGCCTTTTTCTTTTGCAAATGGTGTTTCATGATGGGGCACAAAAGGTCCGATTCCTACCATATGGGGTTGCAATTCATGGATAAACATCATATCCTCTGCCAACTGCTCCGGTGTTTGCCCGGGACTTCCCACCATAAATCCGGTTCCTGTCTGATACCCGATTTCTTTCAGATTTCTAAGGCACTGCTTCCGATTTTCCGGTGATAATTCCGGTGGATGAAGCTTGCGGTAATGATTGTTTTCTGCGGTTTCATGACGTAGCAGATAGCGGTCTGCACCTGCTTCAAATAATCGTTTGTAGCTTTCAAAACTACGTTCCCCAATGGAAAGTGTCAGGGCACAATCCGGATAACACTCCTTAATGGAACTTACGATGTCTTCCAATTTTTCCTGCGTAAACCATCCATCTTCGCCACCTTGTAATACAAAGGTACGAAACCCCAGCGTATAACCTGTCTTACAACACTCCAGTATCTGTTCTTTGGTAAGACGGTATCTTTCTGCCTTTCGGTTACTTCTGCGAATTCCACAGTAATAACAATCGTTCTTACAGTAATTGGTAAACTCAATCAGTCCTCTGCTATATACCTGATTTCCAAAATACTTATGTTGCCAGTATCTTGCCTTTTCAAATAAATATGCAGTTGATTCTTCATCTCTTCCGGCTATAAGCCTTATCCATTCTTCCCTGGTAAGTTGATGCTGCTTTTCTAACTTATCAATTAGTTCTAATATCATAAAAGCCCTATACCAAAGGGTATAAGGGCTTACATACAATAATCTACACCGCCAGAATAACTTCTGCCGATTCTCTCTTATGTCTGCACCTTCCCCCTCAGGTTCTCCTTCCTGGTCTGGTTTGCTTCTTTTTTCATTCTTGTTTGTGGTAAGAATCATTCTATCCACTCACTAAGCTTATCGTAACACGGTTTTCCACAAAATACAACTCATGTATCGAAACAAGTGCATAACTGATACACTCCTTAGGACTTTTTTCTGCGTTTATGTTTTATGAACTTTATAACGAATATTCCCATGGTCAAAAAGAACAACATGACACCTGCTGCAATACTTGCCATAGCAATTGCAATTTTATTCGGTTTTCTTATAATTGCCCGCATACTTTTATCATTGTCAATGATTTTTCGATTGTGGGTGGTTTTGTAATATTCCGGAATCTGAGACTTTCCATTTACTTTTTCAAAAGAATTCAGATAATCTGCTACGCATATCCATGCTTTTAATTCTTGTCCATTACGATATACAATATAATCTTCCAGTTTTTCTATGGGAATTTTATTTCCCTTTGCATCTTTTGGTGTCACCGATAAAATTCCAACAGACTGCCCCGACACGGTTCCAAACATCTGTCCGCTATATAAATCTGCCACCACGCAATATAACTTATCATTTTGTAAATCCCTGGTTTTTCCCGTCATATCCTGCAAATCTACCTCAGTTACCTTATTTAAAATAAGTCGGTGAGGATTCAAGGTATAGGCTATTCCGCTGGAATAAAGCTGCGCCGTTGTCATGATAGGCGATACGGATGCATCTACTTCTGCCATAGTCTTTAATTCTGCTCCGGTCAGATAAATACTCACCAGAGGATATCCCGGTATTCCATCCGGTCCGATTCCTAAAGATAATGTTCGAAATGCATCTGCTACTGTAATATCGGTATCTTTATGAAAGGTATCACGAATACAACCACTGGGTACCACCGCTACCACCGCCGGTGTATGATCTCCTGTATCACTATTATTTACCGCATATAAATAAGAATCTGCCAAAAGATTTCCCAACGTTTCTTCTTTTAAAACACTTCCCAATCCATTTATTTTCGTAAACTGCCATGGATTGTGGGTTAGCACCTGATTCTTGGTATACCCGAACTGTTTTAAATATTCCCGGTCGATATTTTCTCCCAGTTTTTTTACTTTTTCTTCTGTTTTTACATCTAATGCATATGTATCATCCATAAGCACAAGTGCATAATCTTTTACTTTCCAGCGATGGTCTTCCTGCTGCATAAGTTTTACCGCACCAACTCTTGCACCATATTCTCCGGTAGATACAATGGCTGTATGGGCGTGTATAATCGGCTTATTTAATATACTGTGCGTATGACCGCTGATAATCAAATCCAATTCCGGAACTGCCTTTGCCAACAGTTCATCCTCTGACTTACTTTCTTCCTCCCATGTTCCACTATGAGAAAGACAGATAATCATATCAACTGCTTCTGTTTTTTTGATTCTTTCTACTGTTTCTTTTACAGCCTCTATGGGGTCTTGAAAGGTTAACGCACAAGTAGGGGCACAAGCCAATGCATCTTTTCCAAATACACCGATAACTGCTATTTTAAGTTCTCCCTTTTTTAAAATTACATACTTGCGTATTCCACATTCTTTAAACGCCTTTTGTAAAAGTGCACCTGCCTCTTTCTTTTCCCCTTTTAATGTTGCTTCCCAATCTACATTGCAAAGTGCTATGTCCGGCAGTTTTTCCCCGCTGTTCCTTGCCGTAGTCAGCATATTTACTAGCCCCTGGCTTCGATAATCAAATTCATGGTTCCCTAAGGTGGTGACATCTGCTCCCAAAAAGCCAAGCATTCGAAGCTCTGCCGCTTGTGTCTCATATACAGTTTGATACAAAGTTCCCATCGAAAAATCTCCACCGTCCAGAAACAGCAGATTTTCGTCCTCTGCCCGTCTCTTTTCTAAATATGTCTTTATTCGTGCAAATCCCCCTACCTTTTCCTTTCCTGCTTCCTCCATATAAAAAGGTTCCAAGTGGGAATGAAGGTCATGGGTAAAAACAATATTTATTTCTTTGGTATTTTTCTCCATTTTAAAACTCCTTTACCAATTCTTCATAATTTCTTTCGACTTTTTTATTTTTCTTTTAGAAATTGTCCACAGTTTGCACACATTTCTTTTTTATACTAAATATATCAAATGAAGTTGATAACAACACAGCGCGCATCGTTATTGGCTTCGCCAAAAAATTATTGTAATTGTCTTTATGGCAATTGCAAATTATTCTATAGATTGTTGGTGCCACCGCCCAAGATGTGGCACCCCATGAAACATTTCATAAATTTACTCCCCCAAAGCGTTGTCGCAAGGCAGCGCTTTCCTTCCATTTATGTCCTTTTATTTTCCGGAATACCTTATTACTCCATCTATAATGACAAAATCAAGTTTTGTCTCTGAAATCATCGGATTTCCTTTTGCAATTACAAAATCTGCATCTTTTCCGATTTCAATAGAACCTACTCTGTCAGAAACTCCAATATGTTTTGCTGCATTAATGGTTATTGCCTTTAACGCATCAAATTCATCCATTCCGTTTTTTACAGCCAGTCCTGCACATAAGGATAAATACTGTTCCGGTATCACCGGTGAATCGGTAATAATTGACACCTGACATCCTGCCTTTGCCAAAACGCCCGGTGTAGTAAAGCTTTTATTTTTTAATTCAAATTTTGTAGCATGTCCAAAAGATGGGCCTACTGCAACCGGAAATCCCTCTTTTGCTAAGTCATCTGCAATAAGTACACCATCAGTACAATGGTCTATGGTAAGTCCAAGATGGTATTCCTTGGCAATTCGAATTGCTGTATAAATATCATTTGCCTGATGTGCATGCGCCTTTAATGGCATTTTTCCTTCTATTACCGGAATTAATGCTTCGAGCTTTGGATCATAGGCAGGCTTTTTGAAAATATCATCCCCTGCGGCCTTTTTCTTTTCCATATATTCTATGGTCTTATCCAACATAATACGAAGTTTGGATGCCGTACTCATTCGAGAGTAGTTATCCTTGTCTTTGTAACAACGTTTTGGATTCTCTCCAAAGGCACATTTCATTGCCACCTTTTCTCGAATTACCATATCATCTATTCGTTTTCCTGTGGTCTTGTACGCAGTAAATGTTCCTCCAAGTACGTTAGAACTTCCCGGTCCTGCTGCCACACAGGTAACTCCCCCTTCCATTGCCAAACGTATGCTTTCGTCCTGCGGATTCAAGCCATCAATCGCTGACAACTGTGGGGTCAAAGAATCTGTCATTTCATTATAGTCTGCTCCTTCAAATCCAATCGCATATCCGTCTAATCCCAAATGACAATGTGCTTCTACAAATCCCGGATACACATTCATATCAGATGCATCCAATATCTGTGCCTCGTTTATGATTTTTCCTTCTAATACAGGCGCAATCTGTATGATTTTTCCGTTTTCCACCAAAATATCCGCCACATAAGGTTCTTCGTGAATGGCATCATACACATTTCCCTGTTTAATTAATAACATTTCTTTCATGCCAAAAGCCTCCATTACCGTTATCTTTTTTGTATAGTATACCACATTTTTAATAGATTATTGTATAGTCTGGGAAAAGTGGAGATATAAACTTTGTAAAATATTTTTGATGCGGATGACTTAATGGCAAATACCTTGGGGGGTTTGTTGATTATCAGTTAGTTTGGCTTTGTAAGGGATGGCTTCCAAAATTAGGAAGCTTTGATATTCTTTAAGAAAACGCAGAGTGTATCATAAAATAACTAATTTTTAACTATGACTATAGGGGCAGTCCTACTAAGCAATTAGCAGGACTGCCCCTTTTATATTGAAATAGAAAATTTTTCTGTCAGCTATTTACTTTTTTTAGATTTCTGTTAAAATAATATTGATATATGTTTTTAGAATTCAAAACATGCTTTTACAGTTTGTTTTGGGTTCTATTTTTTTATGCTAATCCTAAGAGACTTGCAATTTTCTTGATTACGGTTTCTCCTAATTCTAACAATTTATCGTACACAGCTTCTACTCCTCTTGATACTGCTTCTACTAATGCAGAAGATGCGATCTGCTCAATTGCCCACTTAACGGCATTTGGTAACTTTCTCCAATTCTTTACAAGGTATTTTGCTATTTTCTTTGCTAATGCTTTCATACTTTATATTCTCCTTTCGATTTAAGATAGCCAACCAACTTTTTTCTATTATCAACCTGAATTATGAATCAAACTTGTTTTTGATTTTTTGTATGATAACACCTATTCCCACCAAAATGGCAAATGTAATTACCCAAATAAGTATTTCCCTTACCATCAAACAACACCTCACTTCAAAAATATTTCTTCCAATGTTGGTTTCTGCGGAATAACAGAACGAATTTTTACCTGGTTCTCCACTAACCTTTTAACCATTTCCTCTATTTCTTCTTCTTTTAGATATGGAACCAAAAATCTATTTCCCTCTGTCTCTATTCTTTTATCAGATAATAGCTTTCGTACTTCCTCCTGCTGCATATCCCGCTCATTTACTGCAATCAATACTCTTTTTTGATTGTATTTGTCAATTATATCTTCTAAGGTTCCACAAACTGCAAATTGTCCATCCTTTAGAAATCCTACCTTATTGCAAAGTTTCTCTATTTCCTGTAGATTATGAGAGGTTATAAATATAGTCGTTCCCTCTTTGTTTCGTTTCCAAAACAGACTTTGCAGTCTTAATATAGATTCCGGATCTACGCCGGAAGTAGGCTCATCTAAAAAAATCAATTTGGGATTCCCTATTAACGCCTGAGCTATACATATCTTCTTTTTCATTCCAAAGGAAAAATGCTTTATTTTTAAACGTTTTCCCACCTCTAATCCAACTTCTTCTAACCGTTTTGTAATCTCCTGTCGATTGAGTTTGACTCCTTTTAAAGCTGCCATATACGCTATAAACTCATATGCATTCATATCTCCATACAATGTGGACACATCCGGCATAACTCCTATTTCTCTTTTTGCCGAATCCAATTCTAAGGAGTCACGATTTAGAATTTTAAAGCTTCCGCTATCCAGATGATAAAGCCCCACTAAAATGTTAATCAGTGTGGACTTTCCTGCTCCATTTCTTCCCACCAGACCAAAAAAATCTCCCTCTTCCACCGTAAAACTTAAATCATGTATGACTTCATGATTATGAAATCTTTTTGTTAATTCTGTCGTTTCAATTACCGACATACTTATAACTCCTTTCTCTTAATGATAATAAGAGCAATTATTACCCAAATTATAGCTATCAAATCAGGAATTAGCATAAATGCTCCTCCCTTTAGTATGTAAAAATACGGAAAAATATATTTTGTAAATCCCAAAATATGTTTTTCATCCAGTGTAATCCAAATCCCGATTCCCGGTATTGCAATTCCCAAAAACACCCCCAGAAAATTGCTCATAGATGTTTTATTAACCGCTGTTGATAGCAATAGCACAAGCCCCACAAAATATATCATGGTACTTAATGTCATAAAATAAACCTCTCCATCCTGTTGGTTACTCATAATTGATATCAGAATGTAGCTTACGGTTATGCTGACAAGCCAAAACAGCAGATTTCCTATGAACTTTCCCAGTAAAAAGCTCTTTCGTGAAATCTTAGTAACAATCAGCCGTCCTGTTCTTTGTTCTATTTCCCGGTTAATGGTATTGTGGGACAAAATTGATGCAAACAAATATCCCAAGACAAACACCAGCAATCTTAAACTGGAATATGCAGCAGCTTTCCCTGTATTCAAATGGGAACTTTTTATTAAAAAATTTGAAATATAAAAACTAAACAGCACAAATACCAATATTACAATTACCGCTTTGACGCTTTTTATCAAATTTAAAAATTCATTTTTCGCCACACTTATCATAGCTTGTCCTCTCTTTTCTTATTAAATTATATACTGACTCCAAATAAACCGTTGTGTACTCCTTTTCTACACGCTTTTCTATTTTTCCCTGTAAAATAACCTTTCGTATGAATAAACTATACAAACTAGAAATACTCCAGTAAATCACAATCCCTGCTACTACTGTTCGAGAGGTTCGATACAATAATACTACCAAAATAATACTGATGATTATTTGCATTACTTCTTCTACTTTAGAACCCTTTTGAAAGTTTATGATTTCACCCAAAACCAATACCGCAAGGTATATATATGACAACAGGCTTGTCCTGTCTACTTCATTTATTTTAAACCAAAACTCCTGTGTATTGTTTAATGCCGATATTGCTTTCAAAAACATTAATATTACCGTAAACTCAATGCCATAGATAAAGCAGGAGTAACTTAGTTTTTTTACATTTAAATACTGATACATTTCTTTTTTACTCTTTTTTCTTTCCGCTCTCTTTTGTATTCCTCTGGTATATTTTCTAACCATGGTTTTTACACAACTATTTTCGTATCGAATTATGTATATAGGCAAACATGCACTTTTTATAAAAATAGTTCCAATTCCAATTCCAAAAACAGGATTAATCACCCTACAAATCCATTGCAAAAAAAATTGTATCGGATTCACAATGCTCCCCCTTTCTACTTTTTGGTAAAGTATCTACATTTCATGCTTCAAACATATCATAACGAATATTTTCCTTCAACCAAAACCCCCTGAATGCTCTCCATAACCCCGTGAATGCACTTTTCTACGCATGACATGCTTTATATTCCCTATATTTCATGTCAAACATCTTTTTTCTTCTTTGTGATACTCTTTTCTCTTTATGATTAATGGTAATAATCCCCTTTTCGTACTTATCTATTTTTGTTATATTTACAATACACTGCCTGCTAATACGGTAAAATCTTTCTTTATTTAATGCTTTTTCCATATTTTCTAAGGAACTTTCTTTCCGAAACACGCCCTCTTTTAGTATAAACTCCACGGAGCTATTTATTGCTTCTATATAAAAAATATCCCGTTCATATATATTATATTTTATCCGCTCCTTATAGACTTCTATTCTTTCCCCCACACCTAACGCATGAATTGCTTCTTTCAAAGCCTTCTGAACCTCCTGTTTTTCTATAGGTTTTGTAACAAATCGAAAAGCATTGATGCAAAAAGCTTCTTTATATCGATGGTCACATCTTGTCTCCATAATAATTTTACAGTCACTTCCCCATTTTCGCATTCTTTCCCCTATTTCAAATCCATTTAGTCCAGGCATTACCACATCCAAAAACAAAATATCTAATGCTTCTTTCCGCTTCAGCAAATCCAGCCCGTTTTGGAACAAGCAAATTCTTGCTTCTATTTTTAACTGCTTTAACCCTTCCAATATTATGTTTTTCAATTTTTTCAGTACAATTATTTCATCATCGCAAATTCCAATTTCTAACATTATCTTAACTCTCCTTCCCGCGCTTTTCTTTTATTGTATTTTAAGTAAATTTATTTGTACATGCTCTTTGAGGAAAGTTTTGATTATTTTTTATTTGTACTTTAACTTAACATAATATTTCCTACTGCATAAAAAAGTGCCCTGCTGTAAAACTTTTGTTTTACAACAGAGCATTTTTTCTTACCCTATATTTTTAAGTCTCCCGCTACTTTCCCAT
Source organism: Roseburia sp. MSJ-14 (assembly GCF_018918225.1). Taxonomy (NCBI): domain Bacteria; kingdom Bacillati; phylum Bacillota; class Clostridia; order Lachnospirales; family Lachnospiraceae; genus Roseburia; species Roseburia sp. MSJ-14. Next base: position 57,363 of record NZ_JAHLQD010000032.1, read on the forward strand.
ACCTCACACTTCGCCAACTCTATTATGAACTATTCCCTCATTCTGCAATTATCCTCTTGCTACCATTTACAAAATAGCACAGTTTTTGCTCTTATTCAAGAATAACCCCATAAACGTTGACTTACCCCCGTGAACGTTGACTTTTTATTAGCCAAACAGTCTTTTCCAAAATTCTTCCCACCAACCATATGAACTTAATAACATATTTCTTTCTCCTTTCCTACTTATAACTTATGACATTATATTTTCTATATACTACGCCTTAACGGCAATGTCACCACAGCCTGAAAGCAAGCATCCGCTGCTTTCCATTCAAATATTCCCTCATTCTTTTCTACAGTTTCTGTTACATTTCTCAACCCGATTCCATGATTCTTTTTATCTTTTTTAGTGGTTTCGGGCAATTCTCCCTGTATTTCTCCCTCCCTTGAAATACTATTGGAAATCTCTATCTTAAATGCCTGTTGCCCAGAGCTTACTTTTATTTTCAGGTACTTTTTACCTTCTCCGTTTTTTTTCAATTCCTCTACACTATTTTTAATAAGATTGGAAAAAATTGTACATAACTCTACATCACTAATAGCAATTTCCTGGGTTAAACAACCGGTAACACTAACTTCTACATCTTCCTCTAACATTTGTACATAATAATTTAAAAAGGCATCTATAATGGTGTTTCCAATGCTGTAACACTTTTGCTGTATTTTCACAATGTCACCCTGTATTTCTTCTACATAATCTGCAACCGGCTTCATTTCTCCCTGCCTTGCTAATTCACCTAACGCAATTAAATGATTCAGTACATCATGGCGAAATCTCCGGGTATCCTCCTCCTTTGCCAACATTGCTTCATAATAATTTTTCTGGGTATCTTTTAATGTCTTTTCCATTTCCAGATAGCGTTTCATTCTTTTATTGGTATTATTTACATAAATAATAAATATTGCCAGGGCAATCATACTAAAAAGAAAAATATCTGTTAATATTTGCAATTTTGAAGTAAGTGCCGGATTATTAATTTCTCTACCTAAATAAGCTAAACCTGTTACAGTAGCCGGTAATGCTATCATCATAATTGCAATACAAATATACAATATTACTTTTGCCACTCTTTGAAATACTTTACTTTTTTCCAACAACCTTTTTTTCTGTATCCAGTAAATAAGAGATAATCCGCAAATAGAAATAAGACTAAAAATCATCCATCTTTGCTCTAGACGCAATTGTGCATAAGCTGCCTTACTTAATAATATTTCTACTAACATTCCTATGCCAGAATCTAAAGTGATTGCAATAATCCATGCTACTACTACATACAACACTTTCCTTATTATAGCTTCTTTCGCTGTGACTAATAATGTAACAACCACCATAGCATTAATAACAATAGATATTCTCCTCATATCATTTGTTTGCACCATTCCAGTAAACAATAAAATCGTCCATATAACTACTGATACTCCCGCCATCCATTTTCTACGGATTTCTGTTCCAAACAGAACATGTAATAATAACGTATATTTTACTATTTCCAACACAAGTTCACATATTAACGCCAGCTTCATTATAGGTCTCCTTATCTATAGTTTATATCATATACCGTGTATGCTTTTTCAAATTCTTTTTTCTTTCTAACAGAAACCCTTATTTTTGCTGCTCCAACCTGAATGATTCCATCTTTATATGTATGAATATCAATATATTTCATATTTACAATATACTGTTTGTTTACGCGAAAAAACAACCTGTCATCTAGTTCTTTTTCTAATTGTTTTAACGATGTTTCCTTACGGAATACCCCATCTCTTAAAACAAATTCTACAGAACTATCTACCGCCTCCATATACATAATATCTTTTTGGTAAAGCTTATATGGTACCCGCTCTCGATATACCTCAATTTTTTCCATTCCGACTCTTGTTTTCAGTACATCTTCCAGAGACTCTTTTACTTCACTTTTTTGAAATGGCTTGGTTATAAATCGAAAGGCATTTATCTTAAAAGCTTCTTTAAAACGATCCTGCCTACTGGTTGCCATAATAACCTTGCAATCTAAATTGCGTTTTTGTATTTGGCTTCCCACTTCGATTCCATCTAATCCCGGCATCTCAATATCCAGAAATAATACATCCAATTTTTCTACTTCTTCTAATAGCTCTTCTCCAGAGTGAAAGTTAATTATCTTGCCTCCTTCCTCTAATTCCTCCAAACTCTGCTTTACTAATGTTCCTAATACGCTTAATACAATTTTTTCATCATCACAAATCCCAATTTTTATCATATGCAATATTCTCTCCTATTTCTTTCCCTCGAAGCACATACAATTTTAAATATATATTATATTATAAAAATTGGCTTTTGTACATGATATTTTATGAAAATTTAAATAAAATTAAGTTTTTATTTAAAAAAGGCTTTATCACATAGATGTGATAAAGCCTTTCTATTTACCATTTATTATCTTACTGTTTAATATTAATTCGTACCAATGCCTTCTTCAAAGCAATTTCCGCACGGGCAACATCTATCTCTGCTGCATGATTGTGAAGTCGCTCTTCGGCGCGGGCACGAGCTGCCTCTGCACGAGCAACATCAATTTCTTCCGGCCACTCTGCAATCTCTGCCAAAAACGTTACCTTATCCGGTAAGATTTCTACAAATCCTGCATGTATTGCCGCTTCTTTTTGTCCTTCTGCTTCTGTAATCGTTACAATTCCAGGAGCTAAAACAGTTGTCAGCGGAATATGATGTTTGTAAACACCCATCTCACCATTTACGGATGTGAATTCTACCATAGAGGCTTCTCCTTCGTAAAAGTTACGATCCGGTGTTATGATTTCCAATCGGAAAAATTTGTTTTCCTCTGCCATTTGTCCACCCCCTATTTCATACGGGCACGGACTTCATCAATGGAACCTGCATTTAAGAAATAACTTTCCGGTACATCATCATGTTTTCCTTCCAGAATTTCTTTAAATCCGCGAATAGTTTCTGTAATTGGTACATACTTTCCATCCAATCCGGTAAACTGTGTTGCTACGAAGAATGGCTGAGACAAGAATCTCTGTACCTTTCTTGCACGGCTTACTACCAGCTTGTCATCCTCGGAAAGTTCATCCATACCAAGGATTGCAATGATATCCTGCAATTCCTTATAACGCTGTAAGATTTCCTGTACTCCACGAGCTACTTCAAAATGCTCCTGACCTACGATACGCGGGTCTAAGATACGAGAAGTAGAACCAAGTGGGTCTACTGCCGGATAAATACCAAGTTCTACGATAGAACGGTCCAATACGGTAGTTGCATCCAAATGGGCGAATGTGGTCGCCGGAGCCGGGTCTGTTAAGTCATCGGCTGGTACATATACTGCCTGTACGGAAGTAATAGAACCATTTTTTGTGGATGTAATACGTTCCTGCAATGCACCCATTTCTGTCTGAAGGGTTGGCTGATAACCTACAGCAGATGGCATACGTCCTAACAACGCAGACACCTCGGAACCTGCCTGTGTGAATCGGAAAATGTTATCAATAAATAACAATACGTCCTTTCCACCCTTATCACGGAAATATTCTGCCATGGTAAGTCCTGTTAAACCTACACGCATACGCGCTCCTGGTGGCTCGTTCATCTGTCCGAACACCATACAGGTCTTATCAATAACGCCAGACTCCTTCATTTCATAGTAAAGGTCATTTCCTTCACGGGTTCTTTCTCCTACACCGGTAAATACAGAATATCCACCGTGCTCTGTTGCAATATTATGAATCAATTCCTGAATTAATACGGTTTTACCTACACCGGCACCGCCGAATAAACCAATCTTTCCACCCTTTTGGTATGGGCACAAAAGGTCTACGACTTTAATACCGGTTTCTAACATTTCTGTAGAAGTTGCCTGATCTTCAAAAGCCGGAGCTTTTCTGTGAATTGGCATGTATTCTACATCAGTTGGTGCATCTATTTCATCAATGGGATCTCCTAAAACATTAAACATACGTCCCAATGTTTTCTCTCCTACCGGAACGGAAATCGGAGCTCCTGTTGCTTCTGCCTCCATTCCACGGACAAGTCCATCGGTAGGTCCCATGGCAATACATCTTACCGTATCATCACCCAAATGCTGTGAAACTTCCACTACCAATCTTTTTCCGTCTTTTAACGGAATATTGATAGCTTCGTTAATCTGTGGCAGCTTTCCGTCGGAGAATTTTACGTCAAGAACCGCTCCGACAATCTGAGTGATTTTACCTATATTCTTTTCTGCCATATTTTCACTCCTTATGTTTATCATTCTCAAAAGTGCGTACCTGCACTTCTTCTATACCGTCCTGCAACTATGAGAAACATGCTTTGCAAGTTTCTCAAGTTATCGCGGTACTCATAAAAGCATTTATGCTTTATGAGATAGCCTCCGCTCCCGCTATAATCTCTGTCAGTTCCTGTGTAATGGAACCCTGACGGGCACGGTTATATTTCAGTGTCAAATCACTAATCATTTCATCTGCATTGCTTGTTGCGGAATCCATTGCCTGCATTCTGGCACCATTTTCACTTGCAACAGCTTCTACCAAGGCTCCGTAGAGTAAGCTTGTCACATACTTTGGTATAATGAGATTTAATGCTTCTTCTTCGTTTGGCTCATAATTCATTAATAAATCATGATCCGTCTCAGCTTCTGAATCTGCATCATCAATCTCTACCGGAAGCAGTTTTATCAGCGTAGGTTCATGGCTTACTGTATTTTTAAAATGAGTGTATGCCAGATAAATCTCGCCAATTTCTCCTTCAGTAAATGCTTTTAATACTTCTTTACTGATAAGGGCTGCGTCTTCATATGTTGGACCTTCTATCACGTCAGAATAATCTTCTTTGATACTATATCCTTTTCGTACAAACGTCTCTTTTGCCTTACGCCCAATCATGTAAATCTCAACATCCTCTTTTTTCATATCGCTTTCTGTAATCAATTTTACGATATTAGAATTATATCCTCCGGCAAGTCCTCGATTGGATGCAATTGCAACGACTGCCTTCTTCTTGGAATCTCCTGCCTTCAAATATGGATGGTTGATATTTCCGGAATGCGCAAGCATGGAACTTACCGTTTGATACATATGGTTAAAATATGGATTCGACTGCTCTGCATGGTTTCTTGCTTTTTGCAGTTTTACAGTAGAAACAAGCTTCATGGCTTTTGTGATTTGCTGCGTACTTTGTATGCTGCCTTTTCTTCTTTTAATATCTCTCATGGAAGCCATAGTTTTTCACCACCTGTTCTACTTAAATTGTGCTTTGCACTCCTCAATTGCCTTAATCAGTTTTGTTTCCGTTTCTTCTTTAATCTCTTTATCTGTACGGATTGCTTCCGGAATTTCCGGATATTTGGTATCCACAAATTCAAACAATTCTGCTTCAAATCTTAAAATATCTTCTACTGCTACATCTAATAAGTATTTCTTAGTTGCTGCGTAAATAATCATAACCTGATATTCTACCGGCATTGGCTTATACTGTGGCTGTTTTAACATTTCTTTGATTCTTTCACCCTGTGCCAGCTTTTCTGCTGTATCTGCGTCTAATTCAGAACCAAACTGCGCAAATGCTGCCAACTCACGATACTGTGCCAATTCCACACGGATTGGTGCTGCAATTTTCTTCATTGCCTTAATCTGAGCAGAACCACCTACACGAGATACGGATAATCCCGCATTTACTGCCGGGCGGAAACCTGCATTAAACATTTCTGTTTCCAAATAAATCTGACCATCTGTAATAGAAATTACGTTGGTTGGAATATAGGCAGAAACGTCACCAGCCTGTGTTTCGATAATCGGAAGTGCAGTTAAGGAACCGCCGCCCAACTTATCAGACAATCTTGCTGCACGCTCTAACAATCTGGAGTGTAAATAGAATACATCTCCTGGATATGCCTCACGTCCTGGTGGACGACGAAGTAATAAGGAAAGTGTACGATAAGCCGTTGCATGCTTGCTTAAGTCATCATATACTATCAATACGTCTTCTCCGTTTTCCATCCATTCTTCACCGATTGCGCATCCTGCATATGGTGCAATATACTGCAATGGTGCAAGTTCACTTGCGGTAGATGTTACTACAGTAGTATAATCCATTGCGCCAAACTCTTCTAATGTTTTTACAATGGTTGCCACGGTAGATGCTTTCTGTCCGATTGCAACGTAAATACATTTTACGTTCTGTCCTTTTTGGTTAATAATGGTATCTATTGCAATTGCAGTCTTACCGGTCTGACGGTCACCGATAATTAACTCACGCTGTCCACGTCCGATTGGTACCATGGAGTCAATTGCCTTAATACCTGTCTGCAATGGTGTATCTACGGATTTTCTTGAGATAACACCGGATGCTACTCTTTCTATCTGACGAAACTTACTGGTTTCGATTGGTCCTTTTCCATCAATAGGCTGGCCCAATGCGTTTACAACACGTCCCAACATAGCATCGCCAACTGGAACTTCTACAACTCTTCCGGTAGTCTTAACGGTATCCCCTTCGTTGATACTTTTCTGGTCACCTAACAATACGGCACCAACGTTATCTTCTTCCAGGTTCAACACCATTCCATAGACCTCTCCGGGAAACTCCAATAATTCGCCCTGCATTGCATTTTCAAGCCCGTGAATACGCGCAATACCGTCTGCTACCTGGATAACTGTACCTACGTCAGACACTTCCAGCTCTGCGGCATACCGTTTCACCTGCTCTTTTATGACTGAACTTATTTCCTCTGGTCTTAAATTCATGGAGCGCATTCACCTACTTTCAACTGTATTTTTGATAATTCTCTGGTAAGCTGTGAAAGCTTTTGCTTTACACTGCTATCTACCACACGGTCACCGATACGGATTACCATGCCGCCTATCAGGCTTTCATCCACTTCATAATGCATTTCAAATGCTTCATAATGTGTGGTTTTTAATAACTTTTCTTCTACTTTTTCTTTTTGAACTGCATTAAGCTCCATTGGAGTTTTTACATAGGCAGTTCCAATATTCTTGTATTCTTTTATCCGGTCAATAAAATAAATAAATACGGATTCCATATCTTTATAATGACCCTTTGAAACAAGCATACACATAATTCCGGTCAATTCGTCCCGTACTTGACCTTTAAAGATATTTTCCAGGATCTGAATCTTTTCTTCCTTTACGATTTTTGGGTGATTCATCAGTTTGGAAAGCTCGTTGTTTTCCTGAAGAATGCTAAGAATACCTCTTGCTTCTTCTAACATCTCATCCACCTGACCAGATTCCACAGCAAGCTCTACTAATGCATCCCCATATGTCTTGGATACTAGCTTTGCCATGTATTCTCACCTATTTCCTTTAATGTTTCTTCTACCAGGGCATCCTGCACAGATGTATCAATAGACGCTGACACAACCTTTCCTGCCATCATGGATGCAATGGAAATCATTTCCTGCTTTGCCTCATCCATAACACGCTTCTTTTCCAATAATGCTTCCTCATTGGCACGTTTTATGATACGGGCTGCCTCTTCTTTTGCTTCGTCTATGATTCTTGCTTCGTTTTTCAAAGCTTTCTGACGAGCCTCACTTAAAATCTCCTCGGCCTCTTTTTCCACACCTTTAAGCTTTGCATCATATTTATCTTTTAAAACAGATGCATCTTCTTTATCTTTCTTTGCCGCATAAATGTCACTTTTAATACGTTCCTGTCGATCCTTAAGCATCTTTCGCGCCGGATTAAATAACAGATATGACATTGCAGTAAATAAAAATAATACCGCAAGTGCTAAAAGTATCGTGTCATGTAAAAGCTGAGGATCTAAGCCAAATATTCTTGGTTCCAAGGCTTGTCCTCCTTTCCCTTACTTATACTAATGGTTTTACGAACAGTAACAGGATTGCAACTAACAAACCATACAAACCTGTGGTTTCTGCTACCGCCTGTCCTAAAAGCATGGTAGATGTAATATCGGATTTTGCTCCCGGGTTACGTCCTACTGCTGCTGCTGCATGTCCTGCTGCAATACCCTGTCCAATACCAGGTCCAATACCTGCAATAACTGCTAATCCTGCACCAATTGCTGAGCATGCTAAAATCAAATCTGTTCCACTAATGTTCATAAAAATTTCCTCCTTAGATTCTTAATCTTGTTTTTCTTTTCTTAATTTTGTTTTGATACTTCACTCTTACTCTTCTTTGTCTCCAATTGCATTCGTGATATATGTCATCGTCAGCATGCAGAATACATACGTCTGGATACATCCCGAGAAAATATCAAAATATGCGTGCAACGCACCCGGCCAGAAATATGCAAACTTGGATAACAAAGCATAAATCAACGCCATAATAATGGTTCCGGATAAAATGTTTGCGAACAAACGAAGTGATAAAGAAATTGGTACTGCAATCTCTCCTATCAAGTTAATCGGAAGCCATAACGGCAGCCACGGGGGCAATGGAGAACACATATCCACCCATATTTCCTTTAGACTGTTGTGCTTAAACTGACAAAAATGAATAATACAAAAACTCATCAATGCCAATGGCAGTGTCACTCCGTAATCTGCTGTGGGCGGTCTTAGACCGAATAAACCTGATATATTACTCAGTAAAATAAATAAAAATACTGTACCGATATAATTGGCAAATCGTTCTCCCTTTTTTCCCATTACACCATGAACCATCTTGTCTAACATTTCTACAATCAGTTCTACTACATTTTGAAATCCAGTAGGAACCTGACTGGCATGTTTCATTGCCCTGTTGGCTACAATAGCAAATCCCAGCAAAATCAACATGACAATCAATACACATACATGGGTCGTGGTAATCCAGAACGTATGTCCAAACAGCTCATAGGAAAATAATCCGTGAACTTCAATGTCAACCTCTGTACTCGTTGCCAGCAAAATCGAACTACGCACTCTCTCACCTCCTTAAAAATTTATGTTTTGTAATAAATTTATGTGTAAAGGGATTGAGATAAGCTGCTACCTTTAGTCCCATTACGCCCAAAAACATGGTAATCAAATTACCTAAGTGAAACACTCCTACTACTGCAAAAGCTGCCACTACCAAAATATAACGTATTGCAGAAAAAACAGCACTCTTTCTGGATGCTCGTTTTTCTGCCATTAACTCCACAGTATCCAAAATAACTACTGCCATATTAACCGCCATTCCCGCAGCAACTGCAATTCCAATCCATAACCCTGTGGTATAACGCAACTGGTCTTCTACAAACCACACTCCCGTAAACTGTATTACCAATCCGTACAGCACCAATTCTATAATCAGCTCGGGTAATACCGGATTAATTCTTTTTAACACGCCTTTGCTCCTTTTCACTCTTTTGCTGATAAATTTTCTTTGCCATAACATATATATTCCGGAATCCCGCTAATGCTCCTACAAAGAAAAACGGTATCACTAACCATTCCATTTGGAATCGTTTTCCTATATATACTCCGGCAAAGCAACATAATAAAATAGGCACCAACATACTGATTCCAAACTGCGTAATAAGAACCAACGATTGATATACGCTTTTTTTGTACCTCACATGTGCTACCTCCTATTACTTTCATCCTATATATTATATCTATTTTTCGACAAAATGTCTATCATTTCTACTCCTATTGAAAAAAATGCCAAAAAAGAGCAACCTTTTTCCTTCTTTTGGTTACTCTTTCCACTTTCTACTACAATTATACTGTTATTTTAATTTCTCTTCCATTTCTTTGATAGCGATAAAAATCTACCCCTGCTGCACGAAACATTCTTTTGGATGCAATCACAGATGGCGTATCGCCATACTTATCGTCATCATATATTACTGTTTTTATCCCGGCCTGAATAATCGCCTTTGCACATTCGTTACACGGAAACAAGGACACATACATCTTGGCGCCTTCTAAACTACCTCCACGATAATTTAATATGGCATTCAGTTCGCTATGGGTCGTATAAAAATACTTATTATCTAAAGGTTCGCCTTCTCGTGCCCAAGGGAATTCATCATCGGAACATCCCATAGGAAATCCGTTATACCCCATAGATAAAATCTTGTTGTCGGAACTTACAATGCATGCTCCTACTTGGGTATTGGGGTCCTTAGAACGCATCCCGGACAAAATGGCAACACCCATAAAATACTCATCCCAGGAAATATAATCCTTTCGTTTATCGCTCATAGCTGTCCTCCTGTCTCTATTTTGTGCCGAAAATACGGTCTCCCGCATCTCCTAATCCCGGAACAATATATCCGTGTTCATTCAATTTTTCATCTAATGCACCAATATAGATATCTACATCCGGATGTTCCTTTTTCATACACTCTACCCCCTCCGGTGCTGCAATAATACACAGAAAACGAATATTTTTTACGCCTCTGTCTTTCAACATCTGAATGGCTGCTGCTGAGGAACCACCTGTGGCTAACATGGGGTCTACTACAAACACTTCACGTTCTGAACAGTCTTCCGGCAACTTGCAATAATATTCTACCGGTTCTAGTGTTTCCGGGTCACGATACAATCCAATATGTCCAACCTTGGCTGCCGGTATCATGGCAAGCATTCCGTCTACCATACCAAGTCCTGCTCGTAATATCGGCACAACTGCCAGTTTCTTTCCTTTTAATTCTTTTACAGTGGTGGTGCAAATCGGTGTTTCAATCTCAATATCTGTCAATTCCAAATCTCTGGTTGCTTCATAACACATAAGCATTGCTATTTCGCTAACCATATTTCTAAAATCCTTGGAGCCTGTGGATTTTTTTCGAAGCCAACCGATTTTATGCTGGATTAACGGATGACTCATTACTGTTACTTTCCCCATTCACATCGCCTCCTTCTATTTCATTATTATCTTCATTTTCTTCTTCATTGGCTTCATTTACTAAATTTACCAATTTCTTTATCGTCTTATTCAACGTTTCATAACAAAGTCCATATGCCTGCAATGTTCCGCCATATGGATTAATAATTTCCAGTTCGTCTCCTGTCAGCTCATTCAATACTGCAAGATCCATTCCCTCCGGAATTTCATAATTTTCTATAATCTTTTGCCTTTGTTCCTCTCCCATGGCTATGATGAGATGTTCCGGTGTTAAATCTTCCTGCTCTAATTGACATGACATTTGATTTTCTACATTGATTCCATTACTAATCAAAACTGCCTCCGCCTTTTGATTTAATGGTTCTGGAAAAAGTACCACCAGACCACGACTTTCAATTTCCAACGGATATTTTATCATATATTCTTTCATGATTGCTTCTGCCATAGGTGCTCGTGCAGTTCCGCTGTCACATACAAAAATTACTTTCTTGTATTTCTTCATTCTGCTTCCTTCCATTCTACACTTCAATTACCTGATGTCCTGCCGCTTTTAACATACGATTCATAATAGCCTGCCCAATTCTCGGTGTGGAAAAACTTTCTGAATAAATAACGTCCACATCTAAATCATCAAATTCTCGCAAAATTCCATATAAATGACGGGCTATAGTATCTTCCTCACTTCTGGTTCCAATACTTTTTACAATTCCAGCCTGATATCGTCCGCATGTTTCGTCCGTTCCGATAACCCCCGTTTTCTTTCCGGACTCTTGCGCCATGTTAACCAGTTCATTGATTTTTTGTATTACCTTCTCTTGTGCCCCATTTACCAGTATCAAATCTGCCTTTGGAGCATAATGCTTGTACTTCATTCCCGGTGCCTTTGGATGTGCTGTAGGATCATCCATAGAAAGTCCCGGGTCCATCTTCACTTCTCCAATTACTTTTTGAATCATTTCCGGTGTAATATATCCCGGTCGTAAAATCATTGGTATTTCTGTTGAAAAATCCACAATGGTAGACTCTATCCCAATGCCAACTGCCCCTCCATCCAAAATCATAGGAATCTTTCCATCCATATCCAACGCTACATGTTCTGCCTTTGTGGGACTTGGCTTTCCTGATGTGTTGGCACTTGGTGCTGCGATATATCCGCCCCCGGCATCAATCAACGCCAGTGCAATGGGATGATTTGGCATACGAACAGCAACGGTTTCCAGTCCTCCGGTTGTTTCTAAAGGAACCTGTTCGCTCTTTGGAAAAATCATAGTCAATGGTCCCGGCCAGAATTCTTTTGCCATTTTCTTTGCCTTTTCCGGTATTTCCGACGTAATCTTCTCCAGAGCCTTCATATTAGAAATATGCACAATCAGCGGATTATCTGATGGGCGGCCCTTTGCTGCATAAATTTTCTTGGAGGCTTCCGGATTCAGCGCATCTGCTCCAAGTCCGTATACTGTCTCCGTTGGAAATGCTACCAAGCCACCTTGTTTTAAAATATCCCCTGCTGCTTCTATTTTCTTTTTATCTTCTTCTGTTAACTGTTCTGTTATTTTTTCTATTACCGTCTTCATAATTTCACTATCCCATTTTTACATATTATGTTTCTAAGTATAACACGTTCTTAGATTTTCGCAACTATTTCATTGTTTTTCCTGCTCTGGATGTAGGTATTGTACAATGCCGCTATGTACAGCTTCTGCCACCTTTTCCTGATATTCCTTGGTTGCCAAAAGTGCTGCTTCCTGAGAATTACTCAAAAATCCGCACTCCACAATAACAGTGGGACTGGAAGTCTTTTTTAATAGATAATAACTTTCATTTGCTTTTGCCTGTCGGTGATTGGAGGGATCTAATTGTTCTATCAAAACACTTTGTAAGGTTTCTGCCAACTGTTTTCCCTCTGCTGATTCTCCATAGTAAAAGACCTGCGCCCCCTTTACATATTCTTCCGGATAACTGTTTTGATGTATACTCACGGTAAACACCGGCTTTGCTTCTTCAATAATCTCACACCGTTTTCGCATATCTTCTACCTTTTTATTATTGGAACTTTCACTATACAATCCATTTTCATCCGTTCGAGTCATAACTACTTCTATCCCGTCTTTTTCTAACAGCTTTTTTAGTTTTTTGGCTATTTTCAGATTAATATCTTTTTCTTTTTCCTTATTAATACCTATCTTTCCCGGGTCCATCCCTCCATGCCCTGCATCCACCACAATACAGATTTTCCCCTCTTCTGCTTTTTTGCTTTCTACAATGTAAGCTCCTCCTTCTTTTGCCAAAAAATAGGCTCCCACCAGTACGATGACAGCCATAATAAGTTCCATTTTTTTCTTCATATTCTCACCTAAGTATCTTCTTAATTAAAGATATGAAGCTTTGGAAAAAATATTCAATTTTGCAGTGCTTCTTCTACTGCCTTTTTTATCACTTTGCTAGAATTGGTAGCTCCTGTTATCTCATCCACATCTGTCCGTTGTTCTTTTAGGATTTCATCTACTACTTTTTCTGCTGGTTTTCCTCTTTCATTTTTATGTTGTACCAATTCGATATGGGTGATTTTTTCATTCTCTACAGTAACTTCTACTTCTGCACAAATATACCCCACATCATATTTTCCTCTATAAGTTCCGTTTGCAACTCCGGAAGCATCCATTCCCTCAATCTGAATGTTTTCTACCTTATTCTGATAGCTGTTGAAATCCACAATACTTACCACTACATGGCTAATCACCATTACCAGCATTGCCAACGACAATATCCGATGCCAACGAAGTTTTTGTTCTCTTTTTTTCATAATATGACAAAACACTATAATTGCTATAATAAGAATCGTGGCTATCACTCCTGTAATTCGCACCCACTTATCGCGATTTCCCAATACCGGAATCACACATATCACATGAGCAAAACAGCTTACTACCAATACTCCACATATCCATTTATGCCCTCTCATCAATATTCTATCTATTTTTTTCCATTGTAATTTCCGTGTCACTAATTTTAGTAACAATAAGATGACACATAAAAAACTTATATACCCTAAAACAATACCCATCTTTTATCCAAATCTCCTTTGTAGCTTTTTCTTCAATTTTTCCGGTATTTCTTTGCTTTTTCCGGTATTGGCACAGACGAAAGTTCCTCCACATTTCATACCTGCTGTCTTAAAAAACTCCTTTACCACCCGTTTTGCCCCTCGGCTTTGTCCTGCTATCCATGAAAAGGGTGATGGGGTGTTACAGGCAGTAAGGAAAAAATATTTTTTCCCCGGAAGTCTGCCTTTGGGAAAAGTAGCGGTTTCCTCCATTGCCACTCCCAGTAGTCTGTCAAACATATTTTTTACAACCGCCGGCACATTTGCCCAATAAACAGGTGCCGCTAACACTACTGCATCACTTTTGCGTAAGGAATTTGCTATTTTTTGAATATCGTCTTTTTTTACACATTCTTGTGTGCCAAGGCATACGCGACACCCTTGACAAAATCCGATTTCTTTTTCATAAAGATTTATCTCTTCTACTTCCCAGCCCGCTCCTTGTGCTGCTTTTGTGGCACATTGTAGCATCTGACTTACCACTCCATTTTTATGGGGACTACCCAAAATTGCAACCATCTTTTTCTTATTCATCCTGTTTCTCCTTGGCAATTGTGTGGTACAATGTATCAAATCCATTTTGCAAAAATTCCTGTTTTGTCTGATTCATTGCCTTTTTGATATATTCTTCTTTATTGACAGCTAACTGTATTAAACCGGATAACATTCCCCAAAACGCAAATACGGTTGATATACTATTAATTTCCTGACGAAATTCCCCCGCTGCAATTCCCTCTTCCACAAACTTTTTTAACACCAGATTCAGTTCTTCACCAATTCGAAATGTTTCCTCTTCTTCCGGCAAGCACTCCTCTTGCTCAAAGTTCACATTAATTCCTTTCAATACAATCTGAAAATAAAATGGATATTTTTCCTGATATCGCACAAGTCCCTGGCAAATTAGTAAGTATCGTTCTCGCATGCTCTTCTCTTCCTGAATTGCTCCCACTATGTAGTCATACAGCTTTTTCATACTCTCTAATACTAATAGTCCTACAATCTCTTCCTTATTTTGAAAATATACATACAATGTTGCTTTACTATATCCTGCCTTTTGGGCTATTTCATCCATGGATGTTGCTTCAATTCCTTTTTTGGTAAACAGTTCCTCTGCTGCCGTTGCTATATTTTGTCTATGTACCGCCCTTGGCTCTTTTTTTCGTCTTGCCACGTTGTTTCCTCCTCTTTAATTAAACTCACGGTTTAATTATATATTTTATTTTCGTTTTGTCAACATTTTTATAGCATAAGAAAAACGCCCATTTTCTAATTTAATAGAAAATAGACGCTTTTCACTATAAGTTTACTACTCTAATTTACATATTTTATTATGGTATCCCAGGCTGTTGCCCGTTCAAATCCCAACTTCCAGTAAGCTGCTCCCGCAAGAGAATTGTCTTTCATAACTTTTAATTTTTCTTCTAAAGACGCTTCATTTTCAATCCATATTTTATAGGTTTTTCCACTATTTTCATACTCTACATAATACTGTCCTGTGGTATCATCCCATGTTGGCTGTGCTCCATTTACTGTGTAACGATTTTCTACGGTTTGCATTCCTTCTTCGCTACAGGTAAACGTATATGGCAGGTAGTCTTCCGATGCAGACTCCACATCTTCTCCTGCGCCATCTTTCGGTGTCAGTTCCCATACTCTTGTGTAAAATGGCATACCAAGAATTGTCTGATTTGCCGGAACTTCTGCCAGTGTGTCTTCTACTCCTTTTTTTACAAATCCAATAGACGCTACAGACCCTACATCTTCCGATGCTCTGGTATGTTCATCATATGCCATAATTACTATATAGTCTGCAAACAATGCCTGCTCACTTCGATTATAAAAAGCAGTATAAGAAGATGGCACATAGTTGTCAACCGACAATACAATATTATTGTTTTCGCACTTAATTGACAATTCTCTGATAAACTGGATGTAAGCGTCACCCACTTCACCCGCTAAAGCTTCAAAGTCTAAGTTAATTCCGTCTAAGTTATATTCTATTGCCGATGCAATAATCTGATTTACTAATTTATCTCTCACCGATGTGTGGGTTAATACATAAGTAGTATCCACTTCTGAATTCTCCAAGTTACTAATTAACGCCCACACTTCCACGCCCTGCTGATGACAGTAATTTACATAATCATGATTTGCCAGGGAATAGATATTTCCGTCATTATCATTTAAATAGAACCATGTGGGAGACAATACATTTATCCCTTTGGTAGATTGCAATACATTGGCAACTTTCTTATTTCCATCTTGATTGGTTACCTGATGCCATCCCATACTGATGGTCTTATCTTTTAACAAATGATTAAATACCGGTTGCTCACCTTTGGCTTTCACAGTGGTTTTCTGTTCGCTACCCAGTTTATTATTTCTTATATAACCAATCATACCATCCTGTGTGCAAACTTTATCCCAGTCGTTACCGCTCTCAAGAATTGTTACTATAGCTCCCTTTTCCACGTCTACAACAATTGGACTCTTAATACCGCCCTTCTGGCGAATTTCCGTACTGCGTTTTACTTCTGCCGTTTTTATGGTACCACCTTTACTTTCAATTGCAACACGGTTCGGTTTTTCATATACTTTATAGCTGATTGCCGGATATTCTGTATACTTTTGTACAAAATCCAACGCAATATACATCTTATCAGCATCCACTTTTACAATGGTATAGTCTGTATTCTCACTGGATTTTGTAACCATATAACTCTGTTCTCCGGCATTTACGGATATTACATCTGTCGGCGTTACATAGCGTAAAATATTTTCATTGGCATCCCAGTAAAAACGTTCATTCAAATAATCGTGTACCGTCTGATACTCCAAATACACATGTCCTTCCCAGTTCTTTGCTACACCCTCCAGTCGCTGATTGTCTACCACAATCGCCATATCCTCTTCGTTTTGTACATTGTAATAACTATTTAAGTTCACTCGCTCCTTGCTCGGACTGTACTTTTTCACTAACAAGCTTATTCCCGCAATTAGAATCACTACTACAATAAAAACAGCTGCAATAATCACAGAATGATTATTTTTCTGTTGCCTTTTATTGTTTATAGGTCTTCTAGTTGCACCTTTTTTTACATTAGCCTTTGGCGTTGATCTGTCTATTTCTGCCATAATATCCTCCTATGTACTCCCTTGTTCATAATAAGTCTTTCCTATAATACATGATAAAGCCCCTCATGCATGAGCACAAGGGGCTTTGTTTCCTATATTTCACTCAATATCTGCAATGCATTTTCTTTCAATATAATATCATAATGCTCTTCAAAATATGCTTTGATTGCATTGGAATATTTTTCCTGATGTGCGTACTCCGACAAAATATTGCATACTTTGTTAAATTCTTCCGGACTATGTTGGCTCTTACTAACCACCAGATAATACTTGCGGTTTAATCGATTTTTATACAATACGTTGCAGCCGTTATAAAATCCCTTCAGCACATGTGCAAGACGATTTACTTCATCAAATCCTTCAAATACAAACAGCTTGGTAATGTCTACTACCACGGTTTCCTCTGCCGGCTGTTCTTCTGGCTTTTCTCCATTGATTGCCTTTCCTAACGGAACAAATTGATTTGCCTTTCTTAAATCTTCCGCTTTCTTATGTTCTGCCTGAATCTTGCGGAACAAGTCTAAGATATCATCTGCTCCGGCAGCCTCGTAAATCTTCTCGCCTTCTTCATTATCAAATGCTTCTTGCGTCTCTTCCACGGTATCCCCCGGTGCAAACTGGGAAAATCTTGTGTCCAGTTCATCCGGATATTCAACCTTTGTAATAATCAAAATTATGGTGTCTGCCGACAACGGAATCGCTTCAATCATCAGCGGTATATCTTCTGCTTCAAATCCACATTCATATGCTGCCTGCTGCATCATATCCCGAAAAAGTGCCTTTGCCTTCTCCGTTCCATATGCCAATTCACTTAGCTTAATCTGACGGTCTGCCAAGTCTTCCTTGGTAAGGGTGCATCGAATCTGATTCTCACTTACTTTTTCAATTTTCATATAATCACTTCCTTCTTTCATGTTACACATCAGGAATTAATATACTTTTGAGTAAACAAAGTATATTACATATTATAACCTTTCGTCAAGCTGAACTCCCCTATATTTTATTAAAAAACTATTAAATTTCTAAAAATTCTACAAAAAGCATTGTTTTTTTCGACAGTTTTGTGTATAACATAGCAAGAGATGTTTTTCTGGCTCAGACAGAAAGGAATCACGATAACACACAACCTCATAAATAGGTCTTTTTATTCTTTCTCATCCCCACGGATGAGTCTATGATTTACGCGGGTAGCGATAAGAATGATATGCTTGCATGGACATTCCAGAAACACCGCGATAACGAGAAAACTCGCAAAGCGTGTTATGTCTCGTTTTTCCAGAAAATCATATTTTCCCTATTTTATATTATATATATGATTACTAAAATTATTTTATGCAGTCTGTGTCAGATATTTTCAATTTCATCTCTATTTTGTTTTTCTATCCGATATTCTTTTGCAACATTGGACTATGTTGCCTTTACTTCCAAACTATTTATAAGTAAATTTTCACTCTTTTCATATCGGAAAATTGTTCCTTTAACTTATAACATAAAAATTATTGCGTGCTGGCAAAACGGGAATCATTTGGGAACAGTAGAAAAACAATCTTTTTCGCAAGGTAATCTGGATACCTTACGACAGCTAATATATCACACATATTTTAATTCAGAAAGGAGGTTCGCAAAAAACTAAAAATAAATTGAGATGGGAAAATCTTATTCACGAACAGATTTCTTATCAAAATACAAAAACAGATAAAAAGATAAAAATGGCTGCCTCTTCCAATTAGAAGTGACAGCCACTTTTGCATAAACTTATTATTTTGCTAAAAAGTCATTAATTCTATTTACTAATGCCTCTGGATCAATGCCGTGTACCATTGCAGCTTCTGCAATTGTTTCCATCTGAGAAGATGGGCAGCCAAGGCAATGCATACCAATCTCTAAAAGAATTGGTGCAACATTTTCATCAATCTGAAGTAATTCACCAATCATTGTGTCTTTGGTTACCTGTGCCATTTCGTTACCTCCTTCGTTTTTAACATGTTCCTTATTATAATACCATTCTGTCCATTATGCAATCTTTTATCAAAAAAATTGCCTTTTCCGCTTTTATTCAACGCAAGCGGAAAATTTCTCATAAATATCCGGTGCTACTTTCTTTAACCGGATTGGTCGAAACTGTGCATCTAAAAAGCAGTGTTCTGTGGTGCCTTCTGCATGCAGTATCTTGCGTGTCTCATCATATACTTTATAAGCCACAGTAAACTTCAAGCCATTAAAACCGGTAACCACAGTATCAATCCACACTGTTTCTCCAAATCGAACTGCTTGTCGATACTGGCAGGCTGCTCCCAATACCGGAATCATAATCTGGCGCCTTTCAATTTCATCATAAGGAAGACCTATCTGTTCCAGATAATCCAGTCTGGCTTCTTCAAACCAACGTATATAATTGGAATGATGTACGATTGCCATTGCATCTGTTTCGTAATATTGTACTTTGTGTGTGTAAGATTTTAATTTTTCCATATAAATTATTTTAGCACTTTCTCATAAAAAATTCAATTTTTCTCCCTGCTGTACACAAAAAAATACCAAAACCACCATCAATTTTCCTTGTAATCACTACCTATTTGTATTAAAATAAAGAAAAGCTATCAATGTGGTAGCTTAAATGAATATTCATTTTATAAAAGGAGGAAAATAGTATGGCATACGTAATTACTGACGGCTGTGTAAGCTGTGGAACTTGCGAAGGTGAATGTCCAGTAGGTGCTATCTCCGCTGGTGATGGCAAATACGAAATCGATCCAGGCGCATGTGTAGACTGCGGAACCTGTGCTGGTGCCTGTCCAACAGGAGCTATTGAGCAGGGCTAATTATTTCAATAGTACGGTAAAGAGGCTGTTTTACCAAATGGTAAAACAGCCTCTTTTTATGCGAGTAGCGAGAAAAATCGAGTGCTTGCATGAAGATTTGGCGAGCACCGCGATAACTTGAGAAACTTGTAAAACGTGTTTCTCATAGTTTACGCGAGTAGCGAGAAAAATCAAATGCTTCTACGTGGTTAATTTGGGATCCAGCTTTTTCTTTGCAAATAGTTTTCTTTCTGACTTTTCTCTATGAAACCGTTTCCCCTTTTGATGAGTACGAATCGCTGCATCTAATTTGCGGAATCGTTCTTCCTCTGCTTCGTCTTGTTCTCGCATCAGATAGTTCATTTCTTTTAAGACTCTGTCTCCCACCTGAACCCCAACTTCTTTTCCAAGTGCCTGATTATTTTCCTCCACCGCCTGTCTTACAATCTTAATCATCATGTTCTGAAATTGTTCCAGCTTAACGGTGTTTAAAGCGGAATTATCATGTTGTTTACCGGCAACCATGGGTTTTGACATTTCACTATTTCCCATTGTTACTTCTGATAAAACAGCATTTTCCGAATTCATTCCACCGTTATGTATCATCATTCGAATGGCTTTTAATTGATACCCTTTTTCTTTCCACTCTTTTATCTTTTGAAACTGCGCTATATTCTCTTCTGTATAATAGCGGTGCCCCATTTCATTTCTTGGAATTTGAAGTTCCAGCTCCTCTTCCCAATAACGCAAGACATGAGACTCTACATTGACTATATTTGCCGCATCTGAAATCATATAGCGTAATTTTTCCACATTTTCTACCTCCTTTAGGAATATGCCATATACTTGTCCATTTCCTTTATTTCTATTCTAGCGATTTCTTCTCCAGGTTACAATCATTTTTCATCGTGAAATACTGACAGAAAAAAACAGATACTTTTCTTTTTAGAAAAATATCTGTTTTCTTTTACAATAAGCATGTTTTTTTGCATATTAAATCTTGAATTAATTTTTCTCCATGTTGGCAAATTTGGTGTACTGTGGTAACCAAACCAAGTTAACCGTACCAATTGGACCATTTCTTTGTTTTGCAATAATAATCTCTGCAATGTTTTTATCCGGTGTATCCTTATTATAATAATCATCACGATAAATAAACATTACCACGTCGGCATCCTGCTCAATGGCTCCGGATTCACGAAGGTCGGAAAGCATCGGACGGTGATCCGGTCGCTGTTCTACCTGACGGCTTAACTGAGACAATGCGATTACCGGCACATTTAACTCTCTGGCAAGACTCTTCAAGGAACGGGAAATATCAGAAATTTCCTGCTGTCTGGAATCGCTCTTTCCACTACCGGACATCAACTGCAAGTAGTCGATGATGATTAACTTCAAATCGTGCTCTAACTTATACTTACGACATTTAGAACGTAGCTCTGAAATAGAAATACCCGGCGTATCGTCAATAATTAATTTAGAACGTCCTATGGTTCCTGCTCCTTCAATGAGCTTTTCCCAATCAGAGTCTGCAAGATTACCGGAACGAAGCAACTGTGCATCCACACGGGATTCCAAGGAGAATAGACGGTTTACCAACTGTTCCTTTGACATTTCCAGACTGAAGATTGCTGTACACATATCGCTGTGAAATGCCACATACTGGGCAATGTTTAGGACAAACGCTGTTTTTCCCATAGATGGACGTGCTGCTACCAGAATCAGGTCAGAAGGCTGAAGTCCGGACATACGATAATCTAAGTCCACAAATCCGGTTGCTATTCCGGTAACACTACCCTTTGTCTTGGATGCCTGTTCTATTTTTTCAAGCGCATTGATAACTACTGTTTTAATGGGAACATAATCACCACCGCTTTTATTTTGCAAGAGATTGAAAATTTTCTTTTCCGTATCTGCCATAATATCATCTACACTTTCATTTTGCAGATAACATTCATTGGCAATCTCTTCGTTTACCTTTATCAATTTTCGCAGTGTTGCTTTTTCTTTTACAATATTGGCATAATACTTGATATTGGCAGAAGTCGGAACAGCTGTTACCAGTTCTCCTACAAATTCCATGCTGCTTAATTCTGCCGGAACATCCTTTTCCCGCAAACGGTTCTGTAAGGTAACTACGTCCACCGGCTGTTCCTCGTTATAAAGTTCAATCATAGATTCAAATAAGATTCCATACTGCTGATGATAAAAATCTTCTTTTATCAAAGTTTCAGAGGCAATTACAATTGCCTCCTTATCCATAATCATAGAACCGATAACCGATTGCTCTGCTTCCAGACTATTGGGCATAATCCGTTTGATAAGAGCTTCCTCCATAACCGGGTCCTCCTATTCTTCTGTTACTTTTACCTTCAATGTTGCGGTTACCTTTGGATGAAGTTTAATGGTTACTTCATGGGTTCCCAAAGTCTTTAACCCACCCTCTTCTAACTGCATTTTCTTTTTATCTAATGCTAAATTTAACTGTTCTTTTGCTGCTGCTGAAATTTCCTTGCTTGAAACAGAACCAAAGGTCTTTCCGCCTTCTCCGGTCTTAATCTTAACTGTTACCTGTTTTGTAGCGATTTCTTCTGCTAATGCTTTTGCTGCTTCTAAGTTTTCTTTTGCAACCTTATCTGCATGCTGGTTTTGAAGTTTCAAATCATTCATATTTTTGCTGGTTGCCTCTACACCCAATTTCTTTGGTAAAATCATATTTCTTGCATATCCATCGCTAACATTTACAATATCCCCCTTTTTTCCAAGAGCTTTTACATCTTCTAATAATATTACTTTCATATTTCTATATCTCCTTCTTCAATCATTTGATCTAAGGTGTCTTTTAATTGTGCTTCTGCCTCTTCTAATGTACAATCTACCAACTGGGTTCCTGCCATGTTCAGATGACCACCGCCACCCATGCGTTCCATGATAATCTGTACATTGATTTCATCAATCGAACGAGAACTGATATATATTTTATCATTATATTCTGTCAGTACAAAAGACGCTTTGATTCCCACTATATTTAATAGTTCATTTGCAGCCTGTGCCCCTACAATTGTAGGACTTTCAATATTTTCTCCCGGACAGATAGAGATAGCAAATGCACCTCGATACACCTGTGCATGACGTACTGCTTCTGCTCTTGCCTTATATGCTTCCATATCGTCTCGCATCAGCTTACGCACTCGTGTCACCTCTGCACCACAACGTCTTAAATATGCCGCTGCTTCAAAGGTTCGCACTCCGGTTTTCGTCATAAAGTTATTGGTATCAATTAAAATACCTGCATAGATACAATCTGCCTCTGCCGGCTTTAAATGAATATTTTCATTAAAGTACTGCAATACTTCTGCTACCATTTCACAAGTAGAAGATGCATATGTTTCAATATAAGAAAGCACTGCA
The DNA here is from genome assembly GCF_018918225.1 of Roseburia sp. MSJ-14. Lineage (NCBI taxonomy): Bacteria > Bacillati > Bacillota > Clostridia > Lachnospirales > Lachnospiraceae > Roseburia > Roseburia sp. MSJ-14. Next base: position 80,666 of record NZ_JAHLQD010000032.1, read on the forward strand.
TTATCAATCACTTCACTGCTCTGTCTATGATGGTCAAATACCACAATGGTCTTTGTACGGTTTAATAAATCCGGGCATTCTACGAAGTTCGGGCGGTTGGTGTCTACTACTACAACGGCTGTATTATAGTCTACCAATTCCATTGCTTTTTCACTTCTTACAAACATATCCACCGGATATCCTTTTTCTTCTGCAAAACATTCCTTCATCGGACGTAAAGAAGAAGTCACTTCGTCAATTACGATATGTGCCTTTTTCCCTAATACCTGTGCGGCACAATATACACCTACTGCTGCACCAAAAGCATCCATATCACTAATCTTATGTCCCATAATGAGAACCTGATCTTTGGTCTCCATAATTTCACGCAAAGCATGTGCTTTTACTCGCGCTTTTACTCGTGTCATTTTCTCGACCTGTCTGGACTTTCCACCGAAATAGGAAATCTTCTCGCCATCTTTTACCACTACCTGATCTCCGCCACGTCCTAATGCAAGGTCGATTGCCATACGGGAATACTCGTACTTCTGATTGTAATTTGTGGCATTGACACCTACACCGATACTCAGTGTGACTGCCATTTCATTTCCTACTTTTATGGTCTTTACTTCTTCCAATATACTGAACTTATCTTCAATAAGTTGGTCTAAATATTTGTGTTTAAATACAACAAAATACTTATCTTTTTCAATCTTCTTTATAATACTGTCTCGCTCGGAGAAATATTTACTTACCTTTCGGTCCACCAATGCCACCAATAAGGAACGTTTTACTTCTTCGATACTTTCCAAGGCTTCTTCATAGTTATCAATATACACCAGTGCAGATACTAACTGCTGTTCTTTGTTTTCCTGGATATAATGATGAAGTTCTGTCTCATCAAAGAGATACAAGGCTGTAAGGTATTGCTCGTTATTTTCCAACTCAATTACATCACTGTCTTCTGTCACTTCATCAAAATAAATTCGATTCATGCTGGCACGGTATATTTTTTCTCCATAGGTAACCTGCACATTATTTGTGTCACCTTCCTTTTCCAGCAATTCTCTGGTGATTACCGGAAAAATCGTTGTTATGGACTTATGATATTTTTTATCCTTCTCCGTAACTTTTTGAAACTCCTGATTCATCCACAATATTTTGCTGTTATAATCCAATAACGCATACGGTATTTCAAATTCATTTAACAAATGTTTTTGTACTGTTGCATATTGGGTTGCAAAATTGATAATTTCATTCAGCATTGCCGGTTTATTTAAAAAATACGCTGACAATACTACAATAAAATACAGTACAGTAAAGATAGAAACACAAATTCCCGCTTTCGTATTCATGTAATATACCGGAATATTCATCAATACTACTAGTATGGTAAGCATCAATGGCCAGTACATGTATGTCTTTAGCTGTCCTTTTAAACGAATTTTTCTTTTCATTTACTCTCTCCTGCATAAATATGCTTGCTGTCAAAATAACCATTTACGGCAGTGCCGCCGGATTTCGCTATGCCGTAGCCTTTGCACTGCTCACTGCCTAATACGCACATTATTATACCATTTTCCTTCGGTAAGTAAAAGGTCTTTTTTGTGATATACTCATTGCCACTCCTATAAGCCCTATCATTCCAACGACACTCAATAGCACTCCCTGCTTGAAATACGGATAGGTGAATTTTATTTTGGTTACTCCTTTATTTACTATTAATAGATGATTTTCTTCTTTTGCATCCTGCTCTATGGCAAAGGAATCTAAATATGCAAACCCTGTATTTACATTATTTTGGGGACTTTTGACTTCAATTCCGCTTTTAGAATAAGTGATTTCCAGTGGCACTACACTTCGTTTCGGTGTACTTCCGCTTTCCATCCCGAAGTATGTGTCTAAGAAATCTCCGGCTTCTGCATCTTGAGTACTGATGCCATAATAAACCAGATTAAATCCTAATAGATGAATATTCTCATTTTCTCCTGTACTGCTAAAGCACAATTTTTCATTATTATATGTGGTTGTTCCGTCTGAATGTTCCGGATTTACTAAGTATACTGTATTCCACTGACGATTCTCATCCGAAAACCAATCTGTTTGATATGTGTGATTCTGATAGGTCAATTCCGGATAGTAATTTTCTAATAGCACTTCTGCCGTTTTACATCCAAGGAAGCTGGAAAGCCCCGTTTTTTCTGTAGGAATTCCTCCCATATCAACATAAATCTGGCATCCTTTCTTTGCCAAATCTTTCACCAGACTTTCTGCCTCCTCTTTATCATCATAAGTAAAACCGGATAAATATATTTTCTTATATGCCAACAACATTTCCACGGAATAATGATTCAAGTTGGAATCGGTTGTTTCCTGAAACACCGGATAACGCAACGCAATATCCTGGGCTGTACTTCCGATTGCAATCCCTTCGTATTCCACTGTTGTACCAAAATTTCCTGTTATTTCCCGATGAAAAATAATGTCTATTCCGTTATCGGTTACATATTCATATCCCTGACGTTCTGCTGCCTGCTTTAGCACTTCCATATCTCGCCGTCCGTTTTTCATCGCGGATGCCAATACATATACTGTATCATTTCCAAGCTCTAAACTACGGTCAAACAGATAATCATAATAACCTTGTGAAATAGCAGTATTTAACATTACTACGTTTGCCGCTGTATGAGCACTCTGCCAGGCTGCTCCAAACGTACACATGACCTTCGGATTTTCTCCTGACAAATAATATGGCGCAAACGCGGTATAGGAACTCAGGTCCAATACTGCAATTCGTTGATTTGTCACCGATTTTGCTTCATCTAACAATAAACGACTGGCATCATTTTCTATTTTTTGTTGTGCATCTTCTACCCATTGTTCTTTTGGTGTCCAGATAAAAGCCAAGGACGGCAGTATATCTGCCACAAGTAGAATGCATATAACCACCGTAATCTGCGGTTTTAACCGTTTCCATTGTAAAAATGAAATAAGTACAAAAATAAGCGCAACCGATACAAAACGTTCCATCCATAAAATACTGCTAAAAGGTAGCTTCATTAAAATTTTATAGGCAGAAAGTGTTGTTCCAAGAAAAATAATAATTCTGGTTAAAAATCCTGCTCTTTGCTCACAAAAGCCAAAAAGGTTCCCATAATTGCTAATGCCAATACGGACAGCCCAAAGTACATTACATCTGAATTTTCTAATCGCAATAAAGGCTGAATAGATGTCCATGCACTTTGAAAACTATTTTTCATTACCTGAGCACTGTCGCTTCCCATGGAAACCAGTCCACCCTTCAAAGACGGATATAACCAGATTCCGGTGAGGGCATAGCCGCAAAGTGCTGCTACAATCACCTGCATTGCTGCTTTTCCCTGCTTTTGTGAAATCCCATAAATCAATAAAAAAATCAGCAGACACAACAGCACGATACTTCCTTGTCCCGAATGTGCCAACACCAGCAATGACGTCTGTATGCCGACTGCCATAAACACATATCCCTGCTTTTTACATACTTCCTGATTTTGCGGTTCTTCTTTTCTTACCTTTTTGGGAAATTTTCTAAGTATTTTTTGTATTCTCCTCTAATACATAAAACATTTTTTCTTCTTCTACTGCCCCTATATACAATACTAAATGAATTACACCGGACGGTTCCGACTGTTCATTATTCAAGTATGCATTGATATAATATGTTGAAATGTAGTATTTTGTCATAAAATGCTCCATATAGAAAGAGTATTATAAAATTTTTCAGATGTCAACAAAATTTAGTTTCCAAAAGTGCCCGGAAGCCTTGATTTTCCGCTGTTTAGTACCTATTTCCCACGTTCCTTGTCAACAGTTTTTTATTTTAATACCTTTTCTTATAAAATTACCGTTTTTTGTGGAAAAAAGAATTATAATATGATAATATAAATTTGTTGAATTAAAGTGACAGAGTGTTACAACTACTATTTTCTGTCATATTATAAATTACCGAATTATTGGAGGATATGATTTATGTATATTACTTGTCTTGATGTAGAAGGCGTACTGGTTCCTGAGATTTGGGTTGCATTTGCAGAAGCAAGTGGAATTCCTGAGTTGAAGAAGACAACTCGTGACGAGCCGGACTATGATAAACTAATGAACTGGAGACTGAGCATCTTAAAAGAACACGGTCTTGGATTAAAAGAGATTCAGGAAACAATCGCCAAGATTGATCCGTTGCCAGGGGCAAGAGAATTTCTCGATGAACTGCGTACATTCAGTCAGGTAATCCTTATTAGTGATACATTTACTCAGTTTGCAACACCTTTAATGGAAAAATTAGGATGGCCAACACTGTTTTGTAATACACTTGAAGTTGCAGACAATGGTGAAATTACCGGATTTAAAATGAGAACAGAACAGTCTAAGTTAAGTACGGTAAAAGCACTTCAGTCTATTGGATTTGAAACTATTGCCAGCGGAGACTCTTACAATGACCTTGGAATGATTCAAGCCAGCAAGGCAGGATTCCTTTTCAGAAGTACCGATAAAATTAAAGCAGATTATCCGGAACTTCCTGCATATGAAACATATGATGAACTGTTAAATGCAATTAAAGAAGCTATGAAATAAATTGTTTGGCTAAAAACGCCAGACATGTGATGCCATGTTGTCCCATATACGTTACATTTTATCTTGGACAACGTGGCACTATTATATTGGTTACAATTGTAAAACAAACTTACCAAAGGAGCGTACTGCTATGTACACTTATTTTTTATCTTTTCTTTCTGATAATTGGACCCCCACAGAAGAAAATTTGCTTGCTTACATATCTCCGGAACGTCATGCCCACCTTTTACGTTATGCTCATCCTGCTGATCGAAAGCTTTCACTCTATGCTGCACTTCTCACTCGTATGATGCTTTTAATGCATACCCCGCTTACTTGGAAAGACCTTCAATTTCACTCAGGGAGTAATCATAAGCCCTCGCTCCTTACAACCCCATCCATTGATTTTAATTTTTCCCACACCCGAAATGCCATCTTATGTTCTGTTTCTCTCAATACAACAGTTGGAGTTGATGTGGAAACCTGCAAAAAAGCTCCTTTTGAAATTATGGACACAGTCTTTCATCCGGAAGAAATCTCCTATATTTCAGCTGCAACAGATAAGGAAAAGCAAGAACGTTTTTTCAGGGTATGGACGCAAAAAGAGGCATATACCAAACGAAACGGTACCGGACTGGTATGTAATCTTACTGATATTAATACACTATCCCCTTCCGTTTCCAACTCCCTTTATAGCTTTAAAATAAATCAGTATACTTGTTCCGTTTGCAGCGATTTGGTACACCCACCGGTTCCTAAAATAGTTTTTACCCAAGATGTATTGCAATTTTTCACTTTATCATCTAACGCAAAAACACCCATTATCCGAAGATAACGGGTGTTTACGTTAACTATTTATTAGTCTGTTACATATGGCATTAAAGCGATATGTCTTGCTCTCTTAATTGCTACAGTGAGAGCTCTCTGATGTTTTGCACAGTTTCCTGTGATTCTTCTAGGAAGAATTTTTCCTCTTTCAGAGATGTATCTTTTTAATTTATTTGTATCTTTGTAATCGATTACATTATCTTTTCCACAGAATACGCAAACTTTTTTTCTTCTACGCATTCCGCCTCTTCTCTTCATTGGAGAATCGCTTTTCTCGGTTTTATTGTAAGCCATTGCCTTTACCTCCTGTTCTAATTAAAGGGTAATTCTTCGTCAATTCCATCCGGAATATTCATGAAACCATCACCTACAGCTGCACTTGGTTCCGGTCTTCCTGCCGGCTGGTATCCACCGCCCTGACCTTCACTTGCTGCTTTGCTCTCTGCAAATTCCTGTTCCTCTACGACAACGTCTGTTGTGTAAACCTTCTGTCCTTCCTGATTTGTATAGCTTCCAGTCTGGATTCTTCCGGTTACTACAACCTTAATTCCCTTGTGGAAATACTTCTCAGCAAACTCACCGCTTCTTCCGAAGGCAACGCAGTTAATAAAATCTGCGGTCTGCTGATCTCCGTCACGTCTGAATCTTCTATCTACTGCCAGAGTATATCTTGCTATCGCTGTAGCCTGTTCGCCTTGTGAATAGCGAACTTCCGGGTCTCTGGTTAATCTACCCATCAGTATAACCTTATTCATGTTATCTCCTCTTTCTATTACGCCTCGTCCTGTCTAACGCATAAGAAACGAAGTACATTGTCCATAATACGAACACGAGATTCTACTTCTGCTGGACAATCTGCTTCTGCATCGAACTGAATAAAGTAATAGTAACCTTCTCTCATTTTCTGGATCTCGTAAGCTAATCTCTTCTTTCCCCAGTCATCTACGTTGGTTACTGTTCCACCGAAACGAGTAATAATCTCTTTTGCCTTTTCTACGGTTTCGGTTCTTACATCATCCTCGACTTTTGCATTAACAACGAGTGCTAATTCATACTTGTTCATGCTTGTCTTACCTCCTTTTGGTCTTTTGGCCCCTTGCCTGTGCAGGGAGCAAGGATAAATTATTAACTAATATATCACGAGCTAATATGTTACCATATCTATCCGTTTTTTTCAAGAACTTTTGCGAATTTCTTTTGTATTTTTTTCTACCAGCTTTCTTGCTATCATTATCTGGTGCCCACATCCCATACACTTTAAGCGAAAATCTGCTCCCACACGAAGCACTTCCCACTCATGACTGCCACAGGGATGCTGCTTCTTTAATTTTACAATATCCCCCACTTCATATTGTATTGGCATACTGTTTTCTTCCTTTCCTTCTATATTTCTACTCTTTATTTTATAGACATCTGTATTCTATATTTGTATCGTTGCTTTTATTAGCAGTTGATTTTTTCAAATAACTCACCGATTGCCACCGGAAGTACTAAATCCGCACTACTGTCCTTTGTTGTTGCTGACTTATTAATAACTACTAACTTATGTCCCTGATAGTAGTCTACTAAACCTGCCGCCGGATATACTGCAAGAGAAGTTCCTCCGATAATCAACATATCCGCCTGACTGATATAGTAAATTGCCTCTTGAATGGTCTTATTATCTAACCCTTCTTCATACAATACCACATCCGGCTTAATGTCTCCTCCACACTTTTCGCATTTGGGTACTCCTTCGCTGTGCAAAATATATTCTGCATCATAAAACGCATGGCAGGATTCACAGTAATTGCGATGAATACTTCCGTGAAGTTCTAACACCTTCTTGCTTCCTGCCTTCTGGTGTAATCCGTCAATATTTTGGGTAACAACTGCCTTTACTTTTCCTTTTGCTTCCAACTCTGCTAATTTCTTATGTGCCATATTGGGTTCCGCATCCAGACAAAGCATCTTATTACGATAAAATCGATAAAATTCCTCCGGTTTTTGACGGTAGAACGTATGGCTTAATATCATTTCCGGTGGATAATCATACTGTTGATGATACAATCCGTCTACGCTACGAAAATCCGGAATTCCACTTTCGGTAGAAACACCCGCTCCACCAAAAAATACAATATTATTACTTTTTTCTACCATATCCAGAAACTGCTGCACCTTTTCTGCTTCTTCTATATGCTCCATTTTTCTCTCCCTTTCTCTTTCCCGCTTTACTTTTCCTTTGGCTGAATTACTTCAGCTAACGCTCCATGCACCAAGAAACGATAATTCTCTCCGGAAGGAGTACAAGTCATTAGTGTTACCGTCTTTTGGTCCTTTTGCGGGGTTACACCTGTGTCATAAATACTTCTGTTTTTCACTGTTTGTAACCACTCTCCATATGCATCTTCTGTGGCAAACTGATAATTAAAGGAATCCCATGAAATATCTGCTACATAACAGGAAAAAATACTATAACGATAAATTGCATTCTCTGTATAAATCAAAAACTCCGGATTTTCCTTATATATCTGTTTATCCTTAAACTGGTTGAGTTTTGCAAACATGGACTTATCTTTCATATTGTGGCCATAGATAAAGGTATTATCATCACTAAAATCGGATGCATTTTCTGCCTCCATGAAAATACTTCCACACTTTATCTCCTCTTTTTCAAAAGAATGTGTCAAATAATAATCATTATCTGTTCCTTGTACAATGGGATAACTGATGTCCATATTTTCAAAACGAATCCACCCTACAATATCCGGATTTATTTTCTTCAACGCTTCAAAATCCACAGAAAAGTTTTCCGGCAATTCGCCGCCTTTTCCCACATCCGTACTACTGGTAAATTTATTTAACTTATCGTAAGTATTCTGTCCTTTGGCGTATTCCCAAAATATCATTCCCAATCGAACAATTGCATAAATAAATATAACTAATGCCAGCAAAAAAATTATGGTACTTTTTAAGTCTCTTTTTCCTTGTCGTATTTTCTTCATAAATAAAAAAGCCTCCCGGTCTTACCTCTAGTTAGTTACTAGTATAATGTATTTCCGGGAAACTTTCAATTTTTTATTAATTTCTTCGCAATGCTTCAATTGGACTTAATTTTGCTGCTTTTCTTGCCGGATAAATTCCGAAGAATACTCCCACCGCACAGGAAAACAGAGTTGCACCTAATATGGTACTTACTGTGATTCCCGGATGAATTGTACTTTCCATTGCACTGCTCATAATACTACAAATTCCTGTTGCTCCGAGAAGACCTAACAGTATTCCGATAATTCCTCCCACAATGGTTAGAATTGCCGCCTCTGCTAAGAACTGCATTAGAATTGAAGAAGTCTTTGCTCCTAGGGACTTACGAATTCCAATTTCTCTGGTACGTTCTGTTACAGATACCAGCATGATGTTCATAACACCAATTCCTCCTACAAATAGGGAAATTGCTGCCACACAGGAGATAAAGGTTGTTACAATTCCAAGCATACTGTTCATTTCAGAAAGCATATCCTGAAAACTCTGTATCTGATAATAGTCTTCTCCCGCACTCTGATGTCTGGATTCTAATAAATGAATTAAATCTTTGGCTGCCTTTTTTGCATCCGCACCATCTGCTGTAAATGCATTGAACGAATAAAATTCATCACTTTCCCATCCAAAGGCTTCAAAGGATGTATATGGCACATTCAATGTAACCGGCATTCCTTCATAGGTGTAGCTTACAAAGCTTCCGTTTGCCTTTTGCTGGGTAACTCCAACAATCCGATAACTTTGTGTAATTCCTTCCATTGTTACATCCAAATCCATCCCTACCACATCATCGGATCCGAATAAGCGCTTGGCATCCTCATCGGTAAGTACACAAACTCGATTTCCCTCTTGTACATCTGCTTGTGTATAGTAACTTCCTCGTTTCATATTATAATTCAAGGATTTCCATGAATCTTCCGTTCCACCGGTAAGTGTGATAGAAAACTCTCCCTTTCCGGTTACTGTCGTTCCACTTGCCCCATCATCCGGGCTTGCCCCATCGATTCCATCTACCTTTTCTTTGATTGCTTCAATATCTTCCGGAGTAATCCACTCTTCTGCATTTTGCGCATCTTCACTACAATACACATAAATCTGTCCGGTTCCTATATCCTGTACCTCGGAATTCATGGCATTTGCCGTTCCGTTTCCTACTGCCATTACCATAATAACAGAAGCAATTCCTATGATAATACCTAACATGGTCAGAAAAGAACGCCCTTTATTGGCAGTAATGTTCTTTAATGCCATCTTTATATATTCTAACATCTTTCCCATTTAAGTACCTCTTTCTAATTCTACACTGCTATTCTGCTTCTGTTTCTGTTCCTGCTGTGATGGTTGTGATTGGATCTCCTTCTTCATTATCTCCCGGATCAGTAATTACTTCTTCACCTTCTTTTAATCCTTTGGTAATTTCCGCACAATCGTCTGAGGTAACACCGGTTTCAATACTACGTTTTGTTAATACTCCGTCCTCACATACCCAGCAGAAGCTTCCATCTTTTCCGATATTTACAGCTTCTGTTGGCAAAATCACTACATCCTTTGCTTCTGCTGCATGAATAGACACCTTTGCTTCTACTCCTAAGAAAATATTACTGTCCGGATTATCAATATGGACGGTTGCTGTAATAGAAGTAGACGTAGCTGCCTGATTGTTTCCGCCTGTAGCACCGGTAGTAGCAATACGACTAATCTTGGTAACAGTTCCCTCATAGGTCTGCCCTGCAAAAGTAATGGTTGCTTTCTGTCCTTCTTTTACTTTTTCATATACATTTTTTGATAAGGAAACATTTACATTTACATCATCAATACTCTGCAATGTAAACAATTGCATTCCCTGAGAAACGGTTGCTCCTTCTACTACCTGATTGTCAGAAATAACCCCATTAAATTCTGCGCTGATTCCATTTCTTCCTTCTTGAATCAACTCTGCTAAGGATTTTTGTTCTAATTCTGCTAAATTGTTGTTGGTCTGCATCTGTGCCTTTGCTTCTTTACTAAGTGTTGCACTATCTGCTTCCGCAATGGCTTTCTGACTTTCTAACTGTGACTGCAAGTCTGCCAGTTCTGACTGGGCTGTAGTCAACTTCTGTTGTAGCTGTGTATTTTCGTTTGCACCAGTTCCAACAGAATTATCTGATTGTAAGGCTGTGATTTGCGCTGTAATATTATCTAACTGTGCTTTATTGGTATCATAGTCATTCTTTGCTGTGCTTAAGGCTGCGTTTGCTGCTTTCAAAGTCTCGGATGCAGATGCAACATCTGCTGCATTTCCTGATACTGTTGCTGCGTCAAAATTAACCTGTGCATTTTGCTGTGCAACCTGAGCGGTACTATACGCTGCCTGTGCCTGTGCTACTAAGGCTGTTGTATCTTCCTGCTGTTGCTGCAATGCTACAATCTGGTTGTTTACACTGTCATTTGCCTGCTGTAATGCTGCTGCCTGCGCCTGTGCATCTCCGGCAATTGCTGCTGTAAGGTTTGCAACTTCCTGTTTCTTAGCATCTACCTGCTGCTGTAAAGTTGCTGCTTTGCTTTTAGCATCTGCCTGGGTCTGTGCTGCCTGTGCTGACTTGTTTACACTATCCTGATAGCCCAGACTGTTTGCCTTTACGGTGAGTTCTGCTTTTTGGTTCTGCTGCTCTAAGTCATCCAGATTAAACTCTACCAGCTTATCGCCTGCATCTACCATATCTCCCACTTGGAAAGAAGCTGTTTTTACCGTCGCATTTACCGGTGAAAAAAATGTCTTTTGCTGTCCGCTTACTACCGTTCCACTGGTTTCCACGGTTTCTGTTACATCACCTTTTTCTACCTTTGTTGTTTCTACTGCCATGGCTTGTGCCATCGCTTCTCCTGCACTTGCTGCATTCTTTGTAATGATTGCTCCTATAACTACAACCACTATCAAGATAGGAATTACAATTTTTAATACTTTTTTGGTACTCTTACTCATGCCTTTTTTCTTCATCTCTTACTCCTTCACTTGCTCTTCATTATAATAATCTTCTACAATTTTTCCATCCAGAATTCTTACAACTCTCTTTGCCTGATCTGCAATGTCATTATCATGGGTAATCAATATGACACTTCTTCCGGTATCATGCAGACTTCGCAAAATCCCCATGATTTCCTTGGTAGATGCTGAATCCAGATTTCCGGTAGGCTCATCTGCCAATATAACCGGTGGCTTTGCTGCAATTGCCCTTGCAATGGCAACTCTTTGCTGCTGACCTCCTGACATTTCTGCCGGTTTATGATGAATTCTTTTTTCCAAACCTACCATATTTAATGCTTCCATTGCCAGCTTATGTCTCTCACTTCTTCCGATTCCACGATAAATAAGTGGTAACTCTACATTCTCTATGGCTGTTAGATTAGAAATCAAATTAAATCCCTGAAAAATAAACCCGATTTCCTCATTACGAATCTCTGAAAGTTGATTATCTCCCAGTTCAGACACGTCCTTGCCGTTTAGATAATATTCTCCGGAAGTAGGTATATCCAAACATCCCAACATATTCATTAATGTGGACTTTCCTGAACCGGAGTGACCAATAATTGCCACAAATTCGCCCTTTTGAATTTCTAAATTTACATGATCCAATGCCCAGACTTCGTTTTCACCGGGATTATATACCTTGCACATATTCTTTACTTTTATCAGTGCTTCCAACGTTTTCCCTTCTTTCCCTTTACTTTTTCCATTTTATGGTTATTATGGTAGTATATTTTCCTTAAGAAAATTGTTAGTTTTTCTTAATTTAACCTAAAATATTTTGATTTTCAAAACATATAACGAAACAGAAACGCTTTTTTCTTCACTTTTTAGGTATCTTTTTTCCGTACCTCTCATAAGATGATAGAAATGCTTTTACAAAGGAAGGAATACTTATGAAAATTATTGATATGCATTGCGATACAATTTCAAGAATCTATAAAAACCCAGGTTCACAACTTCGTCAAAACGATTTTCAACTGGACCTTATGAAAATGAAGTCTTCCGGCTATCTGCTTCAGAACTTTGCCATGTTTATCGACTTAGACGAAACAGAACATCCTTACGAAACTTGTCTGGAACAAATTCGCATTTTTAAGTCTGAACTAGAAAAAAACAGCGACCTCATTGCTCCGGTTACTAATTATGCAGAAATTTTAGAAAATGAAAAACTGGGAAAAATGTCTGCTCTTATGACGATTGAAGAAGGGCAGGTTTGTGGCGGTGACTTAAAAATATTAAAAGAATTTTATGATTTAGGTGCTCGTATGATGACTTTTACCTGGAATCACAAAAACACGCTGGGATTTCCTGCTGAACCCGTTCATGACTCTGACCGTGGCGGACTTACCCACCTTGGCATTGCCTTTTTAGATGCTATGGAACAGCTTGGAATTATTCCTGATGTCTCCCACTTATCAGACCAGGGAATTACCGATGTTTGCCGCCTTGCCAAAAAACCCTTTGTGGCAAGTCACTCAAATTCTCGTTCCCTTTGTGGTCGGTGTCGTAATCTGCCGGACGAACTTATCCGAAAAATTGCAGAAAAGGGTGGGGTAATTGGTGCTAACTTTTATGGTCCATTCCTTACCTCTACCCCTGACAGTGATGGTTGCTTTTTTAGCTATGCCAAAGATGTTGCCAGACACATCTGCCATCTGGTAGATGTAGGAGGTCTTGCCTGCGTTGGTCTTGGTTCTGATTTTGACGGTATTGATGACAATATTGAAATGAAAGATTGCAGTTTTTTGCCGCTTTTAGAAGCTGAACTTTGCAAAATCGGATTTTCTGAAACGGAGATTGAACATATCTTCTATCGCAATGTACTGAATTTGTATCAAGCATTATTGTAATCATTACTTTAAAACATTTTATATGGAAAGGATTTGTATGTATACCGGAATTGTAATTGTTCCTAAAGCAACGCTTTATGAAAATCCTACCAAAGAGACAGTCTCTGATGAACTGCTATCCGGTTGGCTGGTTACCGTAATGCAGGAACGAGGCAGAACTTTAAAAATTATAACCGACTATGGATATTCAGGGTGGATAAATAGCCAAAACATTCGCCGCATATCCGCAGAAACATTTCACCACTGGAAGGAAACTCCCTCCACAGCTATTCTTTGTAGAAAAACTACAGACCTTTTAAAATCACCCATGGTTCAGGCTCCTGTACTTTCTACTCTTTTTATGGGAAGTCGGGTCATCCTCTGCGGCAATCCGCAAGACGGTTGGCAAAAAATACGGACTGCCGGGGGATACTGTGGCTATGTTCCTACACTTTCCTTAATTGCACCTCCCCCTCCTGTCCCCACTACTTCGGGATGTCTGGCTCCGGACGTTCTATCTGAGGATGAATGGGAACTTCGCTCTTGTATCTTAAATTATGCCATGTCTTTTTTAGGCACACAGTATCGTTGGGGCGGCAAAACAATTCTCGGACTGGACTGCTCCGGCTTTACTTTTATGTGCTACTACATGTGCGGCATTATTATTTATCGAGACGCTGTAATAAAGGAAGATTTCCCGGTACATAAAATTTCATTTTCCTGTATAAAGCCTGCTGACCTTTTATATTTTCCCGGTCATGTCGCTATCTATCTCGGCAACGGCAAATACATTCACTGTACCGGAAATCCCAATAGTTTCGGCTGCGTCATCAACAGTTTACGCCCAGAAGATTTGGACTATCGGGCTGACTTAGCAGAAAGCCTTTTAGCTGTTGGAAGTGTGTTTTAAACATCACTTCCACACTATCTTTCTCTTGACAGACTCATTTCTTGTGATATAATTCAGAACTATTAGTATTCTAATTATAAGCATTCTAATATTTTACAAACGGAGGATGTCGCACGATGCAAGATGCTTCATTTCATTATTTATTGATGGCCACGCATACTACACTTCAAAAAAAGTTGCTTGCCCAATTAAAAGATACAGGATTGACCCTTGGGCAACCCAAGGTATTGGATTATTTAAAGGAGCACGATGGTGCGAATCAAACAGAAATCGCCAGAGGCTGCCATATTGAGGCTGCATCTCTGACTTCTATTTTAAACCGTATGGAAGAAAAAGGTATTATTGAACGAAGAATGTTAAACGGCAATCGCCGCTCTCTTCATGTTTTTTTAACAGATAAAGGGCGGGAACTTGGGCTTCAGGTAGACCGGTCTTTTTTAGACTTAGAAGCACAAGGTTTTGCCGGTATTGATGATACAGAACGTCAGCAGTTCATAGATACCCTTCTTAAAATTTATCACAATTACTGTCAGGAGGAATAAGCTATTATGGAAAAATTGAAACGTTATCTTATCTTTTTTGTGGGACTTTTTATTAATTCACTGGGTGTTGCTCTCATCACCAAAGCAAACCTTGGAACTTCTCCCATTTCTTCGATTCCCTATGTATTGAGTCTGGACTTTTCTCTCACCCTTGGACAATTCACTATTATTTTCAGTGTTTTTCTGATTCTACTCCAGATTATAATTCTTCGCAAAAACTTTCGTCTAGAAGACCTTCTCCAAATTCCAATTTCCATCTTTTTTGGATATTTCATTGATTTATCTATGAATTTATTACATACCATCAATCCGAAATTATACACTGCAAAAGCTGCCTGTCTGCTTATCGGCTGCTTAATCTTGGGATTTGGTGTTTATACCGAAGTCCTTGCCAATGTAGCTATGTTACCCGGTGAATCTTTTGTCCGTGCTATTGTTTCCACCTGGAATACAGATTTTGGAAAAACGAAAATTGCCTTTGACGTAACCATGGCGGTATCTGCTGCTATCATGTCTTTCTTCTTTTTTCATGAACTTAACGGAATACGAGAAGGTACCATTATTGCAGCATTATTGGTAGGTTTTATTGCCCGATTCTTCGGAAAACAATTGGCTGCTATAGAAATTTTTCTTTTTGAGCGTGAAGAAACCGTAATAGAAGAATAATAATAAACTAATTTTTACATTATAAAAGGCATTACCGTAAAGGTAATGCCTTTTTGAGTTGCGGGGACAGGATTTGAACCTATGACCTTCGGGTTATGAGCCCGACGAGCTTCCAGACTGCTCCACCCCGCGTCAACATTTTGTATTATAGACCTTTTTCCTCTTATTGTCAAATTTCCCGCTTTTCCTAGTGGATTTTTCTTATGTTTTTCCCTTTCTTCTTTACTAAGTATATGTTTATTTTCAAAAATTATTCTTAGAATTACAAGACTTTTACATTGATTTTATAGCTACACTACCTCCAATTACACATAGGCATTGTATAGTAACTGTATTCCAAAGGAAAAGGAGAATTTACATGAAAACCAAATTAACAAAGCCGGAAAAACAATGGATTTTATATGACGTTGGTAATTCCGCTTTTATCCTACTTGTTTCAACCATTATACCTATTTACTTTAACTATCTTGCGGATTTGGCAAACGTACCTTCCGTTACCTATCTGGCTTACTGGGGATATGCCGCCAGCATTTCAACTCTTGTTGTTGCATTGTTCGGACCTATTCTCGGCACTATGGCTGATTCTAAAAATTTTAAAAAACCT
The DNA here is from genome assembly GCF_018918225.1 of Roseburia sp. MSJ-14. NCBI lineage: Bacteria > Bacillati > Bacillota > Clostridia > Lachnospirales > Lachnospiraceae > Roseburia > Roseburia sp. MSJ-14. Next base: position 96,639 of record NZ_JAHLQD010000032.1, read on the forward strand.
CTGTTTTTTGCTTCTATTTTAATTGGTAGCATCTGCTGTGCCATTTTGGGATTCTTTTCACATTGGCTGATTTTTCTTGGCATTTATATCATTGCCAAAATTGCCTATAATGCCAGCCTGATTTTCTATGATTCTATGCTTACTGACGTTTCCACACCAGAGCACATGGATGACGTATCTTCTCAGGGATATGCCTGGGGCTATATTGGCAGTTGTGTACCTTTTATTATTGGCTTGGTCTTAGTACTTGGTTATGATTCTATTGGCATCAGTTTTACCACTGCTATGATTCTTACCTTTTTACTGATTGCCATTTGGGGGATAGCTCTTTCCCTTCCTTTACTCAGGAACTACCGCCAGATACACTATGTAGCCGAAAATACCCACATTGTATCTAATAGCTTTCGCCGTCTTGGAACTACATTAAAAAACATTTCCAAAGAAAAGCACATTCTCTGGTTTCTAATTGCTTTCTTTTTCTACATTGATGGCGTGTATACCATTATTGAAATGGCAACTGCTTACGGACAGGCATTAGGGCTCAACAGTAGCGGGCTTTTGATTGCTCTTTTGGTCACCCAGCTGGTTGCATTCCCATGCGCCATTGTTTTTGGACGTTTAGCACAACGTTATCCTTCTCGCAACCTGATTACAGTTTGTATTGTGGCTTATCTTGGAATTTCTATTTTTGCCCTCCAATTAGATACCCAGTGGGAATTCTGGTTTCTAGCTGTCTGTGTAGGTATGTTCCAAGGTGGAATTCAGGCCTTATCACGCTCCTACTTTGCTAAGATTATTCCACCTGAAAAATCAGGAGAATACTTTGGTATTATGGATATTTGCGGAAAAGGTGCTTCTTTCCTTGGAACAACCCTTGTCAGTGTAGTAAGCCAGATTTCCGGTAGTATTAACATCGGTGTTGGTTCGATTTCCGTTGTTTTCGTCATTGGACTGATTTGCTTTTTAAAAGCATCTGCTCTTGCATCGGATGCAAAATCCTTAACAGATATTTCTGTTTCCGGCAATTCCCTCATGGGAAAATAAAATGACATCTTCCATGATATACAAAAGGAGTTTTACCTCTACACATTTAAGGTAAAACTCCTTTTTCTTCTTTCTATAAATGCTTTCCCTTTTAAGGCAAAACTCTTTTTTTCTTTCTATAAATGTTTTCCCTTCTGGAAAAAGTCTTTTGTTTCCTTTACCACTACACCGCTTAATGCAAATATGGCAATCATATTCGGAAATGCCATCATTCCGTTGAAAATATCTGCTAAGGTCCACACTGCCTTAATAGTCATATATGGTCCGACAAATACTGCTAAAATATATAACCACCGATATGCCTTTACAAGTTTTTTCTTGCCACCTGACAGATATTCTAAGCATCGCTCAGAGTAATAATCCCATCCCAAAATCGTTGTAAATGCAAAAAATATTAAACACAGCATAAGTAAAAATGCAGAAACGTCTTCCGGTATCGGCAATCCTCTGCTAAATGCATAAGTAGTAACCTCTACGCCTTCGATTCCGTCTACCTGCCATGCCCCTGTCAGTACAATTGCCAATCCTGTCATGGTACAGATTACAATGGTATCAATAAAGGTTCCTGTCATAGATACTAGTCCCTGACGTACCGGTTCTTTTGTCTGAGCTGCTGCTGCTGCAATCGGTGCAGAACCTAATCCTGCTTCATTGGAAAAGATACCTCTTGCCACACCCTTTTGCATCGCAATAAAAAGTGTACCTACCACTCCACCTGTCACTGCCGAAGGATTAAATGCCCCTTTGACAATAGTTACTACTGCCTGTGGAATTTCCTTTATATTACATAGAATCAATGTTACACAAAGCACAACATAAATAACTGCCATAAACGGCACTACCACCTGTGAAACATTTGCAATTCGTTTAATACCACCGATTAATATTAGTGCTACACACACACTTAATACCAACGATGCTATCACTACTGTCCATGAATACGTTCCAACTCCCGGAATGGAAACTGTCCAGTTTTGATTTGGATCAAAGAAATTATTTACCGCAGAGGAAATACCGTTTACCTGAGAAAAAGTTCCGATTCCCATAAGTCCTACGCAGACACCGAAAAATGCAAAGAGCTTGGCAAGCCACTTCCATTTTGTTCCCATTCCTCGTTCAATATAGTAAAACGGTCCGCCTAACGCATGGTTATCTTCGTCTACAACACGATACTTTACTGCCAGCAATCCTTCTGCATACTTAGTTGCCATACCGAAAAGAGCTGCCACTTCCATCCAAAATAAAGCTCCCGGTCCACCTGCTGCAATGGCTGTTGCCACTCCTACAATATTTCCTGTTCCAATGGTAGCAGAAAGTGCCGTACATAAGGCTCCAAAGGAGGTTACTTCTCCATCCCCTTCTTCCTCATTTTTAACCATCCACTTTAATGCCAAAGGTAAGCGTCTCAACTGTAGCCCGCCTAACCGCAGGGTAAGCATAATACCACCAACCAGTATCAATACCATAAGCGGTACATTCCAAACCAGGTTGTCCACATTTTCCAAGATTTTATTGATTGTATTCCACATTTTTTACTCCTATGTTATTGTCTATAAACATGGCTAAAAATACCATATTTCACCCAAAAAGTCAATTTTTCAGCTACATTTCACACATTTTCATGACAGCCTTCTTTTCCAATGATATAATAGAAATACTTAGCAAATGATATAATGATATTTATAAGGAGACTTTCCATGAAACCAATATTGGAACCAACCGAATATTTAGATAAAAAACTGACCGCTTACAGTAAGTCCGGCTATTATCCCTTTCATATGCCCGGACACAAACGACATGTAACGGACTTTCCCAATCCATATGCCATTGATATTACCGAAATCGACGGTTTTGATAACCTGCATCATGCAGTAGATATTTTAAAAGAGGCGCAAAACCGTGCTTCTTCCCTTTATCATACCAAGGAAAGCTTTTTCCTTGTCAACGGAAGCACTTGTGGTATTCTAAGTGCGATTAGTGCAGCTCTTCCCAGAGAAGGCACACTTCTCATGGGTCGAAACTGCCATAAAGCCGCCTATCACGCAGCCTTTTTGCGCCAATTAAAGACTTGCTATCTTATGCCGGAAGAGATCTCCTTTGGCATTATGGGCTCTATAACTCCAGATACAGTGTCCAAAGCCTTAGCTACACATCCTGAGGCAAAGGCGGTTTTTCTTACTTCTCCTACCTATGATGGCGTAGTATCCGATATCCGCATAATTGCAGACATCATCCATGCCCATAACATTCCACTTATTGTAGATGAAGCACACGGCGCACATTTTCGTTTTTCTAATGCATTTCCTGTTTCTGCTTTGGAATGTGGTGCTGATATTGTTATCCACAGTGTTCATAAAACGCTGCCTTGTTTTACACAAACTGCATTACTTCATGTGAATTCAGAGCGGATTCCTGTTGATACCGTAAAAAGTTTTTTGGATATTTATGAAACAAGCTCACCCTCTTACATTCTAATGTCCTCCATTGAGCAGGGACTTCGCACTATGGCAACAGAGGGTGCAGAACTTATGCAAAACTTTACCCAGTTGCTAAATGATTTCTATCAGCAGGCAAAACAGCTAAAACACCTTTCTGTATTTACCGCAGAGTCTTGTAAACAGGAGGTCTGCTTTAGACACGATTTTTCCAAGATTTTGATTTCCACAAAAGATACGGAATTGACCGGACAGAAATTATATAACATTTTGTTAAATAATTATCATTTACAAATGGAAATGGCTTCCGGACATTATGTTACCGCACTTACCAGTGTGATGGATACAAAAGAAGGATTTGACCGGCTAATTCAAGCCTTATTGGAAATTGACTGCAACATTACCTCAAGTACCGCCGATACTCCAAACTCCTCCCTCACTTGTCAGGAACTTTATCCAATCCCGCCGCAGGCACTTTCTATATCTAAGGCATTAGAAAAAAATTATGACACCGTTCCCTTAGCAGATGCTATCGGCTATGTCAGTCAGGAATATATCTATCTCTATCCACCGGGAATTCCTATGATTGCACCGGGAGAAGTTGTTTCGGAAAAATTGGTTGATAATATTCGTCTGTGTCAGAAACAGGGGTTAGCAGTGGAAGGACTGGCGGATAAAGAAAATAAAAAAATACGGGTAGTTAAATAATTTTACCCGTATTTTTATCTCTTTGTATTCAGATACTTACAACATCTCCATCAACTTTTTCATATCCATTTCTTCCATATAATAAGTACTATCCAGCTCTCCGGTAAGCTCCGGTGATAAGTTAGAATGAATATATAACGAATCCATTCCCAGTTCTTTTGCTCCTGCAATATCTGTGGTATTATCATTTCCTATCATCAGACATTCCTCGATATTAAGCTGATGTTTATCTATCAGCATCTGATAAAACTTTGTATCCGGCTTTTTGCACTGACAACTGGAGGAAATAAAAATGTCATCAAAGTAAGGTATCAGTCCCAAATAGCGTAACTCATAAGTGGTAAATATCTCTTGCGCATTGGAAAGAAGATATACCTTTTTTCCCTTTTTGTGTAATAACTCCAGCATCTCTTTTACACCATCGTAAAGCTTGACATATTCCATGGATAAAATTCGGAAAAACTGTCCCGCATGTACTGCCAGCTCCATATCTGCCTGTACTCCCTTTTTTTCAAATAACTTCTGAAATACATACTCCAATTCAATTTCCGGATATGCTTCATGGGCATAACTGTTTTTTTCACTTGCTACCAATGCAAGGTAGCTCTCTTGTAACTCTTTTGGTTCATAGACTGCTCCGTAAAATCCATAAAAGAATGACAATTTCTTCCATAACTTGTCATCTCCCTCTTCCGTATGAATATCTACCAGCGTTCCATATAGATCAAATATGTAATTTTTATAATCTTTCATCTTGCTCTCCTTGTAAAATTGTGTTTCTTATATTATACTAATAAAGTATATTATACCATTTTATTACAATCAGTATATATAAATTATTTAAGGAATATATATGGGAAAAATATTTTGTTTAATCGGAAAAAGTTCTTGTGGAAAGGACACCTTATATAAACGCATCCTATCAGATGGCAATCTTCCTCTAAAGACACTGGTTTCCTACACTACCCGCCCAATTCGAAGCGGTGAAACCAACGGTGTAGAGTACTACTTTCTAACGGAAGAGCAACTAAAGTCTCTGGAGCAGGAAGATAAAATTATTGAATTGCGTGCTTATCACACGGTACATGGTATTTGGAAGTATTTTACCGTAAATGATCATCAGATTGACCTTGCCAAGCATGATTATCTGGTTATCGGTACACTGGAATCTTTTCAAAAACTCCAGGAATACTTTGGTACAAAGCATCTGGTTCCACTTTATATCGAGGTAGACTCCGGTGAACGTCTCCAACGTGCACTAACCCGAGAACGACTACAACAAGAACCAAAGTATGCAGAACTATGCCGCCGTTTTCTGGCAGATGAATCAGACTTTTCACCGGAAAAGCTCGCTCAGGCAGGAATTACGGATGTTTTTCACAATGATAACTTAGAAGAATGTCTAAAGCAGCTTATTTCTTATATTGGAAAATGTCTTGGTTTTTCCTCGGAAAACGCCGATATATAATTAAGAAGGAAAGGCAGGTGACTCCATGGATATTAAAGTAAATCAGGTAACCGGTACTACTCCGGTAGATACCCAACAGACTGTAGAAAAAAGTGACGGCACCTTTAAATTTACACTTGCAAGCCATATTGAAGAGGCTGAACTACAAGAAAAACTAAATGGTCTGATGTCAGACATTACTACACAGGGAGAAAAATTAGCGGAGCACATGGACATCCGCGATATGAAGAAATACCGTGAACTGGTAAAGGACTTTTTAAACGAAGTTGTAAACCGTTCTCATAAGTTTTCCAGAGAAAACTTTTTGGATCGCCGTGGACGCCATCGTGTTTATGGTATTGTAAAGCTGGTAGATAAGAATCTGGATGATTTGGCCGGCGAACTGGTAAAGGACGAAAAAGACCACCTTACTATTTTAAGTAAAATTGGAGAAATTCGGGGACTTCTTTTAGATGTTTCCACCTAATTCAATAGAATCGAGGAATGAATATGGCTGGATTTTCAAGCATTATTGGGCACCAACAGATTATTGAACACTTACAAAATGCCATTTCCATGGATAAAGTAAGCCATGCTTACATTTTTAACGGTCCGGAAAAGTCCGGTAAAATGATGCTGGCTAAAAGCTTTGCCATGGCACTTCAGTGTGAAAAGCATGGCACAGATGGTTGTATGGAATGTCATTCCTGCAAACAGATGTTATCTGACAATCATCCGGATGTAATATATCTACGCCATGAGAAGCCAAACACGATCTCCGTAGATGACATTCGTACACAGATTAATAATGATGTAGATATTAAGCCTTATGCTTCCCCATATAAGGTCTATATTATTGATGAAGCGGAAAAAATGAACCAACAGGCACAAAATGCTCTTTTAAAAACCATTGAAGAGCCTCCTGCTTATGCCATTATCCTGCTTCTTACTACAAATGCAGATTCTTTTCTGCCTACCATTCTTTCCAGATGTATTACACTGGATTTTAAAGTAGTTCCAGACAATGTTATTCGTGAATTTTTAATGAAGGACTGTCAGGTTCCGGACTATAAAGCTGATGTTTGTACTGCTTTTGCACAGGGTAATGTTGGAAAAGCAATTCAACTTGCTAACTCTGAGGATTTTAACGAAATAAAATCTTCTGCCATTCAGCTTTTAAAACGTATCAAGGATATTGAACTCTATGAGTTGATGGAAGCGGTAAAACAAATCGGTGAGTATAAACTTTCTATTAATGATTATTTTGACATCATGATGATTTGGTTTCGTGATGTTCTGCTATACAAAGCAACTTCAGACGCAAACTCCCTTATTTTTAAGGATGAGGTTTATGATATAAAATTGCAAGCAAGTAAAAGTTCCTACAGCGGAATCGAAACGATTATCGAAGCCTTGGATAAGGCAAAACGCCGTCTCAACGCTAACGTTAACTTCGATTTGGTAATGGAATTACTACTGCTTACCATAAAGGAGAATTAAAACATGATAAAAGTAGTTGGAGTCAGATTCCGTACTGCCGGAAAAATTTATTACTTTGACCCACAGAAATTTGACCTGACCATCGGAAGCCATGTAATTGTGGAAACAGCCCGCGGTATTGAATTCGGTTCTGTCATCATTGCTCCAAGAGATGTAGATGAAGAACATGTCATTCAGCCTTTGAAGCCGGTGATTCGAATTGCAACCGATGAGGATGAAAAAATAGAAGCTAAAAACCGTGAAAAAGAAAAGGATGCTTTTAAAATCTGTTTAGAAAAAATTCAAAAACATGGTTTGGAAATGAAACTAGTTGACGCAGAATATACTTTTGACAATAATAAACTGCTATTTTATTTTACCGCAGACGGACGTATTGACTTCCGCGAGCTGGTAAAAGACCTTGCAGCAGTATTTCGTACCCGTATTGAATTGCGCCAGATTGGCGTTCGTGATGAAACTAAGATTTTAGGTGGCATTGGCATTTGTGGCCGTCCACTTTGTTGTCACACCTTCCTATCTGAATTTGCCCCGGTATCTATCAAAATGGCAAAGGAACAGAATCTTTCTTTGAATCCTGCTAAGATTTCCGGTGTATGCGGCAGACTGATGTGCTGTTTGAAAAATGAAGAGGAAACTTACGAATACTTAAATAGCCGTCTTCCAAATGTGGGAGATTATGTTACTACTGACGACCACTTAAAGGGCGAAGTACAAAGTGTCAGCGTGTTACGTCAGATGGTAAAAGTAATTGTAGAAATCGATGACGAAAAAGAAATTCGGGAATACCGTGTAGACCAGCTCCGCTTTAAGCCAAAACGCAAGAAAGATAATGTAAAACTTTCTGCTGAGGAATTAAAGGAACTGGCAGCTTTAGAAGACAAGGGTACTTCTAAGCTTGACGATACAAAATAAATTTCTTTGTATGATAAGGAGTTATTATGTCTGTTACCTTATTAGAACAAGAACGATTAGATGATCTTCACCGCAATGGCTATTCCATTATTCAAAATCCTGCTAAGTTTTGCTTCGGTATGGATGCAGTTCTTCTTTCCGGATTCGCCAATGTGAAGGCCGGAGAAACTGCCATTGACCTTGGAACCGGAACAGGAATTATTCCCATTCTACTGGAAGCCAAAACGCAGGGAGCACATTTTACCGGACTGGAGATTCAACCGGAAAGTGCCGATATGGCAAAACGCAGTGTGGCATATAATCATTTAGAAAATAAGATTGACATTGAAATAGGAAATATTAAAGATGCTTCAGCACAGTTTGGAGCATCTTCTTTTCATGTAGTAACTACCAATCCACCTTACATGACCGGACAACACGGGCTTACCAACCCCAATGAGGCAAAAGCCATTGCAAGGCATGAGATTCTTTGTACACTGGAAGATGTGATTCGGGAAAGTGCCAGACTACTAAAACCCCGCGGGCGTTTTTATATGGTGCACCGTCCATTTCGTCTGTCTGAAATCATGTGTCTCATGCACCAATACGGCTTAGAACCAAAACGTATGCGCCTGGTCCACCCTTTTATAGATAAGGAGCCAAATATGGTATTGATTGAGGGACTTCGTGGTGGGAAACCCAGAATTACCGTAGAAAAACCCCTAATTGTATATAAAGAACCAGGGGTGTATACGGATGAAATTTATGAGATTTACGGAGAGTAATCGTATAAAAGAGTTACATATGTTTCCTTTTTAGAAACTATATGTAACTCTTTCTTTTACTGCATATGTTATTGTTCATTGTCTTTCTCTTTTTGTACCCACTTATTAAATATTTTTCCTGCAATAAATCCTAACACGATTCCAAAGCAAAGTCCCTGATTTCCACCGATTCGCCATCCAATCATTGCTCCTAACAGCACCCAAAATGGAATCATTGCTACAATCGATAAAAGTGTGATTTTATTTCCATTTTCATTGTCCATAATTGTACCTCCTTTAAAAACCACTCTCCTTAAACTCCTTTATAATATAGCTCTCTATAACATTGACTTGTCTTTAGTAATTCATCATGCGTTCCGGTTGCTTCCACTTCCCCATCTTTTAACACAATAATTTTATCAAACCTTTCAATATTTGATAATCTATGCGCCACTACAATAACCGTGGATTGCATTTGAAACAAATGCTCCATAATGCGTTTCTCTGATACATTATCCAGTGAACTGGTGGGTTCATCCAGCAGAATAACCTTTGGCTGCTTTAAAATTGCACGCGCAATGCATAATCTTTGTTTCTGACCTCCGGAAATATTACTTCCATCCTCAGAAATAATCGTATTTTCTTTTGCTGAAAAGCTCTCTATTAGCTCCGTCAGGTCTGCATTGTATACTGCGCTTTCAAATTCTCCTTCCTCTACTTTTCTTCCCATTTCGATATTCTCTTTTACGGTACCGTTAAATAACATACTTTGCTGTAATACAATTCCCAACTGCTTCCGGTAATTATTCTTATTGACTTCTTGCTTACTAATTTGTTGATTTCCCACACAAATTTCACCTGAAGAACTTACGAACATTCCAGCTAGAAGCATTAAAAATGTAGATTTTCCCGAACCGGACTTTCCTACAATTGCTACTTTTTCTTTATCTTTTACTGTAATATTAATATTCTGTAATACTTCCTTCGAAAAATAATCGTACTTATAATGTAAATTTTTCACTTCAATTTTACCATTTTCCAAGACTGTTAAACGACTGTTCTTTTCTTCATTTTCCGGTTTTGAATGAATCACATCTATCAACTGGTTAATATATATTTTTACTGCCGATAATTGCAAATAAGAATTTGCTAATGATAACAGTGGACTAAGAAATGATACTCCAATGGTATTGAATGCTACAATTGTACCTAAAGACAAATTACTTTTCGCCTTTATTATAACTCCCACAACAAAAATTATCAATGTATACACAGCCTGAATTGCAACAGGTATATTTCCAAGCGCTGAGTCGATTTTCGCCTTTTCTATTTCCATTTCTAGCTGTTTTTCAAAGGACTGAGACCACTTTTCATAATATTCGTCTTCCGCACCTATTGCCTTCAATGTCTCTATATTATTAACAATTTCTCCTGTTATATTCTGCACATCTGTAATATTCGTTAACTGGGTTTCATTCTTTTTTATAATAATTTTTGAATTTATTACGGAAACCATTACCAGTGTTACGCCTAAAACAATAGTAATGATAGATAATTCTACAGAATAGCTGAACATGAGCAAAAAATACAGCACTAAAAATATAATATCCAAAAACAGACTTAACATCTGATTGGACAAAATTGCCCGAATATACTGATTACAGTTAATAGTAAATATAATTTCTCCTTTTCCTCTGTTTACAAAAAATTTGTAAGGAAGTTTTAATAGATGTCCTATTGTAGTTGACGATAGGTCTCTGTCAAAACTGTTTTGAAAAGAAGTAATTATACGCATTTTTATCAAACTAAAGGAATAATAAAATAATATAATTCCCAGCATTACCAAAAGTAATTTTGCGTAATTACTATTGGTTTGATAATTATCAATTAACCGCTTAATATATACCGGAATATATAATGCTATCAGTTGAAGAATAAAGGACATTGCCAGTGAAAGTGCAATTTCCCTCTTGCTCTTTTTTACAATATTTATTAATGTCTTATCCACATTTTTCTTCTTATGCTTTTTTTCTGAAGTAATATAAATAAGTGCACTCGAAAAACTCTTTGTAAATTCTTCTATAGATACTTTTCGTTTTCCCTGTGCAGGATCAATTATTTTTACTTCATTTTGTTTTATTTTTTCAACTACTACAAAATGATTTTTATTCCAATAGGCAATAAACGGTATTTTAAGCCTTTGTAGCTCTGCTATATTATCTGTTTTAATGGCTTTTGCCTGAATATGATAGTCTTCTAATACTTGTACCATCTGACTGATACTATATCCGCCCATAGGAACACCGTACTTTTCCCGCAATTGTGCCAATGTAACATCTTCACCATAATAATCAATCATCATTGCCACACATGCTAATCCACATTCTGAATGTTCATAACTTCCAATAAAATTAACCATTACAACTCTTCCCCTTTGCCAATACCAGATTTATATATTCCTGATAATTTTTGCAATCCAGTAATCCAGATTCCTTCCAATATCTGGTTTCTCCATTTATTTTTCCTTCGCTACACAAATAGGAATGTAATTCATGATACTTTTGAAATAAACTTTCATGAAATCTATTGGACTGCATTTTACTATTCCATCTTTCTACGGACCTTTTTACCAATTTTGGAAGCTCTTTATCTGCCTCTTCTAACAAAATTAAATTTGTATCTGTGTTTAATCCCTCTGGTATGAAATTAGCTCCAACATATTTATCAATAATTCTTGCTCCCATATATAACAATTTCAAATGTAAATCATCTACTACGGAAGTGTGTCCATTGGTATCACAAGTTGATACTAATATTACATTTTTTCCTGCTAATCGAAATGTATGTGCCCAGGTAGCCAGCCGATCAATAATATTTTTTACTTCTCCCGGCATTCCATGCATATATACCGGTGCTGCAAAAATAAATAAATCTGACTCTAATATTTTTTCTTCTAATAAGCATAAATCATCCCTTTGAATACATGCTCCCTGAGTAAAACAACTCTCACATCCCATACATGGTTTCATATGTAAATCATTTAAGGTCACTATTTCATATTGAATCTGTTCCTGATGGCTGATTTCCGTAATTATTTCTTTTACAAACGAATATGTTTTTTTCTTAGCAGCTCTGCTGCCAATAAAAGCAAAAATTTTCTTTTCCATGACTTTCTCCATGTAATCTGCTTGCTATGGATTGATACCATAGCAAGCATTTTACTAATCTTAACATATTATGCACAATTCTTTGCTGCCGTAACAAGTGTAGACACTGCCTTAGACACCTGACCGGATAATCCCGCTGATGCAACTGTAAAAACAACGGATGCAATCATACTGGCAGAAGAATTTACCTGACCTGCACCTGCACTTTGTGCACCCTGCATTTCATTCATTTCCTCTACGGACAATTCTTCAAAGGATTTTCCTACTAAATTAGACAATTTTTCTTCTTTCATTTTCTCACCGCCTATTATTTGCACTTATTTTTCTTGCTTGCTACTACAGAAATTGTGCTAGCAGAAAGTGCTGAAACTAATACAGAAACTGCTTCTGAAATTTCGATAGTAGAAATTGGAATTACAACTGTGGAATTTGCATCTGCATTTGCTGCACCCTGCATTTCCATCATTTCTTCCACTGATAATTCTTCAAAAGACTTTCCTACTAAATTGTTTACATTTTTACTACTCATATTACATATCCTCCTAAATTTTATATAGTTTTGATGTTTCTACTATGGGCCCTGAATAGCAGATTATCTTTATATTAATGGATAAATATTATCCAAAAATATCAGAACAACATTGAAAATACATTGTGAACATTTGTATCAGCTACTTTTAAATACATATATCCAACTCCTGCACTTCCTGTAAATAATCCCGGTTGTTCTACAGTTGGTGTATTTACCAACCTATAACCGTTATATAGACTTTCTCCTGTCACTTGACGTAACATTTTCTCCAAAACTACCTCTAATTGTTCTACTTGTGGAACACCATTTTCTATCAGTAGTTTTATTACAAATATTGTTCCTGCATTTCCGTGGCAAAGACTGTCACCTACAAATATATCCTGCTGACAAGTAATCAATTTATCTGTAAGAACCTCTAACTGTTTATGTATCTCTTCCTTTGAAATATATCTATTAATTTCTAATCGGGACAATATCATTCCACTAAGTCCCCGACACCATTTATCCATATCTTCTTGCTTTTCTTCATACTCTTCCATCTCTTTTTTTAAGTATAGAAGAATCAGTTCCTTTTCTATTTCCCCATACTCTGTGTTATCTTTTTCTACATATCTTGCCAAGGCTAACATTACACCGCTAATTCCATGTGCCTGTCCAGCCTCTGAAAAGCTACCGCCTATCTGTTCTGTTATAATTTCAAACAATTTCTTGCAGAACAGTTCCAATATCTCTCTTTCCTTTTCTGTAAGGCAATCTGCATACTCCTGCACTTCCATTAACAATACCAGAAATCCTGCACAGCCAATCCAATCTATTTGAAATCCATCTGATTTTATAATCTCTTCTTTGCTTTTTCCCTCTAACTGCTTGACTGCCTTATGGAGTAACTTTTCATAACTACTGTTCTTCTTCCATTTCATTTCAACTAAAATCGGCAATAAAACGGAAAACTTAGAACAATATGCGGAATAACGATCTTTCGAATAGTCAAAATCTTTTTCACAACATTTCATGCACTTATGGTAATATTCCATATATTTTTGTTTTCCGGTCACTTTTGAAACTTCTAAAAAGAACAGTGCTATCCCGGAAATTCCTTCGTATAAATCCAGCCCTGCCATTCCAAACGTTGCCGTCTGTTCTGTTATCTGAATAACATTCCAGGTGATATTTCCCATATCATCTTCCTGTGCATTCTCTATGAGCTTTTCTGCTATTTTTTCTGCCTCTGCTATTCCATTCACCTTTCCCTTAGAAAATGTATATTTTCTTCTTCCAAACTCTATTGGCTTATATTCATCATAAATTCCCAAATGCATATACAACAGATCCATCTGAATCTTTTGCTGCTCTTTATCGAAATTCTCAATTCTATCTACAACCTTGTGATATCCTGTTTCATCAAAATAATTTTTAAATACATTTCCATAGCTGTCATACAAATCCCGACAGCTTGTACTACTATAAAAAATGGGAATATCATTAAACAACATATCTCTATATTCACTTTTGATAATATCCTTATTAAAGTGAGGATATGCCCATATATTCTGTAAAATTCGTTCTCGCACCGACATTTCACTGCAACAGGAAGGATGGTTTAAAAATTCAAACATTTCCCCGTATTTTTGGGTTCCTTTTGCCAAAAATCGAATTTTTTTATCTTGAAATACGGTTAATGGTGCATTTTCTCCCTGTATTAATCGCTGTTTGTTTTTATAAAAGTAATTCATCATTTTTTCAAAACCGCAAATGATAAAATAACGATATTCCTTAAAATCAACCTTTTCGTCATTTAGCATAGGTATATTATTAGAACTGCTCATGGTATACTCTCGCTCTTCAAAATGGAAATCAGAAGTCTCCGGATTTACCACTGATAAATATTTCTTATGAGAGGTCTGTTCATCTCCCGCTAATGCACTCAGCTCCAGATTATCGTCCAGTTTTACCGTATTTGGCAGTAACGCCGTGGATAAAATGGTCTCTGTAAAATACTTGGAATAAAATCGGCTGATGACACTTTCTTTTTTATAAAACTTGATACTGTTTTGCATCATAGTTTCACCATCTACAATAATGGGATATTCTCCACATGCTATAATATTTTCTAAATGAAGATCGGTAATTGCCAAAAAATATCCCAATGCCAGCGTATATCCAAATCTTTCATAGTAATGCTCTATTTCTTTGGTATTGGTACATGTCTTATATTCTATAAATTCCAAAAACGCACAGTTTTCTTTGTATACGCCTTTTGGTGTTTTAAGTGGTAATTCTTGGAAATCCTTGTTTATAATTTCTACAAACCGGGAAAATGCCTGACATATGTCTAAATTTTTAGGTTTATAAACTACACGGCTGTTTTCAAACTGAACAAGGATTACTTCTTTCCCTTTTTCATGAGAATCGCCGGCAGATAATCCCAGATTTTTAATTTCCCCAACCTGTATCTGAAACTCTTTGCTGATTTCACTTGCACATTCTATCAGATTTGTAAAAAATTCTTTCATATTATTAAGAAAGTATATGGTTCGAACTGCTGCCAATCTACTGCTAACCGCATACTTTTTATAGAAATCATAAAACTGCTTTTTGGTTGCAAATTGCTTTTTTAAAAATTCCTGAAATTGCTCTGCCTTGTCTTCTTTTTCAAATCCATATGTATTTTTATAGTTTTCTAATTCAATTACAACACACTTTTCAAAAAAATGAATTGTTTGAACCATACAACTTTGTAATATAGTCTGAAATGCTTCTTCCGATAATCCTATTTCAGACTGTCCCCAGTCAAACTCATTTAACCTTTTTCCCACATATGCCATAAATGGAAAAACTACCACAGATATATCTACTTTTTCAATACTTTTTATCTTATCTTCTTCAAACTCTTCCATAATATCCGCTAATACCTGCAACCATTGAGGCTTGTCCAGCTTGTCCGAAATATGAATGGGTGTTATGGCATATGCAAATTCATCCTCGCTCATTTCTTCTTTTTCTAATATTAATCTGAAAACCTTTTCATCCACTAGATTTTTTTGGTTTTTCCAATTTCTCAGATTTTCTAAATTTTTTTCTGTCACATTTCCGCTATAAAACTTTTTCTTTTCCGAAATCAGCATGGTTTTTTCTAAAATTGTTGTTAAAAATTCTTTTTCTTCCATCTGCGATTTCCCCCTTTTTTTGTTCCTAATACATTATATTCATCTGTTTTCCATATTATTCCTACTTTTAAAAAAAATCCTTATGATTGTCACAAAATACAAAATGTGATATGATTCAAATAATAAACAAATAGAAGTTTTTCAGGAGAATACGCACCATGCAGGGAAAATTATACTTATGTGCAACACCTATTGGCAACTTAGAAGATATTACGTTACGAGTGTTACGAACCTTAGAAGAAGTGGATTTAATTGCCGCAGAAGATACACGCAATTCCATCAAATTATTAAATCATTTTGAAATAAAAACACCTATGACCAGTTACCACGAATACAACAAAATAGAAAAAGCCTACCAACTGGTAGATAAAATGAAATCCGGTCTGAATGTGGCTCTCATTACGGATGCAGGAACACCCGGTATTTCCGATCCGGGAGAAGATTTGGTACGAATTTGTTATGAATCAGGTATTGAGGTAACTTCTCTTCCCGGAGCAGCCGCCTGCATTACCGCATTAACCCTTTCCGGACTTCCTACCAGACGTTTTGCTTTCGAAGCATTTTTGCCACGGGAAAAAAAGGAACGACAGGCAATTTTAGCATCTCTTGAAAAAGAAACCCGTACCATTATTTTGTATGAGGCTCCACACCATTTGAAAAAAACGTTAGAAGAACTTTTTGATGTTTTAGGAGACAGACCTCTCACTCTTTGCCGTGAATTGACAAAACGATATGAAACTGCCTTTCAGACTACTCTTTCCGGTGCCATTTCTTACTATCAGGAAAATGAACCAAAAGGAGAATTTGTTCTTGTCATTCAGGGAAAACTCCATGAAGAACTTATCCAGGAAGAACGCAAGGCTTGGGAATCCCTTTCCTTAGAGGAACATATGGCGCATTACGAAGAACAGGGTATTTCCAGAAAAGAGGCTATGAAATTAGTTGCAAAAGACCGCGGCATTTCTAAGCGGGACGTATATGCTGCATTATTAGAATCTTAGTCTGATATTATAATAGAGGCTATCTGAAAATACTCAGATAGCCTCTATCCTTTTTCTCAATTCCAACACCTTACGGTCTATTTCTTCTATGGCGTTGGCATACTCCTTTAATTCCTCACTAATACGCCTTGCCTCTTTATTTTCTTTCTTGTACTGAAGTTGATAATCCAATCCCGCCCAATAATCCATTGCTGCTGTCCGCAATTGTAACTCTATTTTTACCCATTGTGTCTCTTCCTGAAAACAAATGGGAATCTCTAAAATCAGATGCAGGCTCCGATAGCCGGATTTTTTCGGATTTTTAATATAATCCTTTTCTTTTATTACCTTTACATCTTTTTGCGCATATAACATTTTTACCATTTCATATAAGTCATCCGTATAAGTACATACTGCTCTTACCCCTATCAAATCATTGATTTTTTCTTTTACTGTTTCTACATTTTCCGGCAGTTCTTTTCGTTTTAGTTTTGCCACAATACTGTCATACGACTTTATCCTGCTGGTTTTGCTGTGAATTACCTTACGATGATACCGCATTCCCAAGTCCGCATCTATAATTTGCAATTTTGTCTTCAACATGCTAATGGCACATTCACTTTTTACAATAAAATCTTCGTTTTGCAAATATTCCTGCAATAAAATATTTTTCTTCAACTTTTATTTCCTTCCAACCTTCTATTCTCATATTTCACTCTGTCCTTTCTGTGCGTATTTTACTATCACTTTTTGTAAACAAGTAGTAAATATCCTGTAAATCCTTTATCTTTTGTATATCCACCCTCTACTGTTGAAAGTATTTTGATAAATACTCCTTCAAAATAGGGAATGGCGCATTTCCCATTTGCATCAATGCCTGATGAAACTTATAGTTGCTATATGCCTCTCCATATGTCTCTTTTGCATATTCCCTTAGATTTAAGAACTCCAGATATCCTATATAATATTTCAAATAATGTGCCGGTTCTTCTATTATCAATTGATAGATTTTTGTAATCGCCTTTTTGTCTGTTATCTGATATGTTCCAAAAAAGTCCACAGTATCTGCAAGGCTCCACCCATCATAGTGTATTCCCATATCTGCTGTCGCATAAAGACTTAGCGTTGCAATCTGGTTTTTCTGTAAAAATGCCGCCAGATTTTTATCAATATCCGCATAATAATAAGACTGCATTTCTGTATAAGTTGCCCATCCTTCTGCATATCCATTGCTGCCAAATAAGCTCCGTATCGGTTCTAAGCCACAACTTCGCTCCATGACATTTTGATAAAGATGTCCCGGAAATCCTTCATGGGCAAGGGTAGTATATAGCTGCATTTTTTCATAATGATTTGACCCGTTGATATAAATAGAATTCTGGGAAATATCATCAATGGGCGGTGTAAGATAAAAAGCAGGTGCCGTATATTTTTCCAAGGATGGATGTACCGACTTTATTGTAAACGATGTGTCTGGCGGTGCCGGAAAATCCCCCTGCATCTTTTTTTGCAAATCCTCTAATATTTTTGTTGGATCTTCCGTAGGAATCGTATACTTTGCCGCATCCTTTACCACCTCAGGATGTTCTTTTAATATCTTTTTCAAATCCGATAAATCATGCAACCGCTGCTGCTCTGTCTGCTTTTGCATTTCTTCTACCGACATGGCGGAACCTGTTGTATTCGCTACCAGATATGTATAGTACCCTTTTCCATGTTCTAAATAGCAAAGCCCCTGATTGTTTTTTCCCTTATCTTTTAACTTCTCCATTTCCTCAGCCAGATTATGATATGCAGGAATGACCTGTTGTGTTACCAATTCTCGATTCTGTACTTTATATTCTTCTGCCTGCTCCGGACTAATTGTCTCCAATGCATCTATACGATCATCAAAGGTGGAAAGCATATAATTGTCTTCTGGATTTTCTGTAAAGTTATTACACTGTGTTACAATATCCGTTGCTGCAAATTCCGGCATAAACAGTCCCTTTTGTGCCTTCTTTTTTTCAAATTTAATAATCTGTGAAAAATAATCTTGAACTTCTCCAAAGAGTGTCAAATAATCCTTTACATCCTGCTCATCATAAAACGTATATTCTGCCAAAAGCACTGGAAGCTGTGCCTGAATTCCGGTAGTAGGCTTTAACAGTTCCTTATAGTAGCTGTATTTTCCCGCTCCTGTCTCTGATTCAATAAAGTCCATGATAATATCATATGTCATCTGTTGGGAAACTGTTAATTCTTCTTTTTCAAAATTCTTTAAGTTGTATTTCCAATTTTCTAAAACTGCCGATGCTTCCACAGACTGCCCGGAACTGTTCTGACCAAAAGTGACAGGATATTTCTCAATCCCATAGTTTTCAGGATGTGCCAGTGTATAGTGCATATTTAAGGTACTTGAGGTGATTTCCGTTCGAAATACCTGCATGAGGTAATCCGAAAATGCCTGTTGGACTGCTGTTTTCTGTTCTTCTGACTGGGTTGGTGCCTTATTTTCTCCTTCTGTTTCTTTTCCTGTCTGAACCTGCCCACCAAAAGTACAAGCTGTCTCAAATAAAAATGAGACTGCCAGTATTACGACCAGCAGCCTTTTCATCATATTCTTCCATCTATTCGCTAAGTTCATTACATATATTCCATTTCTGTTTTTTCTATTCATTTTATGTAGAACTTATGCTTCCTATGTATGCTATTTTCTTTTACTTTCTATATCCCTTAAAGAAATTACTTAAGTTCTGTAATGCCCTCACTAACACTTCTGTCTCCGATTTATTTAAGCCTTCTAATGTAGCCTCTACCATTTCCTCATGAAATCTCTTGTGATGATCATAAGCCTTATCTCCCTTTTCCGATAAGGAAATCAATACCACACGTCGGTCTTCCTCACTTCGTACACGACTTACATATCCCTTTTTTACCAGATTGTTAATGGCAATGGTAAGAGTTCCTACCGTAACGGACAAACTTTTCGCAATCGTAGACATATTCTTAGGTTCCTCTTTACCGATTGCTTCTATAATATGCATATCATTATTTGAGATATCCTTAAACTCCTCTGTAATAATTGCCTTTTCTTCAATATGCATAATTTCATTAAATAATTTTACCAGTACCTCGTTTATGGTGTTATAACTATCCACAAGAATACCTCCTGCCTCTTGAACTAATTTTATTATACACTAGCTTCAGAAAAAACTCAAAGAAAATACACACTTTTCCATAAACTGCATAGAATAAAATAACTACATATTTTGGAGTATGCAATGCTCAATTACTTATGGGGTTTTATGATTTTAATTGGGATTATCTATGCTGCACTCACCGGAAACCTGACTTCTGTCACAGATGCAGCTCTAGACTCTGCCAGAGAAGCCGTTACTCTGTGCATTACTATGGTGGGAGTTATGTCTTTCTGGGTGGGACTTATGCGAATTGCAGAAAACTCCGGTATTATTTCCGGTGCCGCAAAAAAGCTAAATCCTTTTTTACGTTTTATGTTTCCGGGTGTTCCTGCTAACCACAAAGCCAATGAATACATTTCTACCAACATGATTGCAAATATCTTTGGACTTGGCTGGGCGGCTACCCCGGCAGGTTTAAAGGCAATGGAAGAACTTGGAAAGTTAAATCATCACAGCAAAACCGCCAGCCGGGACATGTGTACCTTTCTTATTATTAATATTTCTTCCCTGCAACTTATTCCGGTAAATATAATTGCGTACCGTAGCCAATATGGCTCTGCTAACCCTGCACGCATTGTTGGTCCTGCAATTATTGCTACTTTAATTTCTACCTTTTCCGGTATTTTATTTGCCAAAATTATGCTTGCCCTACCAGATAAAAAAGGAGGTGTTCCAAAGTGAATCTCCTCCTTTTTCTTTCCGATGCAATTATTCCTCTATTGATTTTTTCGATTGTAGGATATGGTCTTTTAACCAAACACCATATTTACGACGATTTCATTAAGGGTGCCAAGGATGGATTTGAAACAGTTATCGGTATTATGCCTACTTTAATCGGACTAATGATTGGCGTAGGCATTTTACGCGCCTCCGGATTTTTAGATTTTCTGGCTACACTTCTCGGTTATATTACCGAACCACTTCATTTTCCTGCTGAATTAGTTCCTGTTACTATTGTAAAAATGTTTTCTTCTTCTGCCGCTACCGGTTTGGTACTGGATATTTTCAAACAATATGGTCCTGATTCCTACTATGGAACTATTACCTCTATTATGATGAGTTGCACCGAAACTATTTTCTATACCATGAGTGTGTACTTTATGAGTGCAAAAGTACAAAAGACCCGCTATACGCTGGCCGGTGCTTTACTTACTACCTTAATCGGTACAATTGCAAGTGTGGTTCTTTCCGGATTTTTATAATTTTCTATAAATATCTGCCCAACTGTGGCATCCAGTCCTCAAAGAACACTTCATCGCGAATTACAGCATCATATATGGGAGAAAAAAAGGTAACTAACAGAGAAATAACATCTTTCCATTCCGGAAACGCTCCGCTTTGACGCTTCTTTTCGTTTTTCCATTTTTTCTTCATGTACCCATAATCAGCATATCCTTTTATGGTATCTAGTCTTTTTTCTAAGGATGGGATTGCCTTACGCTCTAATAGCCTTCCAAAGCAGTCCCTTACCCTTCTTCCGTCTATCGTTTCTGTTAAAAGAATATCATAGATTTCCTTATACCAACTAAGATCATTCAAAAGTTCCAGCTTATCCACAATTTCATAGAATCCCTGTGCAAGATATTCTTCCGTTGGGAAGCGAAGATACGTTAACTTCTCAAATGTTTCTTCTGCCGGATGTAATAATATTTCTTTATATGGCTTTACTCCTATGAAAAATGGAATATGATACTTTTCTCGCTCAAATTCTAAAAGAATTCGGTTTTTGTTTTCCAAGGCAATGGGAAGATTCTTTACTTCCATAGCTTCCGGCAAAAACAATTCCCTTAATGCTTCTAGCATTTCTTTTTGATTATTCTTTGCCGGATAAAAAACAAGTCCTGGCTCTACCTTCTCGGTTTCTATTCTTTTTTTCATCCAAAGCTTATCCCGATAACCGTTAGCCAGTATACGTTCTAATACTTCGTAGCGCAGTTGTTCTGTGAGAACTTCTATTTGTTCTTTCATTACAACCACACTCCAATTCTATTTTGCACCTTTTGTATCACCTTACGCTCTTTGGCATATTCCATAAGCCGTTGAATATCCTTTTGCGGTTCCCTTAAATACATTAAAACAGCCTGCTGTAATACATTTCGTTCCAACTTTTCTTCAAACTTCAAGCAATCACAAATCATTCTTTCCTTGTTATATATCCACATCTCTCTGCTTCCAACAGCTATCTTTTCCACACCAAGTTTCAACACTTCCGGTTCAGCGTAATACGGCTGTATCAGTGGATATTTCATTTTAAATCGCGACTTTGATGTATTTTTATCCACAGCTATGTGCCAACAAGCTGGGCGTACCGCAATATAACCCTGATAGTACAATGCGCTTTCCATACATAAAACCCCATCTGTAAAAAGCTCTGCTACCATATCTTCCTCGGACTGCTTGGAAAACCCCATTCCATAGCAACCGTTTTTTATTCGTTCTAAGACTCCTTCCTCTACAAATTTCTGTATCTTTCGATAATCCATATGAAGTTCGTAAAGTTGAGCTGTGCGCATGAAACCTCCGTTTTTTTTCATTTCTTCCTGAATTAATTCAATTAGCGCATCTTTCTTTTTCTGCTTTTCCTCACCCATATTTTTTCCGCTCCATTCCTCTTTATGTGGTAATTTCATTTTATTATGGGTTCTAAGGTTTGTCAATTCTGCTTTTTCTTGAATCCCACCTTTTTATGCCGTATAATCAAAGAAAAACGAAAGGGACATGCAAACATGAATAACAAATCGAAAGGAAACCCTTCCAGAGAAACCTGTGAGACTATTATCCGACGCATTCTCACAACTGAGGTTTCAGAAAAAGGAACAAACGCTCATTTTCGCCAAGCCTCTGATTTTATGAGCTACTTTGAATCCCTTTATCCTGCTTCTGATGCTCTTACCAAACAAGTACAACGAGCAATCAAATCTATGGATATGCCAAAGGATGAAAAGGGTTACTTCATTATTAATAAAACAAAAGAACAACTGGCACAGGAAAATGAGCTAAAGCATTTTATAAAGCAGGGAGAGTTCCTTCTTAATCCTATGGATTCCTGTGAAACCGTTTTTATCAAAGCTCCAACTTCCAGCCTCGACTATCTGATTTATCAACTTTCTAACTGGGATTTATTAAAAAACAACTACATTACAATGGTAAAATCCTGTAACGGTATTTTAATTTATACACAAGACAAATTAAAGGTTTTATCTGTAATTAACAGTATTATATCCGAATAATTATATTTTTTTCTGACATCTCACAAGTTTTTTTATAATGTCCTAAGTGCACAAAAAGACAATACCCATTTGGTATTGTCTTTTTTCTATTTATCTTTTTTTCTATTTTATGTGTCTTATCTTTCAAAAAAAGACATTAAAACCATCTTCTTCTACGACGATTTTTTCTTTGCCTAATCTTCTTAAATCCTTTTGGTCGTTTAGAGCCAAATTTATAACGAATCAAATAGAAATTATCTGCAAAATGATAAATTCCAAATCCAACTCCTACTAATATAACAGCTACTAAAATTCCAATTAAAATATACTTGATATTAATGTTAACAACCTTTTCCTTCTTATTGGTTGTTTGTGCTTTGTCAAATGGGAACTGTGCTACCTTTGCTCCATTTATTTTAATATCTGCACCACCCACATTTCGCCCTGCATAAGTATATTGAATTGTTCCTACTTTATCCGCTGCCTTGGTATCTTCTACTACCTCCGGTACTGCATCTGTAAACGCAGCTGCCTTAGGAAGTACAATAAAACCTTGTGAATCTACGGAAAGGAACGATTCTTCCTTGGCAAAAATTTTATTTTCCATTTTATCAGAAGTATAATTTTGTTCATTTTCTGCTACATTCCACAGTTGGAAATTTTCAAAACAGTAATTTAGCAAATTAGTTGTATCCACATAATGCCCCGGCGACTTTTCCTTCATTACTACACAAATTAACGTCATACCGTCTCTTTCTGCAAAAGTAACCAACGTACTGTCTGCAACTGAGGTATATCCGGTTTTTCCACCAATACATCCATCATACAAGTAAGTGGAATCACCTCTCCAGTTATTCAACATTTTATGATGATTCGTCAAATAGGTTTCCTGCGCATGCTTATTGGTTGGCGGAATCGTATACCGTCTTGTACTTGTAATAAGGCGAAATGTTTCATTCTTTAATGCTTCCTGGGAAATCAATGCCATATCCCGGGCACATGTATAATGATTTTCATCCGGCAATCCATGAGGATTATTAAAATGGGTATGGGTACATCCTAACTCTGCTGCTTTCTCATTCATCATCTGAACAAAGTTGTCATACGTTCCTCCCACATGTTCTGCAATAGCATAGGCACATTCATTAGAGGATTCCAGCATTAGTCCGTATAAACAATCCTTCATACTCATAACTTCATCCACATCTCGGGAGATACCAGAACCTTCTGTCTTATAAACAGCATCCATCGAAAACGTAACCTGTTCATCCATACTACTATTTTCTACTGCCAAAAGTGCTGTCATTATTTTGGTAATACTTGCAGGATATAACTGTTCATCTGCATTTTTTTCATACAATACGGTTCCGGTAGAAGCCTCCATGACAATTGCCGCTTCTCCTTCAACCGTTGGTCCTTCCGGCCAATATTCTTCTGCCTGTACGGATAATATATTTATTTG
Organism: Roseburia sp. MSJ-14; assembly: GCF_018918225.1. Classification (NCBI taxonomy): domain Bacteria; kingdom Bacillati; phylum Bacillota; class Clostridia; order Lachnospirales; family Lachnospiraceae; genus Roseburia; species Roseburia sp. MSJ-14. The sequence continues at coordinate 121,127 of NZ_JAHLQD010000032.1, forward strand.
GAAAAGACTTACTACGCCCAGTAATAATCCCATCCACTTTCTATTTTTTCTCATTCTTTTCTATCCTTCCTAATTACTACAATACTTATAGTATAATATTAGAAATCTTTTTTATCAATATTTTTTTCTATAGGGTTTTTTTCATTGAATTTTTATAGTACAATAAATGGTATTGATATAGAATTCTGGAGGTATTTATGAGATTAAGAAATATACCTGGTTCTCGCGAAGTGATTGCTGAAAATAAATGGTGCATTCAGGAACCAGAACACCAAAAAGGACACTGGAATGAGATTTTTGGAAACAAGCATCCCATTCATATTGAAATAGGTATGGGAAAAGGGCAGTTTATTACCACCCTTGCCAGACAAAATCCTTCTACTAATTATGTAGGTATTGAGAAATATTCCAGCGTACTCTTACGAGGACTTCAAAAAATGGAAGAAGATCCACTGGAAAATATTCGTTTCATTCGTATGGATGCAGAAACCATTTGTGAAGTTTTTGACAAAGATGAAGTTTCTAAAATTTATTTGAACTTCTCTGATCCATGGCCAAAGGATCGTCATGCAAAACGCCGTTTAACTTCTCGTCAATTTTTTGCTCGTTATGACCAGATTTTAAAAAACGATGGTGTGGTGGAATTTAAAACAGACAATGTTGACTTGTTTGATTTTTCTCTTGAAGAAGTAAAAGAAGCTCACTGGAATCTGGATGCATTTACCCGTGACCTACATCATGATACTGCCATGAACGAAGGAAATGTTATGACTGAATATGAGGAACGTTTTTCCGCTATGGGCAATCCAATTCATAAGTTAATTGCATCTCGCTAGAATAACCTTTTCCTTAGCTTAATATTTTATTAATCTTATTATAAAGCATTGAATTGAATTTCTTGAACTACTATAATAGATTTAGTCCTATTAAAATTTTAAGTATGTTATTTTCTTAAGGGAGATGGAGTTTATGAAATATTCAAAATTAATTGCCCCTATTATCATCACCATTATATTGGTTTTTATTTTAATGGGGTATTGCACACTGTTTCTTTTTATTCCAGAAATTCCACGTTTTGTACGAATGATTTTGCTTGTAATTTTTGGTGGACTAACATGTGTATCTTTTTATAATTTATACGAAAGAATAAAAGAAATAGAAAGTGGTGAAGAAGATGATCTTAGTAAATACTGATTACATTTCCGGAAAAGAATTGGAAATGCTTGGATTAGTAAAAGGAAGTACCATTCAGTCCAAAAATATTGGACGCGACATTACACAAAGTTTTAAGACCATTGTTGGTGGAGAATTAAAAGCCTACAATGATATGATGAACGATGCTCGTGCACTTGCTACCAAAAGAATGGTCGAAGAAGCCGAATCCTTAGGCGCTGATGCAGTTGTAAATATTCGCTATGCTTCTTCTGCAATTATGCAGGGAGCTGCCGAAGTTATCGCTTATGGAACAGCCGTAAAATTCCAATAGTTTTTACCAAAAGAGAAGTGATTGTTTTCTGATTTACCTTAAAACAATCACTTCTCTTTTTCCACTTCTTTTTTTGTTTTTTACTTACTTATCCACAGGATTCTTAATAAGTTCCTTGATAATCTTCACAACTGCTTCCATACCTTCTACTGTAACGTGTTCCTTTGGACCATGAAATGCATATCCACCGGTTCCAAGATTTGGGCAAGGAAGTCCCATAAAGCTCAGTCTTGCGCCATCCGTTCCACCTCTTACCGGAAGAGAAATCGGCTCCATACCTGCTGCCTGAATTGCTTTTTTTGCATTTTCTACTACAAAAAAGTTCTTCTCTATTACTTCTAACATATTGCGATAGCTTTCCGTTAATTTTAAAGTTACTGTTCCTGCACCATATTTCTGGTTAATTTTTTCTTCAATTTCACGCAATACCTGTTGACGTTTTTCAAACATATCACTGTCATGATCACGAACAATATAGTCAAGATGTGCCTCATTTACATCTCCATGCATTTCATCCAAATGATAAAATCCTTCTCTTCCTTCTGTATGCTCCGGTGTTTCCTGCTCCGGTAACAAACTCTGAATCTCACAAGCAATAGATGCTGCATTTACCATAATGTCCTTTGCAGATCCCGGATGTACATTTACACCCTTAATTGTAAAATGTGCAGATGCTGCATTAAAGTTCTCATATGCAACCTCTCCTTCATAATCGCCATCTACGGTATAAGCATATTCCGCTTTAAAATAGTCTAAATCAAACAAATCAGCTCCGGCACCAACTTCTTCGTCCGGTGTAAATCCAATCCAAACATCCCCGTGTGGAATTTTTTCTGCAATTACCTCTTCTACTGCTGTTAATATATTGGAAATTCCTGCCTTATCATCTGCTCCTAAAAGAGTGGTTCCATCTGTTGTAATTAATGTTCTTCCCTTTAAAGAAGTAAGATGCGGGAAATCTGATACCTTAATTACATCACCTGTTCCCTGCAATACCACATCATTTCCGTCATAATTTTCTATTACCTGCGGTTTAACATCTTTTCCCGAAAAAGACGGTGCTGTATCCATATGAGAAATAAATCCCATTGCCTTTTTGTTCTCATATCCAGGAGTTGCCTGGAGTAAACCATACACATAACAATGCTCATCACGTTTTACTTGTGTTAAACCTAAGCCTTTTAGTTCTTCTGCCAAAACATCTGCCAAAATAAACTGACAATCTGTACTAGGTATTACCTCCTTATTATCTTCTGAAGTTGTCCAGTAAGATACATATTTTAAAAGTCTTTCTTTTACTGTCATATTATGCCTCCATTACTTTATCGCTGTTACTTTTACAGGTGTATCGCCTTCCATATAGGAAAGTTTTATTTCATCACCTATACTATATTTTATTATATCAAGTAATTCAGAATTTGAAAGGTCTACATCAAAAATCTCATCTTTTCCTTCCAATGCTAAATAGATATGGGAGTTTCCTTCCAATGTTACCGGCAAAAGATTTTTAATAATTCCTGTTGCCTCTTTACTATCCTCATTAATTGCTGCTGAAATACCGTTATTTTTCAATAGCTGCTTATACGATTTTTCACATTCTCGAATAGAATCTCCGGTTGCAACCCATTGATATTTCTGAATATTTACCATGGCATACATCTTTACCAATCCTGCATCATCCTTTAATGCCATAAAATAGGTTGGCTCTCCGGATATATTAAGTAACAATGGAAAAGTTGCGGTATATCCAAGATTTTGTACCTGTCCTTCTGCCGAAGACATTGCTGAACTTTCCGTAGCTCCTTCTACTTTATAAAAACGTGTTTCCATGGTTCTTTGATTCATCAAAACAAATCCTACATTAGACTGGTCACCACTTACACTGGTAACACCGGAATATACCCACACATCATCCTCTAATGCTATATAATTATAGCCATCCGTAGTTTTTAAGCAGTCTTTTTGTCCCAAAACACTGTTAAAATATCCATGCTTTAAAGTTCCACTATAATCATATAACTGCATCAAAAGCTCTGCCTGATATACCTTGTCAATCCACTGTGGCACCTTGTCAATATCATAGGTTTTGCAATCTCCTGTCTGTGCGTTGCAGACAACCACTTTACCAATCGTTTCTCCACCAAATAAGCCAATATTAAATTTCTTTACCGGGCATATCCAATATGGTGTTCCTTCGTCGTCAATTTCAAAAAATATCTGGTCACTAAAAATGTAGGTTGGGTATTTAAATCTCAGGTGACGATAAATATTTCTATTAAAATGTTCTGATTTTGAATATTTAATTGGCTTATCCAATTTTACACATTCCGTATCCTGTGTTGCCATATCAATTTTAATATAAGCCGGGATTCCGTCTTTTTGGTTGGTCAACCACTTAATTGGACTTGCATATACCAGTGGTGTCACACGAACCGGACGGTTATTTACATTGATTTGTGTATAATCATCCGATACTTCAAACTGGGATACCATATCTACCATGCTTCCCATCTTTCTATCACCTAACAGAGCTGCTGAATCCTTATCCAAAATCGGAATTGTATTGTAATCTACCTGTGAAATATCTTCTGTAAAATTTCTTTCTTCCACCGTCATCAACTTTTGGTACTTCTTTGCATTTACAATTGGGGAGGATAAAATACTTCCTATCATGAGAATTACTACTAATGCACCGATAATTTCAAATCCTATTTTTGCAATACTGCTTGCCTTGATATTAATATCAATTTTTCCTCTTCTCCAATCAATTCTCTGATGTTCTCGGATTGCTTTGTGTATCGTTGCAAAAATACAAAACAACAAAATTCCGCCAATTACAAATACCCATGTTCCCATGGAGTGTATATTGAATGCCGGAAGTGTAATATAGTAATAAATAAAAGCTACTAATAATACTACAATTGCTATTACAATATTTCTTATTGCTTTTTTCATAAATTTTCTCCTTTTTGTATTATTTAGATAGTACAATTTTACTATCTAAATAATAGCATGTCAAGAATCCAAACTTCTTTTCTTATATAAAATTTTTCTTAAAAAAGTAAAAAAAGTTCTTGCAATTCTTAATAGTTTATTATATAATAATTCTTGCGTTGATGATTACGCAATCACAAATATGCGCTTTTAGCTCAGTTGGAAGAGCACCTGACTCTTAATCAGGGTGTCCAGGGTTCGAGCCCCTGAAGGCGCATTTACAAAAGCACTGTTTTCGAAGACGAAATGAGCTCGGGGGCGGTGTTTTTTTTCGTTCTATTATTTCTTTTTTCCACTTAATGCATTATCTACTTCTTTGATACATTTTTGAATATGTGTCATTTTTTTTTGCAAATCTTGCCTTTCATAAGCCATTTCTGTTAGTTTTTGTTTCATACTTTTTTTCCGTTTCATACTTTACATAGTTCCCATACACTTTCTTTCATTATATGCAAAAAGCAAAAGAAAATCCCTTTCAAGTAAGACTTTTATCTTCTTGAAAGGGATTTCCTTTTATCCTCTATCCTACAAATTTGCAATCAATGCTGCAATATCTTCCGGACTCATTTTTTTATTTGGATCTGATAAGTCCGGCATTGGAGGAACTGCTTCTTCTTCCTTAGATTCCTCTACGCTATTCTCTTCCACTACAGGTTCTTCCATACTTTCCGGAAGTTCTTCTTCCTGACTACCTGCAATTAACGCTGCAATTTCTTCCGGTGTCATCATCTTATTTGCATCGACTGTAGTAGCTTCTTCCGATACAGTATCTGGTGCTACATCTTCCATTACTGAATCTTCTGGCTCTAACTTTTCTTCTGCAACAACTTCTTCCATTACAGAGCCATCTTCTGTCTCAACCTCTTCCATTTCTGGTTCCGGTTCTATTTCTAACTCCGTTTCTGATAATACATCTTCTTCCGGTTCCACTTCTAACTCCGTCTCTGATAATACTTCTTCTGGTTCTTCTATCTCTGGAGTTATCTCATCTTCTAATATCGGTTCTTCTATTCTCGTTTCTTCTTCTGCTAGTTCCGGTTCCACTTCTAACTCTGTTTCTGATAATACTTCTTCCGGTTCTTCTATTTCCGGAGTTATCTCATCTTCTAATATCGGTTCTTCTATTCTCGTTTCTTCTTCTGCTAGTTCCGGTTCCACTTCTAACTCTGTTTCTGATAATACTTCTTCCGGTTCTTCTATTTCCGGAGTTATCTCATCTTCTAATATCGGTTCTTCTATTCTCGTTTCTTCTTCTGCTAGTTCCGGTTCCACTTCTAACTCTGTTTCTGATAATACTTCTTCCGGTTCTTCTATTTCCGGAGTTATCTCATCTTCCAATACTTCTTGTGGTTCCTCCCCTACTTCCGGAGTTATCTCATCTTCTAATATCGGTTCTTCTATTCTCGTTTCTTCTTCTGCCAGTTCCGGTTCCACTTCTAACTCTGTTTCTGATAATACTTCTTCCGGTTCTTCTACGCTTGCCTCTTCTTCTACTTCCGGAATTTTGTCTTCCGGCAATACTTTTTCCGCTTCTGTTTCTACAACTTTTGGCTCTTCTTGCTGTTTTTCCATTACAAATTGCTTCTGTTCATTTGCTCTGATTTCTGACTTTAATTCTTCCACCAGTTCTCTACCAACACCCGGTATTTCCTGAACTTTATCCACAACTGTATTCATGTGACTGTTTAACGAATCTTCTAAAGCCTGCATTTTTGTTAACAATGCCTGTTGGTTTTCTTCTATTTTTTCAAATTCCTCTGACTTACTTTCTTCTTGTACAATCATATTTTCCGGCTGATCTAATACTTTTCCAACCACTTCTTGTACTTTTGCCATTTTCTCCATGACCTTATCATTGGAATTCATCATAGCATTGGCATTTTCTTTACTTCTACTTAATGTAAGCTTTGCTACTTTCTTTTGATCTTCCATTAGGGAATCCAAAAGCCCACTGATTTTTTTATAATTATTTTCATTACTAGCTGCCAGTGGTTCCAGCTTTTTGTCTAACTCACCGAGCATTTCATTTGTTTCACGAAACTTCTTTCGCGTTTGCAAATAACATGCTTTTTGTGAAGTCACAATATCTTGATATTGTTCTTCTGCCTTTTGGCTACTTAAGTCTCGCAATTGCATTTTTCCACTTACTAAGAAAAATATTGCTATAAGAAGAACTACGCTTATTACCGCCAGCAATATGTAATTCTTAGGTGCATTTACAATGATATAAACATCTGCCATTGCTGCAATTACTGCTACCAGTGAAGCAACTAAAACCCTAATCCTTTGTACATTGCCATTTCTCATATCGTTTTCCTCCACCCTTGTGAATATTTTAGAAAACGTTCCCGAGGTGATTTGAACACCCGACCTACCGCTTAGGAGGCGGTCGCTCTATCCAGCTGAGCTACGGAAACAAAAAGCAAATCTATATATGGTAATTAATCTGACCTTGCATCCAAATGTTTCCTTTGAATCTACGGCCTACCGCAGGTTCTCCCAGTAAATCACTTTCATTGATGCACACATCAAAGACCAAATTATTACTATCAACTGTAAGAATATAACATTTTTCCGATGTTACACTATTTTCAATAGTATCATAATTAAGAATCTCTCCCATGATACTATATTGATCACTTTCAATTCCATATGGCATAAAATAAGTATCTACAATAGATAATATATCTTCCTTCATTACTCTTCTTGAAATCATGGAGTAAGTATCAATGTCTTCTAACGTAAGACTTTCAATTGCCTCTTCATCACCATCTCTTGCAGCCGCAATCAAATGGCTTCTTTTTTGGCTGTAATTTTCTCCTTTTTTTATCTGAGACTCATTTTTATATACTGGAAAAATAATTTTTCCACCGGTAGACAATGCAGATAATGTTGTATTTGCAGGAATTTTTCGTGCAGTGCCACCAGCTTCTTGTAAATATTCAATGACATTTTGCAGATAAAAGATAAGTGTTACACCAAGGCGTACTTCATCACAAACACCTGCATAGGCTTCCCTATCAGAACGCTTTTCAATTTCTACCTTTTCCTCGGTAGAAACTCCACTTCCAACGAAATATGGGTAATAATAATCCATTTGGAATTCTTCCTCTACATACTCTCCGCGAACTGCAATTCCGATATATTCTCCATATTGCTTACTTAATTCTGCAAAAACATTTCCCTTTGCATCTTCTGTAATTACTTTTTTATCCGGATTCTTTATAATATCATCTATTAAAATATCTAAATCTTTCTTTTTTATTAAATTCTTAAATCCAATACTTCTTAAAAAATTGTGCATATTGTCACTCCCTTCATGGGATATTTCTCTTTTTATTATATAATACAAAATATTCTTTTTCCACAGTATTTTTAATATTTTTTAAAATATGTGGATTACTTTTTCTGTCAGTCTTCTTTCGTGGATTTCACCATCTGACACTTCTATAACTTCAGGCTGTGCAGAATCTTCTGTCTGGGATACCACAATAACTTCTTTTCCATTTTCTATTTGCATCTTAGTTCCTACCGGATACTTTGCTATTTTACTTTCAAAAACTTTTACCACATTACTATCATACTTTTTATGATTTCTTAATTCTTTTAAAGCATCCTCCAGTGTTCCCTGCTCTCTTTCTATTCCACTTAAAATACCGTCTGCTGTATCACACACCTGTATAATCTTACATTCCAACTCCTGGTTTTTCTGCTTTAACGGATATCCACTTCCGTCCATTTTTTCGTGATGTGATAAAATCATTTTTTTTGAAATTTCCGGTATCCATGTTTCTTTTTCCAGTGCAGTATATGCTAAAATGGTATGTTTCTTTAATTCAAAAATTTCCACCGGCGGCATTTTTTCAAAGCAACAATTTTTATAATCTGCATTTACATAGCACAATCCCAAATCATGCAACAACGCTCCCAAAGCAATTTGCTCCAGTCTTTCTTTTTCGCATCCACACTCTTTTCCTACAATAATGCTCCACAATGTTGTCAGGATAATATGTTCATAAATATTTCCACTGTGCTCTCTAACGTCAATTTTCTTTTGGTTCTCCCGACTATAAACAGCATCCGTCATCTCCGTTGCAAGTTTCAACAACTTTTTCAACCTATTATTATCCTTATACACATGATGAACTAATACATCTTCCAACTGCTGTTGAAACTCTTTTATCTGATTACTCTTTAAATATAAGTTTGGTCTTTCGTATACTTCATATTGGTCTTGGACAAAAACCTCCTCTACATTTAATGTAAGAAGTGATTCCTTATAGGAGCTTTCTATGATTTCTCCCTTTTTTAATAGTATTTGACCATCCTCCAGATATATCGACTGGGCTAATATTTCATTTCCTGTTAATTCTGACACATGGCATTTTCTCATGTTATGCTCCTAATTACTCTGGTTTTTTCGTACTTACTCCCATTGCAATATTTAACGCTTCTTTTTCTTCTTCTGCTAAAACAAGTACTGAATTTCCGTCAATAATTTCTTTAATGTAAGTGTAGCAGCCTTCTCTACTATGTACTGCATTTATAATAAATCCATCATTTTTCTGATCTAATAATGCTAATGAAAAGCTTAGTTTTCCTCCCATTTCATTAAATGCATCATATTTAACCATTCCCACTTTTTGAAAAGTTACTTTCATACTGCGGAATAACTTTTCAATATTTTCTTCGTTTTTCTTTTCAGATACTAATACTTCCTCTACCTGATTAATTCTTTTTATCAAATTATCTTCTAAGGATTTTGCATCCTTTCCAACCATAAATGAGTTATATTTCTTTTTCAGTTTACTGGTCTTTACCATATTTATAATCAAAAGAATCAGTAATAGTAACATTACTCCTGCCATAATTGCAAAGGTAAGTAAAAAATCATCTACTGTAAATTTTAAATTTAAAAATTCCGATATCATAAGTGCCTCCATTTATAGAACATATGTTTGTTTATTTGTTTATGTATTTTATTCGTGTATTGATTGGAATAATTCCATAATTCTTTCTAATTCATCGGTAGAGTAATAATCTATTTCTATTTTTCCTTTTTGATTATCTTTTTGATGAATTGCTACCTTAGTTCCCATAATTGACTTTAATCTTTGTTCCATATCCTCAAAGAAAACAGACATACTTTCATCTACTATTTTCTTTGTTGGTTCTGTCTTTTGCTTTTGTAATTTTTTTACTAATTTCTCTGTCTCTCGTACACTAAGTTTTTCATCAAATATCTGTTGTGCAACTGCATACTGTTGCTCTTTATCTTCGATACCCAATAATGCTCTTGCATGACCTGTGGAAATCAAATCATCAATTACCATTTGCTGTACACGCTCGTCCAATTTCAACAGACGCATAGAATTAGTAACTGCTGTTCTGGATTTTGATACTCTTTCTGCTACCTCATCCTGTTTTAAATTAAACTCGTTTAAAAGTCTTTTGTATGCTAATGCTTCTTCAATTGGATTCAGATTTTCTCTTTGAATATTTTCGATTAATGAAATTTCTACGATTTCCTGATCTGTAAGATTTTTAATAATTACAGGTACTTCTTTCAATCCTGCAAGTTTAGCTGCGCGCCATCTTCGCTCTCCGGCAATAATTTCATAATAATCTTTCTTATCCTGTACCAATAACGGTTGTAATACACCATGTTGTTTTACTGACTCAGACAACTCTAGCAATGCATCTTCATCAAAATTCTTTCTTGGTTGTTCTCTATTTGGTTCTACCTTTCCTATTTTCACAAAAGTAACTTCTTTATCCGGTTCTACTTTTTTACTCTTTACAGGTTCTACCGGCGCATTTCCGGTTCCTACTTTATCTGTAATAAGACTATCCAGTCCTTTTCCTAATCCGCCTCTTTTGGTTGCCATTTATATATCCTCTCTTTCTATTACTTCTTTTGCCAACAGACGATAGCTTTCTGCCCCGGCAGATTTCGAATCATATAAATTAATGGGAAGTCCGTGACTTGGTGCTTCTGCTAATCTAATATTTCTTGGAATTATTGTTTTGTATATGGTAGTATTCAAATTATTTTTTACGTTTTCAACCACCTGCAATGACAAATTTGTTCTGGCATCGTACATTGTAAATACCACGCCTTCCATATGTAAACTTGGATTTAATCTCTGCTGTACCAGATTTATTGTATGTATTAACTGGCTTAATCCTTCCAATGCGTAATATTCACATTGAATTGGAACTAATACTGTATTGGCTGTAGTCATAGCATTAATAGTTAACATATTCAATGATGGAGGACAATCAATAATAATAAAGTCAAAATCATCCTGTATGTAATCTACTTCATTTTTTAATATGTACTCCTTTTCATTGATACCAAGCAATTCAATTTCTGCTCCAGCAAGATTTACATTGGATGGTATTAACTGTAATCCCTCGATTTCTGTTTTAATCATACTTTCTCTCACAGTACATTCTCCTAGCATAAGTTCATATACTGTGTTTTCCAATTCTTCTTTTTCAATTCCAAGACCGCTGGTTGTATTTCCCTGTGGATCTAAATCAATGGTCAATACTTTTTTTCCATTTTCGGCAAGACATGCTGATAAATTTATGGCAGTTGTTGTCTTACCGACTCCACCTTTCTGATTTGCAATAGCAATAATTCTTCCCATATTATTTTCCTTTCTCTCTCATGCTTTTTCTATTATATCACTTTTGAATATGTAATTCTATAATTATTTTGTTATTATTGTATTTACTTAGTACTATATTATTTTATTATTTATTATTGTATTTGCTTACTAACATATTAATTTATTATTTTATTACTATATTCACTTATTACTTATTACTATATTACTTATTACTATATTACTTATTACTATATTCACTTATTACTATATTCACTTATTACTATATCTACTTATTATTTCACTAAAAATGTTTCACGTGAAACATTTTACTAATCAGTAAAACTTAGTTTTATTATCTGTTTAAGCAAAATTTTTATCGCCTTTTTAACTTTTCATACTTATTTTGATATTTTTACAACTAATTTTATTTTTGCAAGGTGCACTCTCTTAGTGGAGCATTTTTTATGCAATAAAGCACAATTTACTATTGTATAAAAAAGGAATGTTTCACGTGAAACATTCCTTTTGTTTTTCAGGTTATTAAACTATTATTTATTAGAATATACTTATTAAATTATTTCTAATTGCAAATATTGCTGCCTGGGTTCTATCAGAAACATCTATCTTTTTGAATATACTTGAAATGTGGTTTTTAACTGTTCTCTCACTAATGTTCAGTTTTTCGCCAATCTCCTTATTATAAGAACCAACTGCCATTAGTTTTAATACTTCTAATTCTCTCTTCGTAAGTAATGCAAGCTTTTCCTTTTCCACATCTCTTTCAATCATCTTGGAATTAAGAATTGGAATTAAATTAGGTTGAATATAGCTTTCTCCGTCAATTACACTATAAATTGCTTTTTTCAATTCATCCGAATTGGAATCCTTTAGCATATATCCATCTATTCCAATTTCTACCGCTTTTAATAAATACTCTACTTCATTATGAACAGTTAATATGATTACCTTTGTATCTAATTTTTTTTCTTTGATTTTTTCCAGTACTTCCAATCCATTCATATTTGGCATATTGATATCCAATAATAGAGCTTGCGGTAAATTTTTTTCTAATAAATCCAAGCATTCCACACCATCACTTGCTTCCCCAATAACTACTATATCTCCATCCAATTCCAGTAATTGTTTTAATCCTTCTCTTACCATAGAATGATCATCGGCTATTATTACTTCTACTGCCATTTACTTTTCCTCCTTATCAATAGGAATTTCTACTGAAATCGTAGTACCCTTTCCTATGACTGATTCTATACTTAAATTTCCCGATAATAAGTATACTCTTTCCCTCATCATTGATAAGCCAAATCCAGATCCATCTTCCCGATGTAATTGATTCATGCTTTCCACATCAAATCCACATCCATCATCTACAATCTGAACTTTTATACTATTTTCTTTGTATGTTAGAATAATATCAATATGCTCTGCCTGTGCATGTTTTAAAATATTATTACATGCTTCCTGTACAATTCTAAGAATTGTTAATGATACTAATGGTGGTATTTTTTTCTTTTCACCTTCTATTTGATAATCCACCAGAACTTTTCCTGTATTCTTCCATTTTGCGGCTTCCCGCTCTAAGGTAACCTCTAATCCAATATCATCTAATGACATTGGGCGCAAATTATAAATTACCTGACGCATATCTTCAATAATTTTCTTCACTGTCTTTGACATTGTCTGAAGTTCTAGCTTACATCTCACTGTATCCATATCCATAAGTTTAGTACAAAGTTCTACTTTATGAATAATACTGGTAAGACTTTGAACGATAGAATCATGTAATTCCCTTGCAATTCTTTGTCGTTCCATTTCCTGAGTTTCCAGAATTTTTTTTCGAAAAATTTCTTCTGCATTTGAAATTTCATCTACACTTAACATAACTTTTTCATTCTTGTTGGTATACTGTAATACAGAATCTAGTTCTTCTAAATGATTATTTATATTTAAGATTTTTTCTTCTAATTCTTCTTTTTCTTGTTTTATCTCAGCTCTTTCTTTTTTTAATTTATCAATTTTTTCATAACTCTCATGGTTTACATCTCTTGGTGAAAATGATTCGTAATTTTTATCCAACGAGTCTTCTAACATTGCTGTAAATTGTTCGTTTTCTTTTAACAGTAATACTTTATTCTTATACTCCCTTTCTATGCATAGTTTATACTCATACATTTCCTGACGTATTTTTTCTAAATATTCTGCTACCATATTCCTCCTTACAGAACATATGTTCTATTCAAATCATACAGATTCACATATAACTTAATTTTATATCATTTTATATAATATTTAAAGATTAATTTCAATTTTTTATTTGTATATCTTCATTATTTCGTCTATAATAATAGAAAGAGAATATATGTTGAGGGAGGACACTCTAAATGAAAAAACAAATTCGCAATTTTTTACTTCTTACAACGATGACTACCATAAGTATTTATGGTATTAATAAAGCAATTAGTGTTTCTTCCATTCGGAAGAATCTACTAAAATCGGATAACGGAAAATTCTTTACCTGGAGATACGGTGAGATTTTTTATACAAAGCAAGGAAAAGGCAGTCCTGTTCTTTTAATTCATGACTTGAATCCGGCTTCCTCTTCTTATGAATGGGAAAAATGTATAAAGCATTTGGCAAAAAATCATACTGTTTACGCCATAGATCTTTTAGGTTGCGGACAAAGTGACAAGCCAAACATGACTTATAGTAACTATTTATTTGTTCAATTGATTACTGATTTTATCAAAAATGTGATTGGTGAAAAAGCTGATATTATTACCACTGGAAATTCCGCTTCCTTCACTCTTATGGCATGTAATATGAATCCAGAGCACTTTAATAAAATTATTGTTTTAAACCCTACAAATCTGGTAGAATTATGTGCATCACCAAACAAAGAAAAGAATGCATTAAAGTTTTTAATTGATTTACCTGTAATCGGAACATTGATTTATAACATTGCATTTTGTGGTAAAAATATCAAAAATCTTTTTGAAGAGAAGTATTACTATAAAGGACACATGGTATCTACCAAAACCTTAGATACCTATTATGAATCCGCTCACTTACAGAATAGTAAGGGTAAATATTTATTATCCAGCATCAAGGCAAATTATACCAACATTAATATTGTCCATGCCCTGAAGAAAATTAACAATAGCATTTACTTAGTTGGTAGCCGGGAGCAGAATGGAATTACTGAAATTATGAATTCCTATGTAGCTTACAATCCTTCTATTGAGGCTTCTTACGTTGATAATTCAAAATATCTTCCTCAGCTAGAATGTCCAGAAAGATTATTAAAATTATTAAACCTTTACTTAGAATCGAAATAACAAAAAGAGATTGGATAACTTCCAATCTCTTTTTATATTCAAATTTTTTATTGAATCGGATTTTTCGATGGCGTTCCTGCCTTTCTTGGATAGGTTTTTGGTGTTTTCTTTACTTTTTTTATCTGGACAAAAGAACGTTCCGCATCTGTTTCCACCAAGCGGAATTTTTTTACACTTTCAATTTTCCCACCTAATACAAAAATTGCCTTTTTTGACTGCGATAATTCCTCTTCAATTTCTCCAGACTTATACGAAATAAAGGATCCTCCTTGAGTTACAAAAGGCAAACAGTACTCACTCAAAGATGCAAGATTAGCTACTGCTCTGGAAACACACAAATCAAAGTTTTCTCGATACTCTGTCTTTCTTGCCATCTCTTCTGCTCTTCCATGAACAGCAACAATATTCTTTAACTGTAAGGCTTCAATTACTTCATTTAAAAAATTTATTCGTTTATTCAAGGAATCCATCAATACAATATTCAAATTTGGAAATGCTATTTTTAATGGGATTCCCGGAAAACCAGCCCCCGTTCCTAAATCTAACACTTTTAATTCCTGGTATAATTCTATCTGCTGAATCAAACTTAAAGAATCTAAGAAATGTTTTTCCACCACATCTTCAAACTCTGTGATAGCAGTTAAATTCATTACTTTATTTTTTTCTATCAGCATTTCATAATATTTCAAAAACTGCTGTATCTGTTGTTCAGACAAGTCTATTTTTAGTTTATTTAATCCTGATTTAAATTTTTCTAAATTATATTCCATCACTTTAACTCCACAAATCCTGTATTATTTTTCTTTCTTTTGATGATGCATTTGTTCTAAATATACTAACAGTACAGATATATCCGCCGGTGACACTCCGGAAATTCTGGAAGCCTGACCTACACTTACCGGTTGATACAAATTCAATTTCTGTTTTGCCTCAATACGAAGACTCTTTACCTGTTCATAATCAAAGTGTTCTGGAAGCTTCTTATTTTCCAACTTCTTAAATTCCTTTACCTGCTTCATCTGTCGTTTGATGTATCCATCATATTTAATATGAATATTTACCTGCTCCACTACATCATAAGCAAGTTGCGGACGCTGCGGATCGATTTCTGCCAAATCCTCATAATTCAATTCCGGTCTTCGAATTAATTCTGCTAAAGTAGTACCATTTTTTAACGGTGTGCTTCCATGTTCTTCTAGTACTTTTTGCGTTTTCGCATTCGCACCAATATTTACATGCTCTACTCTTTCCACTTCTTCTTGAATTAATCTTTCTTTTTCCACAACCCAGTCATAACGTTCCTGACTTATCAAACCAATTGCATATCCCTTTTTTGAAAGACGTAAATCTGCATTATCCTGACGTAAAAGTAAGCGATATTCCGCTCTTGAAGTCATCATGCGGTAAGGTTCTTTATTTTCTTTTGTAACTAAGTCGTCTATCAATACACCAATATAGGATTCTGAACGATCCAATACCAATGGTTCTTTTCCCAATACTGACATTGCTGCATTAATTCCTGCCACTAACCCCTGACTGGCAGCCTCTTCATAACCCGAGCTACCATTAAACTGTCCTCCGGAAAATAACCCTTTGATTTTCTTAAACTCCAGTGTAGGATTTAATTGTCTTGGATTAATACAGTCATATTCAATGGCATATGCATTTTTTACAATTTTTGCATGTTCCAATCCTGGCACAGTACGATACATTTCATATTGAACATCTTCCGGAAGTGAACTGGACATTCCTCCAATATACATTTCATTGGTATATTTTCCTTCTGGTTCAATAAATACCTGATGTCTTTCCTTATCCGCAAATTTTACAACTTTATCTTCGATAGAAGGACAATATCTCGGACCTGTTCCTTCAATAATGCCGGCATAAATAGGGGAACGATCTAAATTATTTTTAATAATCTCATGTGTCTTTAAATTAGTATAAGTTAACCAACAAGATTCCTGTTTGATTTGAACATCTTCAGGATTAGTAGTAAAGGAAAACGGAACAACTCTTTCGTCTCCCTTTTGTTCCTGCATTTTTGAAAAATCAATGGAACGTTTATCTATTCTTGCCGGAGTTCCAGTCTTGAAGCGGAATATTTCTACACCATTTTCTTTTAAAGAATCTGTAAGATGATTTGCCGGCTGCAAACCATTTGGTCCCGTATAATTAATAACTTCACCGTATAAACATCTTGCTTTCAGATATGTACCGGTACATAATACCACTGCTTTACTATAATAAGTAGCGCCTGAAAAATTTTTTACTCCTTTTATAACACCATCTTCTACAATTAACTTACAGACCTCGGCTTGGCGAATCGTTAAATGTTCTGTATTCTCCATTGTCATACGCATAGCTCTACTATACTCTGCCTTATCTGCTTGCGCACGAAGCGAATGTACTGCTGGTCCTTTAGAAACATTCAACATCTTTGACTGAATAAATGTTTTATCAATATTCTTTCCCATTTCTCCGCCAAGTGCATCAATTTCTCTTACCAAATGTCCCTTAGAACTTCCTCCAATATTTGGATTACATGGCATCAATGCGATACTCTCTACACTTACTGTAAATACAATGGTTTCCAATCCAAGTCTTGCACAAGCAAGTGCTGCTTCACATCCAGCATGTCCTGCTCCTACTACAACTA
Organism: Roseburia sp. MSJ-14; assembly: GCF_018918225.1. Lineage (NCBI taxonomy): Bacteria > Bacillati > Bacillota > Clostridia > Lachnospirales > Lachnospiraceae > Roseburia > Roseburia sp. MSJ-14. The sequence continues at coordinate 138,236 of NZ_JAHLQD010000032.1, forward strand.
CATCATAATTTTCCTCTATGCAAGGCATTTTTTATCCTTCTTTCTATTTCAAGTTTCTATTTGCATTAAATTACCGCTTCTTTTTTTATAAATAGGTAAATATTATTTTCCCATACAAAACTTACTAAAGATTTCGTTTACTAAGTCCTCTCCCACTGCTTCTCCTATAATGCTACCTAATTCTTCATAAGCACTCATTAAATCAATGGAATAAAAATCCTCCGGCATTTCATTTTCAATACTTTGCTGTACCAGTTGAAAACTTTTCATTGCAGATTGCAATGCAGCTTTTTGTCTTACGTTTGTAATATATATTTCATCATTAAAGGAAAGCTCTCCTTGGAAAAACATTTCCTTTATGGTATTTTCTAACTTATCAATTCCGGTTTGTTCTTTGGCTGAAATTAAAATTACAGGCTTTTCCATATTGTTTTCTTCTAATACCTTTTCTACAACTTCTTGTGAAGTAACTTGTGATAAATCTGATTTATTTAGAAGAATAATTGCTTTTTTATCAGAAAGCATGGAAATAATCTCTTCATCATTTTGATCTAATTCCGTTGAAGAATCTACTACATAAATAATTAAATTTGCACTCTTCAAATATTCCTTTGCCTTATCTACACCGATTTTTTCCACAATATCCTCAGTATCTCGGATTCCGGCAGTATCAACAATATTTAATGTAATTCCATTTAAGTTGATTTGTTCTTCCAGTGCATCTCGGGTGGTACCTGCAATATCTGTTACAATTGCCCGTTCCCTTCCTAATAAAACATTCATTAAAGAAGACTTTCCGGCGTTTGGTTTTCCGATAATTACAGTGTTAATTCCTTCTTTTAACAGCTCTCCATTTTCAGATGACGCTAACAATATTTCTATCTCCTTAGAAATGCCCTCTATAATTTTAGATAACTTTTCTCCATACCCATCAATAGAAAAATGTTCCGGATCATCCAATGCGGATTCTATAAAAGCAATTTCATGAATTACTTTTCCTCGAATCTCCTTTATCTTTTCCTTTACCTTTCCCTGTAACTGACTGATAGAAGATTCCAATGCAAAATCATTTTTTGCATTAATCACATCTATCACTGATTCTGCCTGTGACAAATCAATTCTTCCATTTAAAAATGCTCTCTTTGTAAATTCTCCCGGTTCTGCCGGACGTGCGCCATACTTGATTACCGTCTCCAATATACGTTTCATTACCAAGGTTCCACCATGACAATCAATCTCAATCGTATCTTCCGTAGTATAACTTCGAGGTGCTCTCATAATTACTACCATTACTTCATCAATAATCTTTTCTCCATCACAAATATAGCCATAATGTACTGTATGGCTTTCTTCTTGTGATAACTTCTTTTTTCCATTTTTAGAACGATATATTTTATCTATAACTGAAAATGCTTCTTCACCACTAATTCGTACAATTCCTATTCCTGAATTTGTCATAGCAGTTGCAATCGCTGCAATGGTATCTGTCTTCATAAGAGCTCCCTTCTATATCTAAACCTATATTTTCCTTGCGCACATAATAAGGCTTTCCCATTATAACATAAGTGTCATAGTTTGAGAAAGCCTTTCATAAATTAATATAATTATCTTTTCAAGGTAACTACCACATGTCTGTAAGGTTCGTCTCCCTCACTGTGTGTACTTACATAACGATCATTTTGTAAAGCAGAATGAATTACTCTTCTTTCAAATGGATTCATTGGCTCTAAAGAAACCGGACGTTTTGTTCTTTTTACCTTGTAAGCGATATTTCTTGCAAGATTTTCTAATGTCTCTTTTCTTCTCTTACGATAATCCTCTGTATCCAATTTTACTTTAACATATTCATTTACTTGTTTTCCAACTGCAAGATTGGTTAAATATTGAAGAGAATCCAGTGTTTGACCACGTTTTCCAATTAAAACGCCCATTTCATCACCTTTTAATTCTACATCTACATTTTTTCCATCTTCGCTTTTTGTAATCATGATTTCTACCTTCATGTCCATTGCATGAAATACATCTTCTAAGAAATCGCGTACATAATCTTCTACATCAGATTTCTTACAAACTCTGATTTTTGCCATTTTACTTCCAATTCCAAGGAAACCATTGCTTCCCTTTTCAATTACTTCATATTCAATTTTATCGCTTGTTGTTCCAAGCTGTACTAAACTTTCTGTAATTGCATCGTCAACAGTCTTAGCTGTTACTTCTATAAATTCCATGACCATTCCCCCTACTTATTGTTACGTTCATTGAATTCTTTTACCATGTTTGCTTTTTCCAAAAGACTTCCTGTTTTCGCCTTCTTTGCATATTCTTCTGTCTGACGAATCTTTTCGTCTTTTTCTCTTTCACTCATTGGCTCTTTGATATTTCTAGTGTTCATCTTAGCTGCATTAGCAATCTGATTCTGATAAACACCTCTTTTTTCTTTTTTCTTTCTAGCTTTTTCCTTGTTCTTTTCAATAATATCATCAAGATCAAGGTTTTCCATACGCTTATTGATAATTAACTGCTGGATACAACGAATTACTGAACCTGCTATCCAGTAAATACCAAGACCAACCGGAACACTGAAACACATAAACAATGAGAACAATGGCATCATCATATTCATCGTTTTCATCTGTCTTGCCATTGCATCATTATCGCCGTTTGCATTGGCTGCTGTTGGCATTAACTTAATGTTAATTACCTGTGTTAAATAAGAAATAAGCGGAACTGCTAAAGCTGCAATAATTAAAATAAAATCTTTTTCGCTCCATCCATTCTTTAACATAGAGAATGGAGTATTTGCAATATTGATTCCTAAAAAGTTATTTAAATGAGAAACCTGTGATGCTGTTGAGCTAATTACATCAGATAATCCTGAAAAACTTTCCTTTAACATATCCCAACCATGACTTGGAAGTGCATAAAGCACATCAATAATTGAGTTGCTGGTAGATGTTGCTGTATCAAAATTCAAACCATACATCGGACGAACTTTAACATCTGATACAAACTTTGTAATGATATCCTGGAATCCGGATACACTTGTAATTTTATCTACTAATGGAATATATACTTCTTTTACACTGCTTACATAAGCTGGAACATTATATACTACACGGTACATTGCCAAAAGAATAGGCATCTGAATTAACATCTGAACACAGCTACCTGTTGGAGAAACACCGTATTTTTCGTAAACTGCCTGGGTTTCTTCATTCATCTTCATCATAGAAGACTGATCCTTCTTGCCCTGATATTTTTTCTGAATCTCTTTTATCTCTGGTTGCATCTTTTGGGATAACTTTGAAAACTTCTGCTGCTTATAAGTCAGCGGAATCATACACATATAAATAATAAATGTAAATAAAATAATACAAATACCTATATTCTGAATTCCAAACACCTTGTCCAGAAACATATATAGATAATTCATAATATAACCAATTAATTTTGCAATAGGCCCGATAATCTTACCAGAATACTGGGTCAAAATAATCTGTGTCAAATTAAAAACCTCCTACATTATGGAACTGGATCATATCCGCCTTTTGAAAAGGGATTACATCTTAATATTCTCCACCCGGCTAACATAGAACCTTTTACTGCACCATACTTTTCTATTGCCTGTAATCCATAAGTGGAACAGGTTGGATAGTACGGGCATTTTGTCGTTTTTAAAGGTGACAAATATTTTCTATAAAACTTTATAATTGCGATTAATATTCTTTTCAAAATATTCCATCTTCTTTTCTAATTTTCTAAAATAAATTTGCTATTGTTTTCTTAAGATATGGTGAAGATTCCCAAGGTGCAACAAAGCACTCTCAGTTTCATGATAAGTTATATTCTTTGCTGAAACCCTTGCGATGACTACGATGTCCAAACCACTATTGAACCTCTCTTCCTGTAGTCGGTATGCTTCTCTTACTAATCTTGTAATATGATGTCTTATAACACTATTTCCTACTTTTTTACTAACCGATATTCCTAGCCTATTTCTTTCCAGATGATTTTCCATAACATACATAACCAAAAAACGATTTGCATACGATTTTCCATTTTTGTAAACATTCTGGAAATAACTATTTTTCTTCAACGATTCTGAGAATTTCATACAAAACTTTCCTCATTCCTCTGATATAAAAAATTTATACCAGTAAGAAGAAAGACCACAAAGTTGTGGCCTAAGCTGATAATTTTTTTCTTCCTTTTAATCTTCTTGCAGCCAATACTTTTCTTCCGCCTGCTGTACTCATTCTAGCTCTAAATCCATGAACCTTGGATCTTGATCTCTTTTTTGGTTGAAATGTCATTTTCACGGGTATCCACCTCCTCTACGTTAAAAAACATCACTTTTGATTATAACAAAAAATCCCCTTAAGTCAAGCTATTTCGCAACTTTTTTCTTTTTTTAAGAATCCGCCACTATATATATTAATAGGAAATTCTTTTTATCAACATCTAGTTTTTCCGCATTTTTCTGATTTTTATACTTTTCCACAAAATTAACATGCTTTATTATTAATAAGGAAGAAACTCATCCCATCCACAATTTATGCACATTTTTAGCGTTTACATAAAGTTATCCATATTTTGTGGATAACTTGTGGAAAACTTTTTGATATTCTGTTTATACAGAAATCGATTGTTGATTTTTTTATTATAAAATCAATGTTTTTTCTACTGTAGATATGTTTATAATACATTTCTTGATAAAATAAACATATTTTCATTTTTTTATCAATCCCCTATACCCATCTAATTTTGTAATTGATTATTTAAGCGATTTGCGGTATTATAGAGTGTGGAAGACTATGAATATATAAATAGAAAGAAGCTTGGAGAATTATATGGAACTTATTTTAGAAAAATGGGATGAGATTTTACGAACTGTCAAAGAAGAATATGAAATTTCCGATATTGCTTTCGATACTTTCTTAAAACCATTAAGCGTTTACAGTATTGAAGATATGAAACTCTACATACTGGTACCTTCAGAACAAATTGGTGTGAATTATATTTCAAAGAGATATACCCTTCCTATTAAGGTAGCAGTAGCTGAGATTACTGGAATTGAATATGAGATTGAATTTATTCTTCCTGAACAGACCAAATCTATGAAGTCTTTTCGGAGTAAGAGTCCTGAATTCATTCCAAATACAGATAAAACCAACCTGAATCCAAACTATACCTTTGATACTTTCGTGGTTGGTGAAAATAACAAGTTTGCCCATGCGGCATCCCTTGCAGTTGCTGAGTGTCCGGGTCAGGTATACAATCCCCTCTATATTTATGGTGGACCGGGATTAGGAAAAACCCACTTGATGCAATCCATTGGACATTTCATTTTGAAACAGCAACCTGAAAAAAAAGTTCTTTATGTTACTTCTGAAGAATTTACAAATGAAGTAATTGATTCTATTCGTAATGGTAATGCATCCGCAATGACGAAACTTCGTGATAAATATCGTACTGTAGATGTATTAATGATTGACGATGTTCAGTTTATTATAGGAAAGGAAAGTACACAGGAAGAATTTTTCCATACATTTAACGTACTTCATTCTGCCGGAAAGCAGATTATTCTTTCTTCCGATAAACCACCAAAAGAAATGGAAACCTTAGAAGAACGTATTCGTTCCCGTTTCGAATGGGGACTTTTAGCGGATGTTGGTTATCCTGATTATGAAACACGAATGGCCATTCTTCGTAGAAAAGAAGAAGTTGATGGCTTTCATTTGGATGATCAAATATTGGATTACATTGCAACAAACATTAAGTCCAATATCCGTGAACTGGAAGGAGCTTTAAATAAACTTCTGGCTTTTTCTAACTTAGAGCATACTGACATTACAATGGAAATAGCTGTGCGGGAATTACAAAACATTATTTCTCCGGACAAGCCTAGAGAGATTACTCCGCAACTTGTAATTGAGATTGTTGCTGAACATTTTAACATTTCTACTGATCAGATGATTTCTAAGAATCGTAGTAATGAAATTGCACGACCTAGACAAATTGCCATGTATTTATGTAAAAATATGACCGATACTCCACTAGAAACCATTGGTGCATTGCTTGGAGGACGTGATCATTCTACTATTATTCATGGTATTAAGAAGATTACAGGCGAATATGAGACAAATGAAACTTCTCATAACCTAATTGAAACTATTAAGAAGAAGATTAACCCGAATTAATTCTTACTTCAACAATTGTGGACAAGTTATTCACACTCTATGTTGAAATACCTTGATAAGCTCTTATTTATGCCCTAAAATCCATTTTTAAGATTTTTTTGAAATAAAAGCGGTTTTAATTATTCACAGCTTATCCAGTCGATTTCAAGGAGGAATTCACAGAATTATACCTTAAGCTCAAGTCCCTAAACATAAGGGTTTGAAACACTTATACACTTATTAACATCCCTTAAGATGAAGAATACGAATCTTTAATTATAAATATATCTTTAAGCCCAGGAAGGAGTTATACACAAGCATGAAAATCATATGTTCCAAATCTAATTTATTACACGGCGTAAATATTGTCTCTAAGGCAGTACCTTCTAGAACCACTATGGCTATTTTAGAATGTATTTTAATTGACGCTTCTACCAATGAAATAAAATTAACTGCTAATGATATGGAATTGGGAATAGAAACAAAAATAGAAGGAGAAATTGCTGAACGTGGAGTGATTGCATTGGATGCAAAAATCTTTTCTGAGATTGTAAGAAAACTTCCTGATAATGAAGTCACCATAGAAACAGATGCATCTTTTAAAACTATCATTACCTGTGAAAAAGCAAAATTCAATATTATTGGAAAATCAGGAGATGATTTTTCCTATCTACCATACATTGAAAGAAATGAACCTGTTGTACTTTCTCAATTCACTTTGAAAGAAGTTATACGTCAAACAATTTTCTCTATTGCAGATACTGACAATAACAAATTAATGACAGGTGAATTGTTTGAAATCAAAGAAAATGAATTAAAAGTTGTTTCTTTGGACGGACATCGTATTTCTATTCGTAATATTGAATTAAAAGAAAATTATGAAAACCACAAAGTTGTTGTTCCAGGAAAAACATTACAGGAAGTAAGTAAAATTTTGCCTGGTGATGCAAATGAAAATGTAAATATGTTCTTCACAGATAATCACATCGTATTTGAATTTGATGATACAACGGTTGTTTCTCGTTTGATTGAAGGTGAATATTTCAAAATTGAACAGATGCTTTCTTCTGACTATGAAACAAAGATAAAAATTAACAAACGTGAATTATTAAACTGTATTGACCGTGCAACACTTTTGGTAAAAGAAGGTGACAAAAAGCCTATCATCATGAATGTTACAGATGGAAATATGGAATTAAAAATTAATTCCTTTATTGGTTCTATGAATGAAGACATTGATATCCAGAAAGAGGGAAAAGACATTTTAATTGGATTTAATCCAAAGTTCTTTATTGATGCACTTCGTGTTATTGATGAAGAAGAGGTTACTCTTTACATGGTAAACCCAAAAGCTCCATGTTTTATCAAAGATGATGAAGAGAAGTTTATATACTTAATTCTTCCTGTCAACTTTAACGCAGCTACAAACTAATTCGAGGTAAAATCAATCATGGAAGAAATAAAATTAAGAGAAGATTATATCAAATTGGGACAAGCCTTAAAGGCTGCAAATTTGGTAGACTCTGGTGTTATGGCTAAATTGGTAATTCAAGACGGACAGGTAACTGTTAACGGTGAAGTAGAATATCAACGAGGTAAAAAATTAGTAGACGGAGATATTGTTTCATTTGATGGCGAAACAATTAAAATTATAAAATGATTTTAAAATCCGTTGCGTTAAGTCATTTTCGCAATTATGACGATTTGTACATGGAATTTGATAAAGGTACCAATATTCTGTATGGTGACAACGCTCAGGGAAAAACCAATGTTTTAGAATCAATTTACGTTAGTGGAACTACCAAATCCCACAAGGGAAGCAAAGATCGGGAATTGATTCAGTTTGGACAAGAAGAATCTCATATTCGAACTGTGGTAGAAAAAGGTGGTTTGGATTATCAGATTGATATGCATCTGAAGAAGAATAAGTCAAAGGGCATTGCTATTAATCGAATTCCTATCAAAAAAGCTTCCGAATTGTTTGGAATTTTAAATATTGTCTTTTTTTCACCAGAGGACTTAAACATTATCAAGAACGGTCCTTCGGAACGAAGAAGATTTCTGGATGTAGAGCTTTGTCAGTTAGATAAAATCTATCTTTATAATCTGACAAAGTACAACAAGATATTGAATCAAAGAAATCGTTTACTAAAAGATATTAATTTTAAGCCGGAGCTTTTAGATACTCTTGCAGTATGGGATATGCAGCTTGTGGAATATGGCAAAAAAATTATACAGACCAGAAAAGAGTTTGTAGAAGAATTAAATGCAATTGTTTATGAGATACATAAGAAAATATCTGGAGACAAAGAAGAACTGGTATTAAAGTACGAACCGGATGTAATAGCAGAAAACATGGAAGCCCAGTTGGAAAAATGTAAAGAAAAAGACTTGCGATTTGGACAGACTTCCGTAGGACCGCATCGAGATGACCTTTGTTTTATGATACAGGAAATTGATGTAAGAAAGTATGGTTCCCAGGGACAGCAGCGAAGCTGTGCATTATCTTTAAAGCTTTCTGAAATAGAACTGGTTAAAAAATCTATCAAGGAAACACCGATTCTTATATTGGATGATGTGTTATCTGAGTTAGATAGTAACAGGCAAAACTTTTTGTTAAATAGTATCCATGATATACAAACAATTATTACATGTACCGGATTGGATGAATTTGTAAGAAACAGATTTGAAATAAATAAAATTTTTAAAGTAGTGAATGGAACGGTAGAGGCAAAAAATAGTCTCTAAGAATTGGAGGAAATATGAGTACAGATACAAATACAAATGCGGAGTACGGAGCGGATCAGATACAGATTCTGGAAGGTCTGGAAGCAGTGCGCAAAAGACCTGGTATGTATATTGGAAGTACATCTGTGCGTGGATTGCATCATTTGGTATACGAAATTGTAGATAATGCAGTAGATGAAGCATTAGCTGGTTATTGTGATACCATAGAAGTTCAAATTCATGAAGATAATTCGATTACAGTTATTGATGATGGTCGTGGTATTCCGGTAGGAATTAACCACAAGGCAGGACTCCCGGCTGTAGAAGTTGTATTTACCGTATTACACGCAGGAGGAAAATTCGGCGGTGGAGGATACAAGGTATCAGGAGGACTTCACGGTGTAGGTGCGTCTGTCGTAAATGCATTATCAAATTGGTTGGAAGTTCAAATTTTCCATGAAGGAAAAGTATATCAGCAGCGTTACGAAAGAGGAAATACCATGTATCCGTTAAAGGTGGTTGGTGAATGTGATCCAGAAAAAAGTGGAACTCAGGTAACTTTCTCACCGGATGGAAGTATCTTTGAAGAAACAGTATATGATTATGATACATTAAAACAGCGTTTAAGAGAGATGGCATTCCTGACAAAAGGATTAAAAATTCGCTTGGTTGACGAAAGAAGTGGAATGGAGCATGAAGAAGAATTCCATTACGAAGGCGGAATTAAAGAATTTGTCACTTATTTAAACCGCAGTAAAGAAGCTCTTTATCCGGATGTTATTTATTGTGAAGGTGAAAAAAACGGAGTATATGTAGAAGTGGCAATGCAGCATAATGACTCTTATAGTGATTCTACTTACAGTTTTGTAAATAATATTACAACCCCGGAAGGTGGTACACATTTAGCAGGATTCCGTAATGCATTAACAAAAACATTTAATGAATATGCTAAGTCAAATAAGATTTTAAAAGAAAATGAAACAGCACTTTCCGGAGACGATATCCGTGAAGGGTTAACTGCAATTATTAGTGTTAAAATTTCTGAGCCACAGTTTGAAGGACAGACGAAGCAAAAACTGGGAAATAGTGAAGCGCGAGGAGCCGTTGATAGTGTAGTAAGTGAGCAGCTTACCTACTTCTTGGAACAGAATCCGGTAGTAGCAAAGTCTATTTGTGAAAAGTCATTACTTGCACAGCGAGCTAGAGAAGCAGCAAGAAAAGCAAGGGATTTAACCAGAAGAAAAACTGCATTAGAAGGAATGTCACTTCCGGGTAAGTTAGCAGATTGTTCTGACAAGGACCCTAAGAATTGTGAGATTTTTATCGTCGAAGGAGATTCTGCGGGTGGTTCTGCAAAGACCGCAAGAAGTCGTGCAACACAGGCAATTCTTCCATTGCGTGGTAAAATTTTGAATGTAGAAAAAGCAAGATTAGATAAAATTTATGGAAATGCTGAAATCAAAGCAATGATTACAGCATTTGGTACCGGAATTCATGATGATTTTGATATTTCAAAATTAAGATATCATAAAATTATTATTATGACCGATGCCGATGTGGATGGTGCACATATTAGTACATTAATGCTTACTTTCTTATATCGTTTCATGCCGGAGTTAATTCGCCAGGGACATGTATATTTGGCAAAGCCACCACTATTCAAGATTGAAAAAAATAAAAAAGTGTGGTATGCATATGACGAAATTGAGTTAAATAAAATTTTAACGGAAATTGGTCGTGATGGAAATAACAAGATTCAGCGTTACAAAGGTCTTGGTGAGATGGACCCGGAACAGTTGTGGGAAACTACCATGGATCCGGAAACCAGAGTTTTAGAGAGAGTCACCATAGATGAAGAAACCTCTTCCGAAATTGATTTGACCTTTACTACCCTGATGGGAGATAAAGTAGAACCAAGACGTGAATTTATCGAAACAAATGCAAAATATGTACAGAATCTTGATATCTAGGATTGAATTACTAGACATCAGTCACAGGAGGATATAATAAATGGATGACAGAATATTCGATAAGATTGATGACGTTGATTTGAAAAAAACAATGGAAAAATCTTATATAGATTATGCCATGAGTGTTATTGCATCTCGTGCATTACCAGATGTAAGAGATGGTTTAAAACCAGTACAGCGTAGAATTCTCTATGCAATGATAGAGTTGAACAACGGACCGGACAAGCCACATCGTAAGTGTGCCCGTATCGTTGGTGATACCATGGGTAAATATCACCCTCATGGTGATAGTTCTATTTATGGTGCCTTAGTAAATATGGCACAGGAATGGTCTACCAGATATATGTTAGTAGACGGTCATGGAAATTTTGGTTCCGTAGATGGTGACGGAGCTGCTGCGATGCGTTATACAGAAGCTCGTTTAAGTAAGATTTCCATGGAAATGTTAGCTGATATCAATAAAGATACCGTTGACTTTACACCAAACTTTGATGAAACAGAAAAAGAGCCAGTGGTACTTCCATCCCGTTACCCAAACCTTTTGGTAAACGGAACTACCGGTATTGCCGTAGGTATGGCAACCAATATTCCACCGCATAACTTACGCGAAGTTATCGGTGCAGTAGTAAAAATTATTGACAATCGAATTGAAGAAGATAGAGAAACTGATATTGAAGAAATCCTAAAAATTGTAAAAGGACCAGATTTCCCAACCGGAGGTATGATTTTAGGAACTGCCGGAATTGATCAGGCATATCGTACCGGTAGAGGTAAGGTAAAGGTTCGTGCAATTACCGATATTGAACCAATGCAAAACGGAAAGAATCGTATTGTAGTTACAGAACTTCCGTACATGGTAAATAAGGCAAGATTAATTGAAAAAATTGCTGAAATGGTAAGAGATAAAAAAATCGATGGAATTACAGATCTTCGAGATGAATCCAGCCGTGAAGGTATGCGTATTTGTATTGAATTGCGTCGTGATGTAAATCCAAATGTTGTATTGAATCAGCTTTACAAGCATACACAATTACAGGATACCTTTGGTGTTATTATGTTGGCACTGGTAGACAATCAACCAAGAGTCATGAACTTAAATGAAATGCTTGGATATTACCTGAAACATCAGGAAGAAGTTGTTACCAGAAGAACAAAATATGAGTTGAACAAAGCAGAAGAACGTGCTCATATTTTGCAGGGATTATTAATTGCTCTTGATAATATCGACGAAGTTATCAGCATTATCCGCAGCAGTGAAAATGTACAGTTAGCAAAAGCACGTTTGATGGAGCGATTTGCATTATCTGATGCGCAGGCGCAGGCAATTGTAGATATGCGTCTTAGAACACTTACCGGTTTGGAACGTGGTAAGTTAGAGGCAGAGTACAAAGAGTTAATGGCAAGAATCGAAGAATTAAAGGCAATTCTTGCAGATGAAAAGAAACTTCTTGGCGTAATCAAAGAAGAGATTATGATAATTGCAGAAAAATACGGAGATGATAGAAGAACTTCCATTGGATTTGACGAATATGATATTTCCATGGAAGATTTAATTCCAAGAAGCAATACGGTTATTGCTATGACAAAGCTTGGATATATCAAACGTATGAGTATTGATAATTTCCATAGCCAGAACCGTGGTGGTAAAGGAATCAAGGGAATGGAAACCATTGATGATGATTACATTGAAGAACTTTTGATGACAACCACACATCATTATCTGATGTTCTTTACCAATACCGGAAAAGTATATCGTATGAAAGCATATGAAATACCGGAAGCAAGCAGAACCGCAAGAGGTACTGCAATTATTAACTTAATTCAGCTTCAGCCGGGAGAAAAAATTACGGCAGTAATTCCGTTAAAAGAATATAAAGAAGACCACTACCTGTTTATGGCAACCAAGAATGGTATTGTAAAGAAAACACCTGTAACGGATTATGCAAATGTAAGAAAGAAAGGTCTTGCTGCTATTAACCTTCGTGAAGATGATGAACTTATTGAAGTTAAGTTTACCGATAATACCAAGGATATTGTATTGGTTACCAAGTATGGTCAGTGTATCCGTTTCCACGAAACAGATGTAAGAAGTACCGGAAGAACCTCTATGGGGGTTATAGGTATGAATCTTGCAGATGAAGATGAAGTAGTTGGAATGCAGTTGAATACTCAGGGCGAATATTTGTTGATTGCTTCTGAAAAAGGTCTTGGAAAACTTACAAAGATGGAAGAATTCAGCCCACAAAACCGTGGCGGTAAGGGTGTGAAGTGTTATAAGATTACCGAAAAGACTGGAAATATCATCGGAGTAAAGGCAGTAAATATGGATAATGAAATCATGATGATTACCACAGAAGGAATCATTATCCGTATGAAGGTAGAGGGAATTTCCGTTCTGGGACGTGTAACCTCTGGAGTTAAACTGATGAACCTTTCTGATGACGTTACGGTTGCAAGTATTGCAAAAGTACGAGAAGACAAATCTCTTATGGAAGAAACAGATGAGTCAGAATTAGTTACCGAGGAAGAAGAAAAAATGAGTGCAGCGGCTGCAGCCGAGGCAGCAAAAAGAGCTTCCGGTCAGGTAACAGAAACAGATGATGAACTGATGCAGGAATTATTAGAAAGAGCAGAAGGGGATTCTGAGGAAGAAGAATAGAGTTAAAAATAAAATAAAGTGGAAAAATAAACCGCATTGTGGATAAAGCACAGTGCGGTTTGTTTTTGTGTGAAAAAGCAATCAAAAATGTTCCATAAATGTCATGTTAATATAATAAAAAGTATGATATATTAAAAATTAGAATATGCGAAGTTATTCAAAAGACATATACACAGGAAGGGAAAACCGGAGATAAAGAAGCATGTTAATATTATTATCAACAGGCTTATCAGTTGATGAAATTAATAAAGGTAGAATCAAATGTGAAAGTGTTGGAAAATTATTATAAACGTAATTACAACAAAGAAATTTTTTTATGAAGATTATTGTAGCCTCAAATTTCTTGAAGATGTATATTGGAATTAAAAAAAGTACAGTAGAGTTTTGAAACATTGGATAAGTAGTAATATAAATATAGATATAAAACATGTATTATTTTTAATAGTAAATAATGATAAAAATAGTAGCAGATTTAAAAGTAAAAGTTTATATAAAAACTGAAAAATAAAAAAATCCGGTTTTGGTATAAACTTTTTCTTAAAAATAATATAAAATAAAAGAATAATTCCAGATCAACCAATTTCAAAAAAATTAAGGAAAAGGATATCAGAGATATGAAGAAAGAATACAGATACTTTTTTATTGCAATGATAATAGTTGTTATTGCCACAGGATTAATTTCATTATCAGGACCGCTATGTATAGAGATTTGGAATAAAAAAGGAGAGACTTTGTCGGCAAAAGGGTTAGCGTTTGTAATAGGGTTAATGGTATTGGCAAATATACTTAATATCATACTGATTGTATATCGTGAAAGGTTTGCTCAAAAATATAATGAACATAATTTTAAAAAGTATATTGAATTGCTGTTAAATACAAAATATGATTATTTGATAGAGGAAGGACCATCAAATTTATTAGAAAAAATAGTAAATTCAGTAAATGGCATATATACATATATGACGGATGCATTTATCCATATGTGGTCATCAATTTTAGTTGCAGCAGGCTGTATTATTCTTACAGCAAATGCAAATATATGGCTTGCAATTATGTTGTTACTTGTAATACCAATTGACTATCTGGGATTTAAAATACTAAACAATCAATTGTCTAAAAAGTCCCAAATAATGCAAAAAATGACGGGAGAAGGTTTTCAGGAGATAATGTCTGATATACAGCAACCGGATTATATGAAGCAATTGTCTGATTATACTCCTCTTTTGGAAAAAATGTCCGTATCTGTTGCAAAAATCTATAGAAGTATGGCACGGGTCAATGAATATGCTCAATCTATGTCAACAGCTATTTCAGGAATTTCAAGTATCATTCAAAATATAGTAATGTTAATAATGGTATATTTATTTTATTGTGGTGAAATTACACCATATTTATTAATGATATCTACAATCGCAGTTCCCATGTATTTTTCCAGTGTAAATACGATTGTAAATACAAACATAAGTAAAAGAGATTATAATATAGCAAAAGATTTGTTTCATAAGTTAGAGGAAAATTCAGATATATCCGGTTTTGAAAGTGTAGACAATATAAGTTCTATAGATGTTGATATATCAAATTTAATTATCAAGAATAAGTCTATTCCTTTCAAGGGAAAAACTGAGTTGGAAAAGGGGGATATTTTGCAGGTGTGTGGACCAAGCGGTTGTGGGAAAAGTTCATTTGCAAAAGGAATTATAAAATTTAGAGAAATGAAAGGAGTTAAAATTAATGGATTTGAACTAGAAAAAATTTCTAACAAGTCAATAAGGGATAGAATTGAATATGTATCACAAAACATACCTATTATCAAAGGTTCTTTAAGAGAAAATCTTCTATTTGGAAAAAAGCGAGATGTTGTTAGTGATAGTGAATTATTGTCTTTGGAATTTATGAAAAGCATTTATGCTGATAAAAAACTTGATGATGTAATATTGGAAAATGGGGCTAACTTATCTGGGGGAGAAAAGCAGAAAATTGCAATTGCCAGAGCATTAATCTCAAATCCAGATGTTTTGATATTAGATGAAGTATGTAGCAATATCGATGTAAAGGTTTCAAATGAAATTTATTCCTTGATTGCAGCTGAAAGATGTAAAAGAATAACTATTTTGATAACACATGATAAATTACCAAATGGATTAGTAAATAAAATGATTAATTGTTAAAGTATAAATTATAAAAAAGAGAATGTGAAGAAAAAAAGTGGAAACAGAGGATAATAAAGAAATTTTATTATGGCAAAAGGGAGAAAGATTATGAAAAGAGCAGTAACAATACTTTTAATAATTTCGCAATTACTTATTTTTTCGAGTTGTGATCAAAATACTACTGCATTCACAGAAAGCAATCATCCACGCTCTGAGTCATACAACGCGACCTTTGATACTATGTGTAAGACAGAAGGAAACCTGACAGTACATATCGCAGAAGAAGTTTATGAAGAAAAAAATGCAGACAAAGTGTTCCAACAAATAAAAGAAGATTATGATAAAGTGATAAAAGTTACGGGACAGAAAGAAAATCCAGTGACAGTATATATTGTATCAAAAACAATTGTAGGAAAGGTTTATTGCACAGAAAATGAAATCTACTGTACGACGTCTGATTTGGAAACAGAGGATTTTAGAAAGTATCTTGTAAAAGAAACTTTGAATGTGACTGATATGTGGCAATGTATAGGATTGAGAGATTTTATATTTGAAAATAAAAGTAAAACATTGGATATAGATGAGCTAAAAAAATACTATAGTAATTCAGAACATATCAATACATTATCTATGTTTCCAGCTTATTTTATAGAAGAATTTGCAGATGAAGATACAAGAAAAGTAGCAAATACAACAGCTGATTTATTGACACAATGTATTATAAAGGAAAAAGGAATAGAGGAATATTTAAATAATGGAAATAGTAGGGAATACCGAAGTCAGTGGATGAAATCCATCGGGATAGATGAAAAATATCCGTGGAATGATGAAGAAACAGAATTTTTAAATAATATACAATTTAAAAGTTCGCAACAGTACCCATTAATTTTAAATGTAGATAATTGGAATTATAATTTTCAGATTACAGATTGGCTTCAAAATGCAGATGATATGTTAACATTTTGGATGAAAACATTGAAAGGGTATCAGGGATTATTAGAAAAACTTCAAGAAGATAATTTATTAGAAACAAAACAAATTCAAGAGATACTAAAAAAGGAAAAACAGGTAAATTTATTGGAGACAGCGGATGGAACTAGCAGTACAGATGGAAATGTAATTCAACTTAGAGCGGCAAATAGTATTTGGCATGAAATGGTTCATGTATTTGTTCCACCATCTTCAATAGAAAATAAAAGGTGGATTGCAGAAGGAATTGCGGATTACTACGGATTGCAGATAGAAAATAAATATGGAAAATCTATTAGTCAAGGTGGAATTTTTAGATATCTTACATATGATTTAAGAGAAACAGATACTGATTCAGAAAGTGTATTTGAAAAGAAGGTAATTGATTATTACCTAAAGTATTTAAATTTACCATTGAGTGAGGAAGAGGTTGATGAAATATTAATCTACGAAGCATGGGGAGTGGTAGCTACTCTTAATCCAGAATTAAAATCTGGAATTTATATAGTAGATACACCAATTGCAGATATAAGAGAAGAGGGAGTTCAATCAAAGCTAGAAAGTAAAAGAGGAAATAGTCTTTCGTATCCGGAGGCATATGTTTTTGTAAAGTATTTGGTAGAAAATTATGGAATTGATACAGTAGTTCAGGCAACATCTGAGTACGAAGAATTAGAAAAAATTTTTGGAAAAAGCTATGAAGAACTATATTCTGATTTTTTAAGTAATGTATCAGAAAAGAATATTTAATGATTCCAATTAAACTCTATAAACTAAAAAGTACAGAAAAAAGTGAGGTCTTGCTAATGATAACATTTTTTAATCGAAAGAAACTTTTGGTAGATATATCTTCAGAAGAGATTGCCAATATAAGAGAAAAGTTAGAGGCTAATGAGATTAAATATAATTTGAATACAAAGAGAAATTCTAATATTTTGTTAGATATAATTCATTCAGATATGGCAGCAAGAGCAAAACTTCCATATTCATATACAGAAGAAAAAATAAAATATTATTATGTAATTTATGTGAGAAAAAAAGATTATGCAAAAGCAAAGAAGTTATGTTCTTGAATAAAAGGGAAGTAATAAATTATATGTAGAAATAAAGTGAAAATACAGTTTTAGATATGTTACATATAATTTAAAAGAAAAAGAGATTGAATAGAAAAAATAGTAATTGCAAAATATTTTTAACTCCTCTATAATCATAATAAATGTACCAAAGGAGGAGTTTTATCATGCCAGTATCATTTTATGAAGTAGCTTGGATATTTGTAATTTATGCATTTTTAGGGTGGTGTACAGAGGTAGCATATGCAGCCTTAGAAACAGGTAAGTTTGTAAACCGTGGATTTCTAAATGGTCCGGTGTGTCCGGTCTACGGCTGTGGTGTATTAGTTGTAATAGTGATATTGACACCTTTAAAATACAATTTTTTAATACTATTTGTCGGTTCTATTTTACTTACATCAATCATTGAATTTATTACAGGATTTTTATTGGAAAAGCTATTCCACAACCAATGGTGGGATTATTCTAAACAACCTTTCAACATTTGTGGATATGTGTGCTTAAAATTTTCTATCCTGTGGGGAATTGCCTGTGTTTTGATTATGGATGTGATTCATCCAACTATTTATGCAGTTCTTAAAGCAGTGCCAAAACTTCCAGGAACTATTATTTTGGTAATCTTATGTATTGTATTTGCAGTAGACTTAGTAATTACAGTAAGCACTATTCTCAAGTTTAATGAGCATTTGAAGATGATAGACGAACTTGGAGCTAAGATAAAGGTCGTTTCCAATGAAATAGGTGAAAATATCTATGAAGGTGTTACCACCGTATTAGAAAAAAGTGAAGATTTTAAGGAAACGATGGAAGTTAAAAGTACAGAGTTTTCTGAAAATCACGAGGAACTTGTGGAGAATCTCACCAGTATAAAGAGCAGTATTACAGATAAAAAAGACGAACTTACCGAAAGTTTTGGAAATGTAAAGTCTGCATTCAGTGGAAAAAAGGAAGAATTATTGCAGCTTCAGGCGAAGTATAAAGAAGCCTTAGAAAAACGAAATAGTGGTGAAAGACGTTTGATGAAAGCATTCCCGGCAATGAGAGCAAAGGGACATGAAGAATCCTTTAACAGATTAAAAAGATATTTTGAAGAAAAAAGAGAAGAAAAAAGAGAAAAATAAAATAGAAGTATTTGAGGGATAAAAATGGGGAAAATGGAGCGAAGCAGGAAACTATACAATTTGTCTTAATAGTAGCGATATTGGTTACGAAAAATGTATTGAGATTATCTGTGACTTAGCTAAGAACTTATAGTTTTACAACAAAAAATAGTCATTTCACGACATTTACATATAGTAATAGGGCATTTTTTCGATATAATAGAGAGAAAAAGAATAAGGAAGTGGAAAAATGCAGATTGCAATATGTGATGATGAGGAATCTGTACGGAAAATCTTAGAGGAAAAAATAAAACAGTACAATCCAAATGGAGAAACCGTATCTTATTCATCCGGCGAACAACTGCTTTTAGCAGAAAATCCGCCGGATATTTTATTTTTAGATATTCAGATGCCCCAAAAAAACGGAATGGAAATAGCAAGGGAGTTACGCAAAAAGTCAGAAAAGATGATTCTTATTTTTGTCACAGCCATAGAAGAATATGTATTTGAAGCATTTGATGTAGGTGCTTTTCATTATCTGGTAAAACCATTCAGTGAAGAAAAGTTTAGAGAAGTTATAAAAAGAGCAATAAAACAATATGAAGAAAATAATGTAGATATTCAGGCATCAGAAAGTTGTATTTGGGTAAAAACCAGAGGAACTAGCACAAAAGTGTGGATAAAAGATATTATTTACGCAGAAGTATTTAATCGAAAAATTATATTACATAAAACAGATGGGGATTTAGAGTATTATGGGAAAATGTCAGAATTAGAAAAGCAAGTAGGAAAAGCATTTTTTCGCTCTCATAGAGCCTATTTAATTCATTTCAAATATGTAGAAAAGTACAATGCCACTACTATTTATCTGGAGAGGGGTACCGCAATTATGGCAAAGCAAAACTATCCGGAGTTTGTAAAAAGGTATCTTAAATACAATGAAAGTAAGCGGAAAGGAATATAGTGTGGTATGAAAAACGTAGCATTTTATTATGCTTTGGCAAATAATATATTTATCATAGGAACCATAGTAATTACTGCCTATTGCTATTATTATCTGGCAAAGCAGTTTATGGGAAAGAAAAGAAATGTCTGGCTGGTAGGATTCGTATATTTTGCTGTAATGTTGTTGTTGTATTATATTCCAATCCCTATAAGTAATTTTGTGGTATACGGAATCGGAACTTTGTCCGGGTTTCTGGTAATGTACTGGATAGAACGAGAAAAAGTGGAGCAAAAGATGTTTTTGGCAATAACATTCTTTTCCTTGCGCTGGCTTTCATTTTCTATGGAAGGCTGTGTAGAAATAGAATGCTACCAGATAATAAAAAAAGGTATAAAAGAGAATAATGATTGGCACATATGGTTTCTGGTATTTATCACACAGTTATTATTTTCGTTTCTCTTTAGTTTTTTGTTACTGTTTTTCGCAGTATGGCTGATTCAAAAGGTTTATATATACAAGGAAGAGGGAATGACTAGGAAAGAATTGATGCTCCTATTTATTCCATCCTTATCAGGTATTATGGGGTATCTGATGTTAAAATATTACAATCAGATTTATGAAACAGATACGAAAAAAAGTATTTATAATATCTATGGCGGGTACAATTTACTTTGTTTTATTACCTATGCCATATATTTTGGCGCAATTTTGG
Source organism: Roseburia sp. MSJ-14 (assembly GCF_018918225.1). Lineage (NCBI taxonomy): Bacteria > Bacillati > Bacillota > Clostridia > Lachnospirales > Lachnospiraceae > Roseburia > Roseburia sp. MSJ-14. The sequence continues at coordinate 158,721 of NZ_JAHLQD010000032.1, forward strand.
TGTTAATTTTTCTGTTTCAGGGAATCAAAAGTACGCAAAGAGAAGAACGACAAAATCACATGTTGCAAAATCAGATAGAAGAGATAAAAGCCCATGTAGAAAAAGTGGAAAAGCTGTATCAGGAAATACGAGGAATTAGACATGATATGGGAAATCACATCATGATTCTGCAAAATCTCTATGAAAAAAGAGAATATCAGGAAGCAAAAGCCTATATGACACAGCTAAAGCAGGAGTTAGATAAAATAACCCCAGAAATAAAAACAGGAAATCCCATAACAGATATAATTTTAACAGAAAAGCAAAAAGAAGCAGAAGAAAAGGGGATAGCATTTCATTGTAACTTTCATTATCCTCAAAGTACTAAAATCAACGTTTTTGATATCAGTGTTATCCTGAACAATGCCATTACGAATGCAATGGAAAATGTAAATGTAAGGGACAATCCTTATATTGAAATAAGTTCCTATCGTGAAAAAAATGCCTATCTGATAGAAGTAAAAAATTCCTTTTTAAATGAACTTTTGTTAAATGAAAAAACAGGTTTACCAAAAACGACCAAAGAAGAAAAGGATAAGCATGGATTTGGTCTTGAAAATATAAGAAGAGTAGCACAAAAATATTTTGGAGATATGGATATTACTCGAAAAGATCAACTTGTTACCCTCAAAGTTATGTTGATGTTAGAATAAAAGTTACTTCACGACAAAAAAGAGCCGTTCTACAACAAACTTCTTTCCTTTAATTGAAAGAATTCCGAAATATCCGGTGAAAAGGAATTTAATTTAGATTCAAGGAGGAAAAATATGATGAGAATTAGTGGTATCAGCCAGGGGGCTGCGCAGGATAAAACAACAATGTTGCAAACCCAAGATGCTGAGAGTAGAAGGATTCAAAAAGAAATCAGCAATGTACAAAAAAAGCTGCAAGAGCTTTCATCCAATGATGAAATGGATGCAGAAGAAAAAATGAAAAAGCGTCAGGAGTTGCAAAAACAAATAACAGAGTTAAACAATGAATTGCGTCAGCATCAGATAGAACAGCGAAGAGAAGAACAGCAAAAAAAGAATTCCTCTATGGATGAATTAACAGAAAAATCAGGTGAAAAATCAGAAAAAGATAAAAATATGAAAGCAATGATTTCGGCTGATAATGCAATGAATCAGGCAAAAGTACAAGAAAGTGTAGCAACCCATATGGAGGGAAGGGCTGCTGTTCTTGAAATAGAGATTCGTATAGATCAGGGAAGAGGAGGTTCTACAGAGGGAAAGGAAAAAGAGCTTGCAAAAGCAGAAAAGGCAGTAGCAAATGCAACAACCTCTCAGGCAGAAACCCTTGGAGAAGCAAATCATGAATTGAAGGAAGAAAATAGTGTACAAGAGAAAGAAAAAGAGAAAAAGGAATCAGAAGGGACTGAAGTAAAAGGATATACCAATGATGGAAAACCCATAAAAGACCAAACACAGCCTATGGTTTCTGTTCAGTTATAATAAAGATTATAAATTAAAATAGAATAAAAATAAAACGAAAGTCAACACAAATTTATTGTAAAACGATAAATTTGTGTTGACTTTTTTGAATTGTAGTAGTATTCTATGGATAAATAAGGAAAGAAAAGCAAAATAAGGAGGCTTATTATGAGTCAAAAAAGTTTAAGTAGATGGTTAAAAGGAATCATAGCAGGAATGGTGATTTGTGGAGCAATTGTTTACTTATATTTTATCCCAGTGTGGGGAAAAGAGTTTACAGAAATAAATGAAGAGTATATGTCATGGTATCTGCCATGGTTGATTGTTTTACTGATTTCAGCAATTCCATGTTACTGGGTGCTGTATTTCGGATGGAAAATTTCCACAGAAATAGGAAAGGACAATTCTTTTTCTATAGAAAATGCTCTATACCTTAAAAATATAGCGATATTAGCAGCATTAGACAGTGTTTACTTTTTTGTAGTGAATTTAGTATTTATGGTAATTGGAATCAATCATCCGGGAATGTTTTTAATATCTCTTATCGCAGTGTTTGTGGGAATTGCAATCACAGTAGCTGCCGCAGCCTTATCACATTTAGTACGCAAGGCAGCGGAGATTCAAAAAGAAAATGAATTTACCATTTAAAAATACAAAAAGAGGTGAGGCAAATGTCTATTATTATAAATATTGACGTAATGTTAGCAAAACGAAAAATGAGTGTAACCGAATTATCAGAACGAGTAGGCATCACGATGGCAAATATTTCAATTTTAAAAAATGGAAAAGCGAAAGCAATTAAAGTAGATACATTGAACAAGATATGTAAGGCATTGAACTGTCAGCCCGGAGAAATTTTAGAATGGAGAGATGATGATGGAGACGATGGAACAGAAATGTAAACTAGAAAATCCCGTGTTAGAACACAATACAATATATTTTCTTGTAGCAGCATTGATTTATAGTGTATGTTTTACCATAGCTTTTTATAAAAACTATGCCAGCGTGACGTTTCCACTTATTATAGTTGGAACACTGTTCCTTTGTGGATTATTCTTAAAAAAATCAGGGATTGTATGGAAAACACAAAATCTTTATTATGTGATACCAATTGTGCTATTAGGAATTAGCACAATGTTAACTAGTGTCTGCTGATTAAAAGAAAATCAGCTTAAAACTATTGATTTTACTGTATTTTCTGCTCAAAGATGGTATAATAAAGTGCACGGTTTTAACAGAACTTAAATCTTTTTTCGTGCAGTTTTCAATAGAAAAATACCATTTACGGAGCGGAAAATAATGTACAAATAT